>CAZNPC010000012.1:0-38189 GCA_964574765.1 uncultured Nitrospirales bacterium | reverse complement strand
CGTGCATCTCCTCCATTGATGAAGATACCTCTTCGACTGATGCGGCCTGCTCCGAAACTCCCTGTGACATCGTCTGGGTGCTGGTGCTCATCTGCTGACCGCCGGAGTTGACATTTTCAGAAGCGGTCCTTACGTCGGCGATAATTTCCCTGAGCTTTTCAACCATGCTCTTAATGGCTGCATAAATGCCGGTATCACCGTGCCTGTTAAGCGATTTCAGGTTTAGTGTAAGATTGCCATCAGCTATTTTCTGGGCTATATCGGCGATGTCACCGGGCTCACCGCCGACCTGGGTTACTATCCCGCGGACAATGAACAAAGCAACAGCAACAGCCAGGACAGCTATAATCAGGACGATTATCAATATTGATTTGACCATCCTGCCGGTCGGCTCTTTTATCTCGACTTCATTGATCTCGGTGATCAGCGCCCATTGTATATCGCCGACTTTCAGCGGAGTGTACGCGGAAAGTACTTTAGTACCGTTATAATTAGTAATGATTCCGCTGCCAGTGTTCCCTGAGAGCGCCTCTTTCGAGGCGTATGTATCTACACCGTTATGTTCAACAGATCCTTTGAGCGAAGCTGTCACAGAACGTTTCTCAGGGTCAAGATGCAGGTCAGACCTCATTTTTTTGTCAAATCCGACAAGATAGGTCTCACCTGTCCTTCCCATTCCGCTCCGTTCTTTCATAATGGAATTAACAGGATCATCTGAAATTTGTAATACCAATACGCCCATGACCGCGCCTGATGAATCCAGCAGGGGAGATGCAGCGAACGCGGCTGGCAAACCTTTCAGAGGTTCATAAGATGAAAAGTCTTCAAACGCGGTCTTGCCCCTGATTCCTTTTTTGAATACAGAAGCCAGTCCTGAGTTCTGGTACCTGCCGGATAACAGGTTTGTGCCGATCTCCGAGTTTCTGGACAGAGAATATACAACATCACCGCCTCTGGATATCATAAACATGTTAGAGTAAGCTCCGGCATAACTTTTCAATATCGGTGTGTATTCATTCTCAGCGGTTTTGTAATAATCTCCATTGATCCCTTCCATTAAGAAGATATTTTCAAATTCAACATAGTAATTCTTGACGTTGTCAAGAGAAGAGAAAAGTTTTACATCTGAAAAAAGGGTTTCAAAGAGTTTTTCGATCTGGGTCTTTTTAATGTCGCGCGCCATTTCAAGCTGGTGAAATGACTGTGTCGTAAGCGCACTTCGTGCCGTTGAAATAGAGGTAATAGTGGCCACAAGGAGAGGAAGTACCCCTACCAGCAGAAATGCGGCGATCAGCTTATATCCAAGTTTCCCCTTGATTTTTGCTGTCAAATCATTCAGGTATTCCATGTCCTTTCTCCTTGACTGTCCAGTTTAGACTATTAATGTTTCATCCCTCCGCCTTTTTTTTGGGAAAACGCGATCTTTTTACGCAATTTTTCCGCGTCGGAAACGATCTTCATTACTGTATCCCATTTCCCGTCCCTTACAGCTGAGATAACGGCAGGCTCAATCGGAAGAAACATTCTCAATTCCATAACCCACCGTGTGTTCGCAAATTGTTCTTTCATCATACTCGCCGCCAGGATCAGCTGCATTCCGGACTCATCAATTATTTCTGCCCCTTCAGAAGCCTCTTTGGCATTCTTATTTTCTGCCGCTTCCTGAACCCCTATAATAGCTTCAGCAAATTGATGATTTATCACATCAGGAAGGTGGGACAGGATCCATTGATAACGGGTGTTCAACGAACCATAATCCCATATTAACTCGGCACTATCTTTTTTCCTGGCCAGATTGAGCATTTCTGCCGAGTGCATAACCAGCCAATCAGCGTGGAATATGAGCATTTTGTTCTGATCTACAATTTCCAGTCCCCTGATCTCTTCTGCTCTCTTGTTGATAGCCCTGACCTTTCCCTCTATTATTTTCCAGTTTCCCGCCATAATGACATCTGTGAAGTCCTCCATTGCCTGTCTGAATCCGTCAAATGCTTTATCAGTCTCCCGGTCCATGGCGGTATGTGCAGGCGGGACAAAGCAAATACCGGCTGCTGTCAGCACAACCAATGCGATTGAGATTGCAATAAATTTTTTCATCAATATCTCCTTATTTACTGTTACCGTTATATTCTGTAACGTATGGTTTTTTTATTTATATCCCCGATTTCTTAACCCCACAATGGTCTAAAAACTTCTCACCTCCTCTGATTCTTTTTCAACTGATGCTGTTATCTTTTCTATATCCAGGATCAGGGCAACGGTTCCGTCGCCGAGTATTGTCGCGCCTGAGATGCAGTCAACGTCTTTGTAAACCCTGCCAAGTGTCTTGATAACCGTTTGATATCCTCCTATCACCTGGTCCACTACTATTCCTACCTTGCCCCGGACTGTTTCAGTCAGGACTATCTGCTCGATATCCGGCATCTCTCCGGGAAGACCGAACCTGTCCCTCAGTCTTACATAGGGAACCGCCTTGCCTCTTACACTAATTATCTGTCTGCCATGTTTTTTATCAATATTATCATTCACCAGTTCAATACACTCTTCAACCTGCAATAGGGGGAAAACATAGGATTCTTCTCCAACCTTGACAAGGAGACCTTCTATTATGGCAAGGGTAAGGGGAAGTTTAAGAGTAAAGGAAGTCCCTGCCCCCTCTTTGCTGTTTATTTCAACTGAACCGCTGAGGGCATCAAGGCTTTTCCTTACGACATCCAGGCCGACGCCCCGGCCTGAAACGTTTGTAACATTCTGTGAAGTCGTAAAACCGTGAGAAAATATGAGAGCATAAAGATCTTTCACCTGAAGGTCAGAGTCTTCCGTAATTAGGCCTTTCTTTACGGCCTGCGTTCTGATCGCCTGGGGATCCAGGCCTATGCCGTCGTCCTGTATCCGTATCAGCACGTTATGTCCTGAATTGAAGGAGGAGAGATGTATTTTCCCGGCCCGCGGCTTTCCCGCAGATTCCCTAACGTCAGGGGGTTCAATCCCGTGGTCAATGCAGTTTCTGACAAGGTGTACCAGGGGCTCGTTCAGCTTTTCAATTACGGTCTTGTCCAGTTCAGTCTCTTCTCCTTCTGTAGACAGGTCAACTTCCTTGCCGAGCTCTAATGAAAGCTCCCGCACCAGGCGCCCGAAACGGCTGAAAGTCGTTCCTATCGGGATCATACGAAGGCTTAACGCGTTGTCCCGCAGATTTCCAGAGATTCTTTCAATGGCCTCGGCAATGACAAACACTTCAGGATTTTTCTGAGTTACGGCGGTTTGTGACAGACGCGCCTGGATTGTCACCAGCTCGCCCACCAGGTCGACGAGACTGTCCAGTTTCTCTGAAGCTACTCTGACGCTTGAACTTGATATAACAGTCTGGCGGTTTTTTCTAAGTTCCCTGATCTGTTCCTGTTCGGCCAGGGCAGAGGTAATCTGGCACTGATCAACCACACCGGCATCAACAAGAAAATCACCAACGCGCTTTTGTGATTCAAGCGCCTTTTTCAGGTCCTCCATACTGATATCCTTGCGGTCAAGCAGGATCTCTCCGAGTCTTTTATAGCTGATATCAGCAGAAATACAGTCGTCATCAATGATATCAATGCTGAGCCTGCTCTGATCTCCAACAAAAATAAAAACATCCTTTATGCTGTCAATCCCGGCGTCTGTGGTCAGCAATATATCCCAATGCGTGTAGCATAGTTCATGATTAAACTCGTTGATCGGAGGGATAGCGCTTGTGTGGGCAATAAATCTGCAATCGCCTAACTCGCTCAGTTCTTTAAGGAGAAGAACGGGATTTGTCCCGTTCATAAAGATGTCCTGATGCGGATAAAATCTTATCCGGTAGGTTTTCTTTTCCTTCCGGTCTGAATAAAAGGGGTCTTCCTCTGATGTAACGGGTGCGGGGGAATCATCTTCTGCAGCGTCATGCTGTGGTATCAGGTTTTTGAATAATTTAATAATTGTTTCAGAGGTATCGGTGTCAAAGCTGTCTTCATCATCAGTTTCCCTCCCGAGCTCGGTTACGATAAAATCACGCGCCAGAAGGGTGGTATCTATCAATTGTTTTGTAACGGCAAAATCGCCGTTACGGACCATATCAAAGACCGTTTCAATTTCATGCGTAAAATCAGCAATCTTCCTGAATCCGCACATTGACCCGTTCCCTTTGATAGTATGGAAAGTACGGAAGACTTCCATTATGAGTTCTTTATCGTCAGGTCTATGCTCAAGTTCGAGCAGGGATGATTCCAGCGAGGACAGGAAATCCTGAGCCTCTTCTTTAAAAAGCTTTATAACATCCTTTCCCCATTTGCTCATGCAAGGACCTTTTTAACTACGTTGGTAAGCTGCTGAGGGGTGAAAGGTTTTATGATCCAGCCTGTTGCTCCGGCCTCTTTTCCTTCCATCTTTTTCTCCGCCTGAGATTCCGTTGTGAGCATGACGATCGGGGCGAACTTATAGGCTTCAATTGCTCTGAGTTTGCGGATTAGCGTGATCCCGTCCATGTTCGGCATGTTCAGGTCTGTAATGATCATCTCCACCGGGTTGTCATCTAACCTGGACAGGGCATCCACGCCGTCAATAGCTTCAATTATTTCATATCCCGCTTCACTCAAAGTGAAGTTTACCATCTGCCGAAGGGTGGACGAATCATCAACTATCATTATTTTTTTTGGCATGTTCGTTATCTCCTTTGCTTTGTATGTTATAAATTGGACTGTTTATGTACCCTGTACTCTCCATTACATTTATAAGGGCTTCCGGGCATTTCCCCTCAATGATCATTGTTTTTCCCTGTTCTCTCAAAGTCCTTTGCGCCGAACTTAAAAGCTGGAGCCCTGACAGGTCAACTTCAGTTACGTCGCTTATATTAAATACTATATTATTAATTCCATCGCATAATTTACGCAGGCGCTTCAGAAGCGCGGGCAAATGCTGGAGATACATGCTCCCTCTGATATGTACGTTATGTGCTCCTTTCTTTTTTTTGACACTGAAATTCAGCATATTCCCCCCTGACATTGATTAAAAGAAATCTATATTGTCGTAAAGATCTACGATTTCCTCGATTGTCAGATTTGCAAGATTATATGACTGCTTGTTCTTTTCCTGGACAAGTTGGACTTTCTTTTCATCAACGGAGATCTTCATTACGTCTTTCTCCGGCAGGTATGACTGACAGTATGAGGTTGCCTGATCCAGGTCTGATATCATCTGTTGAACGAATACATTCATGGTTTCAAGATTTTTCAGGTCTTTTAACCTGTATGAAAAGTCTGTTGAAATGGTTTTAGTTATTCTACTGATATGATGCTGGCCGGACTGAATATCTTTGTTAATGACCTGCAGTTCACGCATTATGACAGTGAAGTCCTCATAAATGGTTTTTAACATAGTATCTCCGAAACTGTCGAGTTCTGCAAATAGTCCTTCCAGATCTGATGAAACTTTAGACAGCTCCGTCTGGGAATCTTTTGATAACGCAAGCGTGAAATTGAACAACTTGTATGTTGCACTTACAAGGACTTCTGAGGGTGTTCTTTTTCTGTTTATTTCCTGATCGGACGGCTGATTGCCGAAAATGCGATGTACATCTTTTTTAATGTGCTCCAGATCTGCTGCGCACAGAGTAATGTCCCTGATATTTTGCGTTAATGACTCAGGCAATGACTGGTCGTTCCGTGCGCCCTCCGTATCTTTCGCGATCTGCTCAAAGAAATGGTCTATTTCAGTAAGTCTGTGCAGTTCAGATTCAAAAGCGTCTTTGGCCACATTGGTAACTATTTCGGCCATTGATGTCATATTGTCCGAGATAGTGCCAAGATTCCTGCCTGTAATTTCAAGAGCTTTGATAAAGTTGTTCCGGGCATTCCCAAGAGTTTCGGAAAGAAGAGAGCTCACTTTTGATGTTTTCTTAAGTAATGATGTCAGCTCTTCAGAGGATTTGCCGGATATCTGGCTGTTGCCGGGCTTTAAACCTTTTCTTAAATCGGACAGGCCTTTCTTTATCTTATTCAATGCCTGGCTTGTTATGTCCTGAAACTGCAGGGAAATAACGATCTCCCGTGTGCTTTTAGATATGCCCGAAGTAAGGGTTGGAATGTTATCTTGAGTACCGGTGCAATGTTTTCTTTTCTCAGTTAAGGAATTAATGACATCCCCTATGGTTTGAACAATGGAGTGAACCTGATCACTGTAATTGTATTTTTTCTTCAGAATGGATGAAATATGCTCTTTTACCTGAGAATCTGCCGATTGCATGGCTTTGACGAATTTATCAGCGTAAGAACAGGTTGTTACTGAAAGCTTTTTAATATCATCTGGGATCTCAGGTTTTTCTTCATTGTTCTGATCAGCAGGTGTTGCTGCGGTATTCTGCCCAGATGCCAGCCTGCTCACGTGATCTTTCATCGCGTTTAACTCGTTAAGGGAACCGGTCATGATTTCAAGTTTTTCTTCAATACTGTTCTTCTTTTTGATATTGGGATGCAGCAGCTCTTCGAAATGTCCCATATATTCGCTCAGGCCCTCAAGCGCTGTAACAAGGCCGGTAGTTACAGAAAGCGTTTCTTTTCCTGATATGAGGTCTATAACTGACAGGGAACTTTCACCGGCTTTAAGTGATTCTTTATTAAAATCCGTTATGCTTTTGCCTACAAGAAGAAAAGTATTATCCATTCGTTTAAGAAAGCTGTCAATCTGTCTTGTATACTCTTCAAGATGGGCCGACAGCTTCTCAACGGTCTGCCTGACTTTCCCGGCATCCTTGATGGTGTTAGTACTCTCCTGTTGTTTTTTCATTTTTTTACCTCATTATTTGATAATGATTTAATAAAAGATTCATGTTATCCCCAGGCTTTTCAGAGCTTTCTGAAGCGATTGAATAGAAACAGGCTTGTCGAAATAAAAGTCAGCTCCGATCGCATAAGCTCTTTTAATAATATCCGGGTTACCATATCCCGTAACCATAATAAATCGTGTCTTCGGATGTCTTTCTTTAATATATTGAAGGATTTCAAGGCCTTCTTTTCCCATTACACCTGTCAGGCGGAGATCCGTAATAACTACATCATATTCTCTGTTATTGATCATGGAAATCGCCTGCTCGAAAGTCTCGGCAGTGTCTATTTTAGTGTGAAATCCTTTTAATAGCTTTTTAAATGCAAGGAGAACGGGAATTTCATCGTCAACTAAAAGAAGTCTTTTTTTAGCGGCGCTATATTCAGCCGGCCTGTTTTCCGCCTGTGAAAGATTTTGTCTTTTTTGTTTCATGTTAATTATTATCTCAAGAAGTGTGCCAGAAAGGCTAAATATAAAAAAGCAAACAAATCAATAGGTTGGGAGATCACGTTGTTGAATTGTTCAAATGATAATTATCATTATCGCGAACAAAGTCTCAGAAATGAGATTATTGTGAGTAATACTGGCAATCTGAATAGCACCAGAGGTCTGCATGTGAGCGGGCCGATTTATAGATCACTATCAGCCCTTCTCAGTTTTCTGTACAGGGTTGCACGGGATATTCCGAGCTTTTCCGCTGCTCTTTGTTTGTTTCCCCCGCATTGCCTGAGTATTTCCATAATATGTTTGCTTTCCAGCTTATGGAGTTCCGGTGCCGCTTCTGCAGTTTTGTCTTTAGGCGGTGTGGACTGAAGTCCTGAGAAATGATGGGCTTGCAGCGGGCCGTTCCGGGAAAGAATAAGAGCCCTTTCGAGCATGTTTTTCAATTCTCTGATATTCCCGGGCCAATGATACGATTTAAGCATTTCGATTAATTCAGGTGAAAGCTCGACAGGTGAAGAGAGTATGTTTTTCAATATATGTTCAGTAAGGGATGACAGATCGCCTGCTCTTTCACGCAAAGGTGGAATAACTATGCTCAGGACATTTATCCGGAAGTACAGATCATTGCGGAACCGGCCTGCCTTGACTTCTTCCAGTATATCCAGGTTGGTCGCGCAGATCAGGCGGAAATCGCTGTATCGGTTTCGTACGTCACCAATCCTGCGATACTGCTTCTTTTCAATGACATGAAGAAATTTTGCCTGAATTGAAATATCCATATTGCATATTTCGTCAAGAAAGAGTGTACCGCCGTCGGCGATCTCGATAAGGCCGGGACTGTCCTTGACAGCTGAAGTGAATGAGCCCCGGACATGTCCGAAAAGCTCTCTCTCAAGTAAATCACCTTTCAGCGTAGAGCAGTTGACATCCACAAAGGATCCTGAACTGCGGCCGCTCAGTTCGTGAATATATTGAGCCACAACACTCTTTCCGGTGCCGGTTTCTCCCAGAAGCAGTACGGGAGCATCGTTTTCCGAAGAAAGAGAAATTAGTCCTTTTGCATTAGCCATATCAGGGCTTTCCCCGAAAAAAGGATCTGTTTTTTTCTTCAGGCGGTTCTGGACCATGACATTATGTCTGAATGATTCCGATTCAATACTCTTTTGGAGGAAGAGGTCCAGCTCTTCCATTTTGATGGGTTTTACAAGATAATTGTTGGCGCCCCTCTTCATTGCCTCTACGGCAAGTGAAACATCGTTAGTGGCAGTTACTACGATAATCGCCATATGCTGGTAATTGTCTCTTAATTCCTGGATCCATTCAAGGCCGTTTCCGTCCGGCAGCCGCAGGTCCAGGAGGATCGCATCATATCTCCGTGATGTTATCTCCTGTTTCGCTTCAGTTAAACAGGATGATTCGTAAATATTATATCCCCGCCGTTCAAGGTATTTTGAGTAACCGAACCTTATAGCCTGTTCGTCATCTACAATGAGTATATTATTCTTCATTATTGCAATTCGATGCCGGGACAAGCGGTATGCGCGCCGTCACTGTACATCCGGGAGGCGGATTATTGTTACAGATTTCGATTTCTCCATCATGAGCCTCGATTACATGATGGACGATGCTGAGTCCCAGTCCCGTACCTCCCCTGCGCATGGTGAAAAAAGGTTCAAATACCTGAGGCAGATACTCCCTGGAAATTCCTTCTCCCCTGTCTATGACCTGTACCTTAAGTATAGAGTTATTATGTTCAGAGAAAACTATCTTAACTTCAGACCCTTCCGGACTGTGCTGAACAGCATTTTCTATTAAATTAAGAAAGACCTGCTGCATTTTCTGTTGGTTCAGAAGAACACAGGAATTTGTATTATCAGGGACAATGATATTTACCTTGTGTGAACTTTCCGGATTTGACTGCCTCCATAAATCAATGGCAGCTGAACACTCTACAACAAGTGAATCATGGGTCATGTCTGAGTAATCAATCGGCTTGCCAAGATCCAGCAGGTCACTCATTAGTAATGACAAACGGTTTACCTGGCCGCGAATATGGCCCATGATTGTCCTGGAATCGTCATTGTCCTGTATATCCATGGATAGTGCCTCGGTAAGGGCGGATATAGCGTTCAGCGGGTTGCGGACCTCATGGGCAACACCAGACATTAATTTGCCGATTTCTTCAAATTTCTGTTTTTTCCTCAGTTCATTCCGGAGGTTAATAACCTCTGTCAGGTCTCTGAACACAACGATGACTCCGGTTTGTTTACGGTTTTGATCAAGCAGAGGTGAATTATTGAAACCTATTATTTTTTTAAAACCATCTCCCGTGACAATTTCTATTTCATCGAAATTGTTAGATGCGGCAAGGACCTTTTCCAGCTCTGGATCGATTTCTCTGATATTCACATCTTTCATGTCAGTACTTTTCAGCTTCAACACTTCTATGGCGGCCTGATTAATCCTGAGTACAGCTCCAATCATATCCAGGACAATGACAGCACTCCCTATATTATTGAATATGGCTTCAGAGAATTCTTTCTCAACTGTCAGATTTTCTATGAGGTTCTTTATATGAGGGGCAGTTTTATCAGGCATTAACATGGCAGAAAACCGGAGTTTCCCGCAGCGCTCCTGTTTTTTTGTAAGATAAGCAGTGATTCCATTTTCTTCACATCACATGCAATGTCATATACCCGGAATGAAGGATTATTAACCGTAATTTATACTTTTTAAAAATAACTTGTCAACAATTAACAGGGCTATCTGGGCGCTTGCGTGTTCATCTGGTCTAGGAAGTTGTAAACATAAAACCCCACCTTCGTCCCATCAAGGTGAGTAACCTGCGGATATCTTTTACCACTGCAGCGACCGCCAACAAGCAGTGTTTTTATCAGGATGTTAACGATCTTGTCATTTTTTGGTTGGCATGATGTGTCAAAATGACTCTCTTTTTTACTGAAATTGTCTGACGACATTGCGAGCAGAAGTTTTTTATCCAGGTCCAGGAGCAGCACGTCAAGCTTGGCTTCATAGACAGTTATATACTCATCCGTTATTTTATCCTCTTTATTTGCGTCACAACGGGGAAAAAAAGAACCCGGCATCGCTCCTGAATGTTTCTCGCATATATTGTCTGTCTTTAGAGGGACTTCATTTATTACAATTACATACCGCATATCCGGGTATTGCCCGCTTAACTTCTGAACGCTGATTTCCGGCCCGTCATCGTTAAAGGAAGCGTCAAGAGTTATATCATAATAAATCAGCGGTGATACCGCGAACCTGCCGACTACCTCTTTAAGATATGGAATAATGTCAGGATTGGCGGATATGGAGGCAATTCCAATAAGGGGATGTTTGGCAAGATCCGCCCTTGTGAGAAGAGGATAGGTCTGATCATTAATGATCATATAGTTCACAGGCATCCTTGGTATTTTCCGTATCCTTGGCGCCCTTGGCATACCTTGAGCGCAGCCCATTACAAGGATCAGTAATATAACGATTATTTTTTTCATAAATGCCGCGTCCGAAGATGCAGAATTGTTACACTTCGGGTACTGCCCTATAACTATACCAGATTATTTTCCATATTTTCCGCACATTTTTTCAATGAACACCTGCAGTTCATCCGGTCCGGGCAGGGTATCCGGCAGGTCAACCTGAAGTACGCACGCTTTGAAAGTACTTTTCAGAAGAGCTAAAACGCAGTAATTGACCATATCATTATAAAACGAGGCAGGCGCATTTTCAATCAGCAGGTGCTCTCTGTACCAGCCGTCGCTTTTCGGAACTACTTTTCCGCAGTCATTTTCAATGACAGCTTTTGGTGTTGCACCGCTGGTCAGCGCCAGGTCTCTGACCCCGATGTTAACAAGCTGAAGTCCCCTTATTACGCAATTTGACATCGGGCGATGCCGCCCCATTGTGATCGGAAGAAACCGGGTAAAATTAACTCCGGAACAATATAGTAATACATTTTCAGTCTTATTAATATCTGGTTTTACCGCGAAATACAGAAAGTCATTGACATATTCATGTGACCGGAGGGAACTCATTATTATTTAGATGAATGCTTTTGTTTTTTCATTCCAGGATGTAATTATATAATATGCGATCATTATCCCTACAATAAGAACAACAGCCCAGTGGTAAGAAATATAGTCAGGCAAAAAGACCTGCCTGCCCATAATTGATCTAAGCGTGTCGGATGAATCGATAAGCAGTTTGCTCAGTGAATTCGACACGCCGAAGAATATAAAAGCTGTTATATTTTTCACCTTGCCTTCTGCAGTCCGCCAGCAGGTACCGCTCGCGCATCCGCCGGCAAAGGGCATGCCGAATCCGAATATAATACCGCCGATAAAACTGCCGGCCCAGAATGTCGGCATAACATAAACTCCTTCAGGCCTGAGGCCGCCTGCCTTAAGAGCGGCAAAACCAAGAGTGCTCACAATAACTGCAATTGCGACTCCCCTTGCCTGTTGAGCGTTTCCGTTAATAAAGGGGTCCCTAAATGCCTGAAGGAACGCAAATCGGCTGCGATGAAGGATTATTCCAAATGCAAGGCCTGAGATCAGAAGGCCGCCGGTCCGCACATAATTATAACCAGTGAGCGGATCAATGCCGTAAGAGCGGTAAATATATGCTGCTGCAAAAACAGCTGCCAGTGCCAATGCCCCTATATACGGCTGGATATTTGTCCTGTCAGCAGAACCCTCTTTTGGTTTTTTGGGGATTCCGTCTCCCCGCCTGAATCTCAGGTTCTGGACCTCCCAAAAGAGATAGCGGGTTTCAAGAAACGCGCCTAAGGTCAGGCCTGCCATCATGGCTATACCTCCCAGTGAGAGGGCGCTTGTCGCGCTGAAAAACCCCCCGACATTGCATCCCATTGCCATGGCAGCGCCGATCCCCATTAATGTACCTCCCACAGCCCCTCGGAACAACTCAAAAGGAGGAGGTGTTTTGACGGCAAACTGTTTTGACAATAGTGCTGAAGCAAAAGCGCCCCAGATCAATCCGAAAGTCAGGACAGAGCTGGAACTTAGAAGAGGGCTGTAAGCAGGGTGGAAGCTGTATATTCCCAGCGAATAAAACAACCAGTCAACCCACTCTCTTAAACCTCCAACAACTCCCCAGGGTCTTGCCCACGTAAAAGTAATGACACTGGTAATTCCTATTAATAGTCCCCCAAGCCAGACAGGCCAGTTCTCGGAGAACACTTTTGAGTACGCATCTTTGAGAATAGAAATGAGAACGCTTGTTTCATTGGGCTTACTCATTATGGATATGCCTCAACATTTAGTATGTAAATAATAAATATTGTAAATGAAAATTAATGATTTAAGCTTGTACCGATACCGGATTTAACTGGAACTTTGACGCCTGAAATGTTTTTTGAAAGGTTTTTTTCTCTCAGGACGGTGGTGGCCGGTTTTTTCAGGTACGCGAGTAGAGGGTTTTCCTTTACTGAACTGTCCGGATTTTTTTCTTTTGGGAATGCTTTTTTTCCGGGCGCGCGATACTTTACGGTAATCAGTTATTATCATTTCCTCAGTCAAAGGCATGACAGGTATCTTCTGTTTGATATACTCCTCAATGTCAGCGAGAGAGTGGACGTACTCCTCACAGGCAAGGCTTATTGCCCTGCCGCCTGCGCCGGCCCGGGCCGTCCTGCCGATTCTGTGCACATAGTCTTCCCGGTCCTGCGGCAGGTCGTAATTGATCACATGTGTCACACCGTCGATGTGCAATCCCCTGCTTGCCACATCCGTGGCCACGAGTGCCGGTAGTTTGCCGTCCTTGAAAAGGGAGAGCACTTTCATTCTTTTCCTCTGATCAATGTCACCTGTAATAGCGGCGGTTGCCAGCCCGTTGGCATTCAGCAGGCGGTCAAGACGTTCTACCACGACCTTGGTATTGCAAAAGATCAGGTAGCGTCCGTCAGGTTCACGTTTCAGGATCCCGAGGAGCAGGCCGATCTTCTCTGTCCGACCTACGTGATAGATTTCCTGCTCAATCAGTTTTACTGTGACCTGCTCAGGTGTTACTGTGAACCGTTCAGGCATGTTCATGTGTTCATAACACAGTTCGAGAACACGGTTGGAAAGAGTAGCGGAAAAAAGCATGGACTGCCGTTTGTCGTACGGAGACATTCTCCTGAGCATAAACCTCAGGTCGCTGATAAAACCCATGTCAAACAGGCGGTCTGCTTCGTCAATAACAAGGAACTCGGTTTTCTTCAGACTATAGACCTTCTGTTTGAGATAATCTATAAGCCGGCCCGGAGTGCCTATGAGTATGTCAGCGCCTTTTGCAATTTCTTCACGCTGTTTCAGGTAGTCTATGCCGCCGTATACAGATACCATTCTGAAGCCTGCGGGGCCGCCCAGCAGTTTGGCCTCAGCTTCTATTTGTATTACAAGCTCCCGGGTAGGAGCAATAATAAGCACCCTTGGTGAGGGACCCCGTTTCAGCTCAGGCATAGCGAGCATGCGTGAGAATACCGCAATCAGGAATGCGGCAGTCTTGCCGGTTCCTGTCTGGGCCTGTGCCGCGATGTCCTTGCCGAGCAGGGCTGTGGGAAGGGTTTGTTCCTGGACAGGAGTACACTCGGTAAAACCGGCAGATATTATTCCCTCAAGAACTTTTTCATGTATGTCCAGTTCCTCAAATTTCACGTCTACTACTATACATTAAAGAGCGACTTATCTGCATTATTGAAATCTGTTAAAATAATATCAATCCGGCAGGATTTCAGACGATATAACAGGACCGGGGGCCCGGGAATGGAACACAAAAGTAAAACAAATAGGAAAAAAGAAGCGCTGAATTTGCAGGTTCTTGGCGAAAAACTTGTAAAAATGCCTGCACATCTGATCAGGGACATTGATATGCCCGCAGAGATTCATGAAGCTGTGAAATTTGCCAAAACACTGAAAAGCCGCGGGGCCTTCAGGAGACAGATGCAGTATATTGGGACTTTGATGAGGAAAATTAATCCTGCACCTGTTCATGAAGCAATTGAGAACATTGAGCTCGGCAACTACAAAAAAGCCGGGGAATTTAAAGATACAGAACTGCTGCGTGATGAACTTATGGCCGGAAACACAGCACTTATAGAGGAAATATTAAAAAAATGCCCTGACGCGGAAAGGCGGCAATTATCTCAACTTGTTCGAAACGCTGTAAAAGAAAATATGCACAATAAACCTCCCAGGGCATCGCGAGTATTATTCCGTTATCTGATGAAGATTAGTGCCGGGGCATGACCTGCAGGCATCTACTTTATAATCTTTCAACGGTAGTATTTAAAAAGATTATTTATTAAGATAAAAACTGTTATGAAATCGAAAAAAAAGAAACTTTTTAATATCGCTGGAATTGCCGCTGCGGCTCTGTTTCTGGCAGCTGCGATTTTTGCCCTGACGTTTGATATGAATACATATAAGTCCCGTATCGAAGCATCTGCCTCTGATGCCACCGGCATGAATGTCAGAATAAACGGCAGTATTAAATTCATGCTTTTTCCCTCAACAGGCGCTTTGCTCGAAAATATTGTGGTACAGAACAGGGAAGCTGATGTCGCTTTGATAAAAAAGGCGAAGGTGGGTATAAAACTTCTGCCTCTCCTCAAACGGGAAGTGGTCATTCGGCAGATTGCTCTTGTCGGCCTGGAACTGTTTATTTCCAAAGATAAGAAAGGGCAGTATAATTTCGAAATGCCTGAAAAGGAACCCGATGGAGAGGGTGTTGCGGCCGGACAATTTAAAGCGGTAAAGATTACCGTTAAGAAAGGGAACGTTCTGTATCTTGATGAAATATCAGGCATGAAGACTGAGGCAAAGGAGTGCAATTTCGCTATCCGTGACCTTTATGCCGGCGGAAGTGAGTTTCCCGGGAAACTGTCTTTTGACGGCCTTTTATCGTGTGCCGAGGTTGTGGCGGGCGGGGTAGGGATCTCGGACATCCGCGCTGACATTAAAACCCGGGCAGGCAAGTTTGAAATAAATCCGCTGACGATGAAGATGTTCGGCGGGGACGGCAGAGCGATTATCAGAGGAGTATTGCCGGATCGGGACGCGGAGTATTCGGTTGAACTTATGATTGCCGGGTTTAATTTTGAAGAAATGCTGGGGGTTCTAAGTCAGAAAAAATCGATTCGCGGCAAGATGGACCTGAAATCACATCTGACACTGAAGGGCAGTAATACTGATGAAATGATAAGAACAGCTGAGGGTAAGATTTCTTTAAGCGGACGGTCCCTGCTTCTTGATGGCATTGATATTGACCGATTGCTGGAAAAATATGAAAAAAGCCAGAAGGGAAATCTTGTCGATGTCGGCGCATTCCTGATTGCCGGGCCCCTGGGCACTGCGCTGACAAAGGGATATGACTTTGGGAATGTCTATAAGGAATCTCTGGGAGGAGAGGGCTCAATAGAGCAACTTGTTTCTGACTGGAAGATCAGTAACGGCATTGCCGCGGCAGAAGATGTTGCTTTTACCACCAGAAAGAACCGTATCGCGCTCAAGGGAAATCTGGACATCGTCCGTGACAGGTTCGAGGACGTGTCTGTTGCAGTACTGGATCCGGGAGGATGTGCTGTATTCAGTCAGAAGATTCACGGTGAATTCAAGAATCCTCAGATCGACAAGCCAAGTATCCTTGGATCGCTCCTGGGGCCGATTACTTCGCTGATAAAGAAACCTATTGAGATGCTTGAGGGGGATAAATGTGAAGTGTTCTACCACGGGTCACTGGAACATCCATAAAATTGATTTCCCGCAGAATAATCTTTTTATAAATCTCCCCATGATAGTTTTTAAGGGGATGAGGTAACATATCCGGCAGGAGAACAAGAATGGAACCTTTCATTTCAACAGGCACTGATGAGGAGATCAGGAAAGAAAAACAAAAGGCAAGAGATCTTCGAGAAACACAGTGGTGGAAGCGGAAATGCGCCAATGGAAAGTGTTATTACTGCGGCAGAGACGTACCTCCCAAAGAACTGACCATGGACCACATTGTGCCTATAATACGCGGCGGAAGATCAACAAAAAATAACGTTGTTCCGGCATGCAAGGAGTGTAATAACAAAAAGAAGCATTCCCTTCCTCTTGAATGGGAGGAATACCTGGATAGATTGAAGGACGAAGATATCGATTAGCGGGCAGGGAAGTGTCCTCATGTCTGTTTATTTATTTCGATAATTCAGGAAACCCAAGTGTGAACGTAAACTTTTTATGACGAATAGAGAGAAACAGAAAGACAAAAACGGTTTTTTCCCCATATTAATACGGGGAATCATTTATAATACATACGTTAAGATGTATATTAATCTACCGAGGAGATGACTATGGCAAAGCGGGGTGGAATGTACAACCAGAAGAAGCGGCAGAAGGAGTTGAAGCGAAAGAAGAAACAGGAAGAGAAAATACTGAGACGCCAAAAGGCCGCATCGAATCCTGCTCAAAGTTCTGAAGTAACAGAGTCTCAAAATACAGAACCAGGAGTTGCCATAGATGCCCCTGAAACAGCGGAATCTTTGGATGCTGCTGATGAGCCCTCCAAAGATACTCCCTGAGTCAGGTTTGACCCGCGGATTCTGAAAAGGAATTCTTTCAGGACACGTTCTTTGACCGGTTTTTGTCAGATACATTCCTCCATGATTGGCAAGAATACCCTGTTGTTATATAATAGAAACTGTGTCTGGAAACCGGGATTACAAAGTGCTAAATAATATTGTTTTCGGCAAGCTGATCCTGTTGATATTAGTACTGATCTTACCTCTAAAATCGTGGGCTGAGGAACAGCCCACTCATATCCTCATACTCTTCGATATGTCGCTCAGCATGACCAAACCCATGCCGAATAACAGGCGGGGGCCGGCCAAGATCGAACTTGCCAGGGACGCTTTTAGAGAGGTTATGGATACTGTGCGGGATGATGTGCAGGTTGCTTTCCGTATCTTTGGACATTCAAAAACAGGCGATAAAGCAAAAGACTGTCTTGCAAGTGAAATGGTTGCGCCGTTTGCCCGTGATAACAGGGCAAAGATAACCGGCTATGTGGGAAGCGCAAAGCCGGAAGGCTATAAAACCCCCATTACCTATGCACTGAAACAGGCAATGCAGGACATGGAAGGAATTCAGGGAAACCCCAGGATCATCCTTATCTCTGACGGCGAAGAAAATTGTGAGCAGGACCCTGAAGAAGCTGCTGAGCAGTTACTGGACCTGGGTGTTCCGGTTGATACGATCGGTATTGGAAGCCCGGGTGCGTTCGCGCAGTTGGGCATGATCGCTTTGGCCGGAGGTGGAAAATTCAGCCTGGGAGAAAATTTACAGAGTATTAAAAAGGCCTTGCTGGGTTCCATGCCGGTCGCGGAAGGAGGAAAGTTGCCTGAATCCGGGGCCGGAGCTTTAATGGTGCCTGAGACAGCAGAAGGTGGAATGGAGTTGGTCAAAGTCATTCCTGTCCCGCCTCCTTCTGATATTGAAATAGAAGTTGAACAGCCGGAACAGGAAGCATCCGGACCTGTAATGAGCATTGAAATCATCCTGGATGCCTCAGGTTCCATGATGAAAAAGCTTGATGGAGAATATAAAATAGCCATAGCAAAGTCGGCATTAAATGAGACCGTAAGCGCTCTGGACAGCGAGCTTATCCGGCTTGCGTTCAGGGCTTATGGCTTTGATAATACCCTGGAGAAAACGCCTGAAGCTTCCTGCCCGAACACTGAGCTGCTGGTGTCATTTGATAAAGGGGGTTCAAAAACCATATCAGATACAGCGCGCGGCCTTAAGGCTTACGGCTATACTCCAATTGCCAAAAGTCTGGAACTGGCAGGACAGGACCTGAAACCATACTCAGACAGCAAGCCCTCAATTGTTTTAATAAGTGACGGGGAAGAGACCTGCGGCGGAGACCCTGTCAGGGTCATAGAGGATCTGAAAAAAGCAGGCATTGACGTACAAGTTCATGTAATAGGCTTTGATATTGATGAAAAAACAAGGAAACAGCTCAAGCAGATAGCTAAAGCCGGTGACGGCCTTTATTTTGATGCTGAGAATTACAGTATGCTGATCCAAAGCCTTCAGGCTGTTATAGATTCCATTCACGGAAAAGTAGCTGAACTCGCGCCGGGGCGCTTTCTAATGCCTGTGATGGGCGGAAATGATATTGATCACGCTGTTGTGCTCTCACCGGGCAGGTATACGTTGAAAGACCATGTACAAAAAGGACAGGGGAATTACTATTTCGTGCAGACGGATAAAGGAGAGCTTGCTGTTATAAAGGGATATATCCAGTCAAAAGCTGTTATCAAAACCCGGGAGGGAGAGCTCAAAGAGGCCAAACATCACCTGGGCGGATTTACGATCTTTGTGTTCGACCCTGACAAAAAAGAAATTAAGGGGAGAAAGGTGCTGGTGCGCGGCGAGATAGGAAGCCAGGCATATACTCATTATATGGATATTACCGGCAGGGGGTTTTATTTCGCGGTTGGAGATGATTATGCCAGAACGCATAAAGACGCTTTATTTGATGTCGGAATTCACGGCGCCGGTGACATATTCGTTGGCAAAGAAGCGCCGGGCTCTCCAAAAGACGGCGGACTTCTTTTGGAAAAGGGCACTGAAGCGACTGCGCATCTTGGTTTGGAGGATATGATCGATGCCTATAAGATCATGGGGCCTTTTCAGCAGGGAGATAAGGTTAAGCTTGATATCCGTTTTGCCGTACCCGGTTTTCGTTTCAGGGTTGATGTTTATGATGAGAGCGGTATGAGACGAGTGGCGCGCTTTTACAAACTTGAGGAAGGAGCCTCTTTGACAGTTGATATGCCCGGGACTCAAAGCAGCATTTATGTGTCAATAAGGGATAACAATCCCGGCCTGTATAATATGTTTTCGAGTTATGCAATAACAGTCAGCAGCAGTAAATCAGAATAAGGAGATTACCATGCTGCGTAAGCTTATATTGACGGTACTGGGCGTGATTCTGATATGTTCTCCCGGTTATTCAGCGGATGATGATTACCCTGTTGAAAAAGGGGCTCAGGTACCGGAGCTGCTCAGGGCGTACTTTACAAAGATGAGTGAGATCTACCCGCCGGGTACAAAGCCCGGTAAAGATTCTGTTTCACTCACAGCTTCCCGTACGAAGACAATGGCGTTCTGGAAACTCAAACCCCGCGATACGAAGGTGCCGTCAATGAGGAGCAATATGTTGTTCGCGATATACCAGCCGACAGCGTGGGACATAGTGAAAGTGCAGGAAGCAGGAGACTTTGCCAGGGCAAAGGTTACAATGACCGTTGGGAACCCCGTGCAGATGAGGTTAAAAAGGTACAGCAGGGATGTTGAATATACGCTTGTTAAGGTGGACGGCAACTGGTACATGACAGGTTTTAAAGAATCAGGCGCAAAGACCTCTTTAAAAGATAAAGAAGAACAATCACAGGCAGCGGAGTCACAGGAACAGGCTCAAACAGCTGATGGTGATGCGGAACAAACGCTCTTTCAATATTTAAAAACACTGGATGAAATATTCTCTCAAAAAAAAGACAGCCCTTCAGTTAATCCCGCGATGTACTTTCAGGATGCGATCATAAAGACAGAACACTTCTGGCAGAGAGGCAAAGGGAAACAGCGTGCGGCATCCCGCAGTGTCTCCCTGTTTGTTACCATACAGCCCAAAAGCTGGAGCATTGACAGTGTAGATGTAAGCGCAGGCAAGGCAACAGCTGACGTTACCATAACACCGGGCGCGCCCATGATGGAAAGGCTCGGCGACAAAAAAATAAAATATGAACTTATTCTCGAAGGTAATAAATGGTATATTGCGGACTATATGCCGCCTGTAATGTAACAGGCCGGCTGAAAGGACATTAACCATGAGATTGAAACAGGTTTTAATGGCATCAATTACCCTGACCTTTTTACTGCTGTTGTCTTCATTAAGCTACGGCTCGGCAATGGATGACGAGTTTGACAAAATGGTTATCGGCTGGTTCAACAAGCTGGCTGAACATGCGCCCGGGACCGGTATGGACTATGGCAATCAGGAGCAGGAGCTTAACGATATTCAGCCTGATTACGGGGCAGGCGGAACGATCACGTCTGAATGTAAATATGATGAGGCATGCTTCCAGTGTATGAAGGCTCATGCAGAGACAGCCCGGGACCTTATGATAAAACTTGAGAAGGTCTATGTGATCTATCAGCGCACCATGAAAAAATATAAGATGATGGTCGCTATCGCGGACGGTGCCGCCAACCTCGGTCAATATGCCAAATACGCCTGGATGATGCAGAAAGGAAGTCCGAGATCCGAGATGAATGTGGCAAAGAAAAAATTTGAAGATAAATATGATAACTCACAGGCAAACAAACTGCAGAAACTCAATGCTGAACTGGTTGCCATAGGTGACTGTGAAAAACAGCATATGGGCAACCCTAACTGGTACAATCTCAATGCTGTACCGCTTTATACGCAATTAAGTATAAGGTATAAAAGATAGAGGACAACACCATGAAATATTTATACTCTTTGGCAATAAATATTATGTTGGCAGTCTTGTTGACAGGCGGGGCTTACGCTGATGCCGGGAAGAACAGTGACGCGGGTGATTCAGCCGGTTCTGCCATACGTGTCCTGCTTAAGGACAAAGAGGATCCGCCCGCGGGGAAAATAGCGTCATTCAGCGGAACACTTGGAGGCAGTGACACTATTGATTCGTATACGATAAGTCCTTCTATTGGAAAGAACAGGTTTATCTCAGTACTCGGCTTTTCCAGAAAGCCAATGACTTTACGCATAATGGATAAAAACACGGATAATGTTCTGGCCGCGGCTGATATTATTAAACAGCAGACATTGGAATATATTACACAGGGCCCTATATATCTGCAGGTTGAAGCAGGAAGTGATCAGCCTGTATTTCAGTACCATCTGGGTGTGTGGCTTGCCCCGTTTCCAAAGCGGACCCAAACAGATGATATTAAAGTCGGAGAGAACATTAATGAACCGCCTGATGATTATGAGGTCTTTGTCAAACCCGGCAAGCAGGCCCGTGTTGAGAAAAAAGGATCAGGCCTGTTTAAGACAGGTGTCATTATAGCAATTGTTATTATTATTGGTATTGCAATGGTCAGGATGCGCAGAAAACGATAAATTAGTTACCTGCACCTGCAATAGCAGGCATGGGATGAAACTTACCCGGTCATCATGCGATTTTGATATTCGATTTACTATTTAAGTACATTTGGTATTGCTCATAAAGATGAAGGTTTCAAAATAAGAACAGGCGTATGTGAAACAATCAGCATATAGTATTGTCGCTCATTCTCGTCGAATCGACTCCGAGGGTCGAATCGACAAACCGCTCAAATACTATATCCTGCTTGCAACTCTGCAGTTTGGAGGTGGTAGTGTAACAAGACATGGGAAGCTGGTGAAACATTTCTATCCGACACCTTTGAAAAAAGACATTATGGAATTAACAAGAAAACGCTGAACTTGAAAGGCTAAAACAAAATATTAATTATTTGTCGATTATAGCAAATGACACAGTGAGTTTAAGCGAATGAATATAATTAATATCAACTCATTACATTGATACTCTTTCTTAGGAGTATCTAACAGTAAGACAGCTTCCCATGCCTTGTTTGGCGGAAGGAATATAGTTAATATAAACTCATTGCATTTCTGCTCCATAGTAGGAGTAAGTGATAGGAGGTAATTGGCCTGTTTATTAACCACTCATACTAATTTCCTGAAGGATGATCAATACCGTCACTGCCATGGTGGACCGGGCCGTCCCACGCACTTAATCCTCCCCGTATGGCTTTGACATTAAAGCCCTGGCTTTTCAAGAGAAAAGCGGCTGCCGCACCCCTGGAATCAGAGATGCAGTAAGCATAGTACTCCTGGGAAGGGTCCAGTTCTCCATATCTCTGGCGCATTTCTTCAATAGGGATATTAACAGCGCCTTCAATATGTTCTACTTCGTACTCAGGGGGTATCCTGGCATCAATAAAAACATACTGATCCATTTTATCTTTTGGTATATCTTCAGAGTAATACCATTCAATAAACGATTCCCCGAGTATTTTGTCAAAGTCAGCTTTGTTCAGAGTCAGGACCGTTATCTCATCAATTGCCTTAACTGTAGCGTTCCTTGGTTTTTCTCTGATCAGGGCCTCTTCACCAAACCCCTCTCCCGGACCTAATTCCACGACCTGACGGGGTTCACTGTCTTTTTCCTGTTTAATGACCGAGGCGCGGCCGGACTTTATTATGTAGTATAAACTGCCTTTTTCCCCCTGAGTGATGATGGTTTCTCCGGGAGAGAAATTTTCTTCATTCATCTGCCCTACTACAGCAAGCATCTTCTCCGGTTCAAGAAGTGCAAAGGGTTGAAGCATTTTCATTTTGTCATATTCAGTAAAGCAATGTGCCTTGCTTTCAAGCAGATTGCTGAATGTTGCGTCAAGGTGAACAATTCTCTCAAAGTCGGACTTCTTGAGTTTGTAAAGTTCAACATCAGTTTTTGCAGTCACCGAGCAGCATCTGGGAGAACAGGTCAGCAGTGCTATTTCACCAAAACCCTCACTTTTGCCCACAACTCCGATTATTGCAGACTGCCCCCATTTTGTTCTCTTGTGGACCTCAACCTCCCCCTTATTTACAAGATAAAAAGAATCAGCCGGTGATTTTTCCCTGATTATTTTTGTGCCTGCCGGGAGATTGATAAGCTCGAGTTTCCTGGAGATCGTTTCTAATGCTCCATCAGAAAGATTTGAAAAGTGGCGGTATCTTCTAAGTTTTTTATATGATGTATCTTTTGATCTCATGACTGTCTCCTTAATATGTCCGAACTGATATATAGAATACCTCGCATATTATAAATGGCAATCCATTTTGTTATATCGCTTATAGTTAACAAGCCGAGGTAAATGGCTATTTTCCATTTTACAGGTTTTTTGTTATTAATACATTAAAAAAAATTAATAATGAAATTAGCCGGAGTCACGAAATAAAGCCGGCATTTCTATGAATATTTCGATTATATCAACTGCTTTTATGGGCATTTTGCCATATTCCACAATCTATCAACGCGATTTTCACAGGAAAAGGCTAAAAAAAACAATGAGTTCGCTGAAATTCACTTTTCTCTTGACATCCACTATATATTGTGGTTTAATTGCGTATGTACTCTAAATGAAGTGCAATTTGCTGAGTATACAGTGAAGCTAATATAAGCAAGGGCAATATGGAAATAAGCTAATTAAATTAATTCGTTATGTTAAATAAAGGAGATAATATGGAAAAAACAACTTCAGCCAACCCCGGTTTTAGTCCCAACGCGTTAAAGGTTCTTGAAAAGCGATACCTGAAAAGAAATGAAGAAGGCCGGCCGGTTGAGGATGTTGACGATATGCTTAAAAGGGTGGCAAGGACTATTGCGTTCGCAGACCACAAATATGGAAAATCAGGGATGGAACTTGAACATATTGAAAAAGAGTTCCTCGAATCAATGAAATCCCTGAAATTCCTTCCTAACAGCCCGACCTTGATGAATGCCGGAAGAAGGCTTGGCCAGTTGTCCGCGTGTTTTGTTCTTCCGGTTGAAGACTCAATGGAATCAATTTTTGAAGCAGTTAAAAACGCCGCGTTGATCCATAAATCAGGAGGCGGGACAGGCTTTTCATTCTCAAATCTCAGGCCTAACGGCGATATAGTAGGTTCTACCAAAGGAGTATCGTCCGGCCCGCTTTCGTTTATGACTGTTTTTGATTCAGCTACTGAAGCGATCAAACAGGGCGGGACAAGAAGGGGTGCCAATATGGGCATGCTTCGTGTTGACCATCCTGATATCCTTGATTTTATTACAGCTAAAGACAATAACAATAAGCTGAACAATTTTAATCTTTCAGTAGCTATAACAGAAGCATTTATAAAGGCAGTTGAAAAGGACGAGGATTACGACCTGATAAATCCTCATAACGGCAAAATTGTAAGAAGACTTAAGGCAAAGGAAGTTTTTAAATTAATAGTGGATCACGCCTGGAAAAACGGAGAACCCGGCATAATATTCCTTGACAGGATCAATAGATCCAATCCCACTCCGGCAGTTGGACAGATAGAGAGCACGAACCCGTGCGGTGAACAACCTCTTCTGCCTTTTGAATCATGCAACCTGGGTTCGATAAACCTTGCCAGATTTGTAGAAGAATCCGGAGGTACCGGTTCCGGACCCTGTGTGGACTGGGAATCCCTCAGAAAAACAGTTCACATGGCTGTTCACTTCCTTGATAATGTTATTGATGTCAACAAGTATCCTCTTAAAAAAATAGAGGACAGTACAAAGGCGAACCGGAAGATAGGACTGGGTATTATGGGCTGGGCGGATATGCTGATACGCCTTGGAATTCCCTATCAGTCAGAGGATGCTTCCATACTTGCTACAGAAGTTATGAAGTTCATTCAGACAGAGGGAAGAAAACAGTCCATGATCCTGTCTGAAGAAAGAGGTGTGTTCCCCAATTTCGCTGACAGCATATATAGCGATAAACGAAGTAGATACTCCGAAGGGGTAGATCAAATGAGGCTTAGAAATGCCACTATAACTACTATTGCACCTACAGGGACGCTCTCAATAATAGCGGAATGTTCAAGCGGTATAGAGCCTTTATTTGCTGTGTCCTATGTGCGCAATGTGCTTGAAGGTACGAAACTGTACGAAGTAAACCCTTATTTTGAAAAGGTAGCCAAGGAGAGAGGCTTCTGGAGCAGGGAGCTCATAGAAAAGATCGCTGAAGAGGGAAGCATACAGAATATTGACGGCATACCCGAGGATGTCAGGAAGGTCTTTGTCTCTGCGCATGATATATCTCCGATCGACCACATAAGAATGCAGGCCGCTTTTCAGAAACATGTTGACAACGCTGTCTCCAAGACAGTTAATTTCCCGCATGACGCTACTCCAAAAGAGGTTGAAGATGTATATCTGTTAGCGTACGGCCTTGGATGTAAAGGCGTTACTGTTTACAGAGACGGTTCAAGGGAGGAACAGGTCCTTTCCACCGGGAATAATAAGGCTGAACCTGAGAAAGAAGAGGGGACCATGCAAAAGATCGTTCCCAGAAAGAGGCCTGATGTTATTGTAGGGACGACAAGACTTTTGAAAACCGGCTGCGGCCACTTGTACGTAACCGTTAATGAGGACGCTAATGGTAATCTCTTTGAGCTCTTCACACATATGGGCAAAGCGGGCGGGTGTGCGGCAAGCCAGGCAGAGGCCATCGGCAGGCTGATAAGTCTTGCGTTCAGAAGCAACATAGAACCTGACGAGATAATTAAACAGCTCAAGGGAATTACCTGTCACAGCCCGACGTGGTCAAACGGCGGCAAGATATCTTCCTGCTCTGACGCTCTGTCACAGTCAATAGAGAGATATTCACTGACCGGCAAGAAAGGTAATGGAAACGGCTCTGGCAAACACAGCAAATCAGCATTTCTTGTCGGTGCATGCCCTGAGTGCGGAGGCGCAGTGGCACAGGAGAGCGGATGCGCGGTCTGCAAGGATTGCGGGTTCACAAAGTGCTTTTAATATAGTGATCGGTGTTAAAGTGCTTATGGGATTCAATAAGCACTTTAACTTTTATTTGGCAAAACCTCAATTTATAACCTTCTGGAACGGTGGGAATAAACAGGCCAACTGCCTCCTGATCCCCATAATCGACGAATAATTAAATTTTGTTTAAGCCGATCAATTTAAAGGTTTAAACGTAGCTCCTCAAAGTCTTTTTTTAACTGTGTCGTACGGGAATCAGTCACCAACAGTCCTGTTTATTGATTTATTCAGTGGAACATGCCAGACATATCATAATGTGCAGGACGGTTGACATATTATCTCTGTTATTTTATCCAACATTTCAGGTACAATCTTGATAAACCAGGCAGCGGAAAATCAATGTTAAAACCATCGGAACAGTTTGAAATAATCAAAAGAGGGGCAGTCGAGATCCTCCCTGAGAAGGATCTCATGAAAAAACTCGAGCGGTCTTTCAAAACAAAGACACCCCTGAAAATAAAAGTGGGTTTTGACCCTACTGCGCCTGACATCCACATAGGGCATACAGTCCTTCTTGAGAAAATGAGACAGTTCCAGGACCTGGGCCATGAGATAATATTTATCATAGGAGACTTTACCGGCATGATAGGCGATCCGACCGGAAGGTCTGAGATAAGAAAACCTCTGACAAGGGATGAGGTCCTGAAAAACGCTGAAACTTATAAGAAACAGGTGTTCAAGGTACTGGATCCCGATAAGATCCGCATAGTGTTTAATAGCGAGTGGCTCGGCAAGATGAGTGTAATTGAGTTTGCACAGCTCGGCTCTCATATGACCGTTGCAAGGATGCTTGAAAGGGAGGATTTCAAAAAGAGGTTTGAAAACCAGCAGGAAGTCAGCATCATTGAGTTTTATTATCCATTAATTCAGGCGTATGACTCCGTATATCTGGAATCGGACATAGAACTTGGCGGGACTGACCAGAAGTTCAATCTGCTGATGGGCAGAACGCTGCAGAAAAAGATGGGTAATGAAGAGCAGGTTGTCATCATGATGCCTTTGCTTGAAGGTACTGACGGAGTCGATAAGATGAGCAAGAGCCTGGGCAATTACATAGGGATAACAGAAACACCAAAGGATATGTTCGGAAAGATAATGTCAATCAGCGATGAATTGATGCTTAAGTACTATGAACTGCTCAGCCGCGTTTCAGTTAATGGGCTTAAGACACTGGAAACGGGTATTAAAGACGGCAGTATACACCCGAAAAAAGCCAAGGAAGATCTTGCACAGGAGATCGTTGAAAGATATCATGGAACAGATGCTTCAATAAAAGCCAGAGAAGAATTTGGACATGTATTCGGAGAAAAGGGACTGCCTGATGATATCGCGGTCTTTGGGTTAAAAGCAGGGGACAATGATATATGGCTTCCCAGGGTGATGAAAGACGGGGGCCTTGTTAAAAGTACGAGTGAGGCCATGAGGCTGATCAGGCAGGGAGGTGTGAGCATAGACGGAAAAAAGTGGGATGACCCTGATAAGGACCTTCCTGAAAAAGAATTCCTTCTCAAGGTCGGTAAGAGAAAATTTTTAAAAGTTGTACCCGGCGAATAAAAGTGCCCGGATACAGTTCTCTGCTGTAACCTGCGGACAAGCCCGCGTATAGATATCCGTTAACTAACGTATTATTCAGGCGGTGCTTCCCTGCGTTGTTCTCTTAGCTCTCTTTTCTGTTTTTCCCTGACATCGGAAATTATCTTTTTCATATCCCTTTGAAATTCCTGCTTGAAAATTATCAGTTTGCCCATGTCCCTGACAGGCAGTATGTCCTGGAGCCTGCTCATCTCATCGTCATTGATCTTCTGGAGTCTCCTGTGGTTGTCTCTGAGCCTGGAAATAATGTCTTTTAATTCAGATTCAGGAGCGGTGTCCACGGACTTTCTGAGCTCCTTCATGTCTTTTCTCATTTTATGAGCGATATTCATCCTCTTCCTGTCATATTCGTTCAGTACCGGGAAAAACCTTGATGCGGTTGCCTCGTCAAGGTTAAGGACCTCTGTTAACTTCCACATCCTCAGTGTCTCCACCCTTTTTCTTATCTTTTCCATCTGCTGTTCTGAGGGCGGCCCGCCGCGGTCTTCAGGCGGCTGGCTGAACCCCTCTCCTGCAAAGAGCATTAAGCCCATTACAAGCGCCATTACTGATATCACTTTTTTCATAAAACACCTCCATTCTGTTCGTTTCCAAGTGCCTCATAGAAGGCTTCCATTTCCTTCATGCTTAAAGAGGCAAATTCAGTGTAAAGGGTTTCTTCTTCTGCCAGATATATTTCGTTCTCCGGGAATTCCCCTTCAATAGGTTGTATGTCTTCGGTGCTTAGCCCGCTGAGGTCAAACACCTCGGTAGCAAGCGGATCTGTGAATAACTCTTCATATGTCAGAGGCGGGGTTGTTGTACGGTAAATATAGCCGGCTACAACGACCAGCGCGATCAGGGTGAACACCGGCACAAATCTGAACAAAAAGCCTTTCTTTTTCTGTCTGACAGACACCCGTATCTTTTGAGGAAGCGTCTCAAAGAACAGGCCGTCAGGCTCAGGGACCTGAATTTTATTGAGTTCCTGAAGAAGGGAAAACTCTTCACGGCACTCTCTGCATGTACTCAGGTGCTCCTGCACATTGTCAGGGATATCTCCTGACCGCATGTATTCAGGGAGATTCTCCCTTATTTCGTCATGATTTGACTTCATAACCTTTCTCCTTAAAGATGTCTCTGAGTTTTTTCATTCCGTTATGGTAATGGGCCTTAACCGCTCCGTCAGAGCATTTCATCACTTCTGCCGTTTCTTTTAAAGAAAGTCCTTCATAAGCCCTGAGAGTAATTGCCGTTCTCTGCCTGTCCGGCAGTTTTGACAGGGAAGCCCTTAAATGCCGTGATCTTTCCTCCTTGACCAAGGCAGGCAGGGCGCCTGTATTGCTGTCAGCCAGGGATTCATTAAGCTCTAAAGTCCTGCCCCCTTTTTTATTCAGGTGGTTCAGGCAGGTATTTGTCGCGATTCTGTAAAGCCATGTGTAAAAAGACGATTGTTTTCTGAAACTCTTTATGTTATTGAATGCCTGCAGGAATGTCTTTTGAGTCATGTCTTTCGAATCTTCCACATCTCCGGTCATCCTGAAGGTCAATGCATATATCCTGCGCTGATATTTCATCACAAGCTCCTCAACAGCGTACTCGTCTCCGGCCAGATATCTTTCTATTAGACTTAAGTCATCACCCATCTGTTTATTTAGACATAAAAAAATGAAAAAGGTTTAAATGGCCGGGGATTTGAAACAGGCTGAAATATCGGAGTTTCATTAAAAAGACCGCTAAAATTTGTATATGACCATTCCTGTCAGTAGTTTTGGATAGAAATAAGTTGACTTGGGCGGCATTCTCTCTCCGGCAAGGGCTACGTCTTTGACATCGCGGATTTGTGTGGAATTAAGGAAGAAAACAGCCTCAAATGAACCTTTTTTAGCCCTTTCCACTGCAATATCAGGGGCCATTTCATATTCGTAATGGCTTATTTTCAGGAGTTTTTCAAAGACCAGTTTATGAAGAACCGTTACATCAAGGTTTCTCAGGCACTCGGGCATTCCGGTCTCAGGGCTTGAGCCGTTAAACGACAACGTGTAATAGGTGTTTGAGTTTGTAAGGAACATACCGAATGTATGGGTCTTTTTCTGCATCATTTCAAACATCACCTGTCTTGACTGTTTTTCAGATGTTCCATCTGAACTGACCTTCTGCACATCAAAATATTTTCTGAGTATTTCCTTTGTATTGACATCCGAGTCTATCTCCACAATGCGGTGAGTGGGCAGGAGGGTCAGTCCATCGTCCTCCATGTTTGCAAGAAACATCAGAACATAGTTGGACGGCTCGTCCCCGGTTTTGCCTGACCCTTTGCCTTCCATCTCTTTTTTATATGCGAGTGCCGTTTCATAACGGTGATGTCCGTCCGCAATGAAAACATCTTTATCTGCCATCTCATTTTTTATCTCTGCTATTGATTTGCCGTCGGTTATCCTCCAGAGGCGGTGTACAAACCCGTCTCCGTTCTTAGCTTCTATAAAAGGCGCTGTTGCGGACGTGTTTTCCAGTATATGCGAGGCCAGTTTTTCTTTGCTGCTGTAAAGGGAGAATATCGGGCTTGTATTTGCTTTGCAATACCTCAGGATGTTCAGCCTGTCTGACTTGGGCTTTGAATATGTCATTTCATGGGGATGGATTTTGCCGGACCCAAGCTCTTCAATTTTGACCGCGCCCAGAAACCCTCTTATCTTTTTATGAACACCGTTTATTTCATAAGTTATTTCATAGCAGTAATATGAAGCTTCCGGATCGGATGAAAAAATTCCCTGCCTGAGCCAGTCGGAAATATGATCAGAAGCACGTGTGTACCGGTTTTCATTCTCATTATCTCCGTCGCTGTCTTTTCCAAAGTCGATCCGGATGATATTGTGAGAGTTTTTCGCATACAGAGTCTCTTTGAATTCAGGCGTAACTATGTCGTAAGGCGGTGCCATTACAGTACCGGCATCGACCTTGGAAGGATTGTACAGTACGCCTTTAAAAGGGATTATTTCTGCCATCTTGATATTGTCAATTGTCGATTGTCGATTATCAATTGATCTCCTTGCGGGAATGCTCAGTATCTTAACATTGCGTATTATGAAATTTCAAACTCCTTACTGCTCCAAATCCCAAAAAAGAAAACGAACAAGCTATCACAGGGCAGCAGTATTAATTTTGAACGGTTTAATTTTTTAAAAGATTCATCTATCACTTTTAATTGTAAAAATGTCTCGGAGGTCGAATCGACCGAGAATGAGTGAAAGGTTAATACTGTTACCCTAAAACCCCTCCTGCTTATGTTCACTGACTATGGTTGCTTTTCGTGGGTTGTGAAATTAAAATAGAAAACCATGCCTTTTATTAAAAAAGTGTCTGATTACCTGAAACTTATAAAGTTTTCACACTCAGTCTTCGCGCTTCCGTTTGCTTTTACAGCGGCTCTTATAGCCGCGGAAGGTATACCGTCTTTCTCACAGATATTCTGGATAACAGTCGCTATGGTAGGAGGCCGGACGGGCGCCATGGGAATGAACAGGATCATAGACAGAAAGATCGACGCGCTTAATCCAAGAACAAAAGAAAGGGAGCTTCCGCGTGGAGTCATGAAAACCTGGGAGGCGTTCCTTTTTACATCTGCCGCATTCGCGGTGCTTCTGATTGCCGCGTATATGCTTAATCCCCTGTGCTTCAAGGTCTCTCCGCTGGTTTTGCTTGTTCTTTTTACTTATTCATACACCAAAAGGTTTACATGGCTGAGTCATATAGTGCTGGGAACCGCACTTTCACTTGCTCCGCTTGGCGCGTGGATCGCGGTCAGGGGAACTTTTGACTTTGAAATACTGCCCCTGTGTTTCGCAGTTATGTTCTGGGTCGCGGGTTTTGACGTACTTTACGGTTTGCAGGATATTGATTTTGATAAAAAATACGGTCTTTATTCAATACCCAGCCGGTTCGGTATTAACAAATCTCTCTGGATATCGAGACTGCTCCACCTGATAACTGTTGCACTGCTTCTGAGTCTTGCGCCGGTTTTTGGCCTGACAGGTCCTTATCTTCTCGGGGTGCTGATAGCGACACTGCTGTTAATCTACGAGCACTCTCTTGTCAAACCTGACGATCTCAGCAAGCTTGATATTGCGTTTTTCAATATGAACGGTTATATAAGCATTACCGTCTTTGTATTTACGCTTATTGAATATCTTATCAAGCTGTAATTCAATACAGTCAGAAAGCATTAATTATCAATAAATCAGGGATCGTTTCAGGCAGACTCAGCTTGTATCCTTCATAGTAAATTCTGTATCATAGTGAATGGCTTATAAAAACCTCAGGGAATATATAAAACTTCTTGAAAATAAGGGGCTTTTAAAGCGCATCACGACTGAAGTTGACCCTGTTCTTGAAATCACAGAGATTACTGACAGGATATGTAAGAGCCCGGGCGGCGGCAAAGCCCTTTTTTTCGAAAAAGTAAAAAACTCTGAATTTCCTGTTGTTACAAATATCTTCGGCTCTTTTGAGCGTATGTGCCTTTCCCTTCAGATTGAAAGCCTCGATGACATAGCTGACCGTATAGAAGGATTGCTGAATCAGTCACCTCCAGAATCATTGATGGAAAAACTGTCTGTACTCCCAAAGCTTTTTGAGATCTCAAAATGGCTGCCGAAAACAGTCAAAAATGCTCCTTGTCAGGATATCATTGAGAAGGACGATCCTGATCTGACAAAATTCCCGATCCTTAAATGCTGGCCGGATGATGGACAGCCGACAGATGAGGGAAGATTTATAACCCTTCCAATGGTATTTACAAACGACCCTGATACAGGCAGGCCGAATTGCGGTATGTACAGGATCCATATATATGACAAGGTAACTACGGGTATGCACTGGCATATTCATAAAGACGGCGCAAGACATTATGATAAATACAGGGAACTCGGCAAAAAGATGCCCGCGGCTGTTGCAGTTGGCAGTGACCCGGCTGTTATGTACTCGGCAACAGCCCCTTTACCTGAATCCATGGATGAAATGATGTTTGCAGGATTTTTGCGCGGGGAACCTGTTGAAATGGTGAAATGCATTACTTCGGATATTAAGGTGCCGGCAAACAGCGAGATGGTAATTGAAGGCTATCTTGAACCCGGGGAGACACGGATTGAAGGCCCGTTTGGAGACCATACCGGTTTTTATTCAGCTGCTGATCTTTATCCGGTATTTCATGTTACGTGTATAACCCGCAGGAAAGACATGATATATCCGGCAACAATAGTCGGAAAGCCCCCGATGGAAGACTGTTATATGGGTAAGGCAACAGAACGCATTTTTCTGCCTCTTTTGAGGCTCGATTTCCCTGAAATAAAGGATTTTAATCTTCCAATGGAAGGTGTTTTTCATAATGCTGCGTTAATATCCATAAAAAAGAGTTATCCTGGCCACGCGAAAAAGGTCATACACGGCTTATGGGGCAAGGGCCAGATGATGTTCTCAAAACTTATAATCGTTGTAGATGATGATGTTGACGTACAGAATATTTCTTATACAGCCTGGCGCATTTTAAATAATGTTGACTGGAAAAGGGATGTGGTTATTGCCGAAGGACCAGTTGATGACCTTGACCATTCTGCAAGCTGGCCCAGATACGGTTCAAAGATGGGTATTGATGCCACAAGAAAGTCAAAAGAAGAAGGTATGATGCGTGATTGGCCCGGGGAATTATTCATGTCCGGGGATATTAAGAAACTTGTTTCAGAGAGGTGGAAGGATTATGGATTTAAGTAAATCATGAGGACTGCATATAAACTTGCGGAATAAGTATGTTAGAAAAATTTTTAAATATAAAAATTCATCAGGCCATGATGCAGACTTCCCTGCGGACAAGGTTCATCATAAGCCTTGTGGTTATGTTTATTCCCCTGTTAGTGTTTTCCGTCGGAGGTATTCTGTCTTTTGATGCCGTAACAGACGCCCTTGATGAGGTTATTGAAGAGGTTGTTGAAGAACTCTATCCCATTATAAATTTACAGACATTAATACTCAGGTCGACGATGCCGGTGCGCGATTATATTATGCACGGCAAACCCTCTGAACGGGAGCATTACGCTGAGATAAGCAGGCAGGTTGATGAGAGTTTTGAAAAAGCCCTGAGGGCTCCTTATGGCTTAAAGGAGGAACACAAGAGTGTTCTTGAGGCCCGGTTAAAATGGGAAGCCGGTAAAAACATAAGTCAATCAATATTAGCCGGTTCCAATTCTAAGGGGGTTCAGTCCTTTACAGAGAGAATGGAACTCCTTGACAGCTATACTGAGCAGTCAATCGAAATTCTCGGACAGAGCCATGAAATTACCATGGGGGAGATGAATGATCTGTTAGAGTATGCCGGAATTATCGAGAGAAGAGTAGTTATTGTTATAACCGCTATTTTTATAGTAGGACTTGGAATTGCGATCTCTGTCAGTATATTGCTTACCCGCTCGCTCCTTTTCCCGCTGGGAATTCTTGAAAAAGCCACTGAACATCTTTCTGAAGGCGACCTTGCCTGCCGAGTTCCGCTTGATACTAAAGACGAAGTGGGAAGGCTTGCCAAAGCGTTCAATCTTATGGCAGCCAGACTGGAAAACAGTCAGGCCGCGTTAAGAGAACTGGCAATCCGGGATGACCTGACGGACCTGTTCAACCACCGCGAGTTTTACAGGCTTCTTAAAGCAGAGATAAACCGTTCCTCCCGCTATAACCATATTTTTTCCGTTGTTCTTATTGACCTTGATCTTTTCAAGGATGTTAATGATATATACGGCCACCCTGCGGGAGACAGGGCTCTGACAACGGTAGCTACCTTAATAAGAAAGGAAGTACGTCCCGAGGATCAGGTTGCCAGATATGGAGGAGACGAGTTCGCGATTATTCTGCCTGAAACTTCTCTGCCTAATGCCATTAAGACTGCAGAGAGAATTCGCAGTGTAGTGGAGGCACATACGATCCATGTAGCCCCCGGAAAGAAAGTTAATCTCACTCTGAGTGTGGGTGTTGCCGAGTTCCCCGAGAACGGTGATTCAGAAGACCTGATCGTCAGTGCTGCTGACGAAATGCTGTATTCTGCCAAACGTAAAGGCGGTAATCAAATAGCGACCCCCCGTATGGTTTAGCATCATGGGATCTTCTCAGGAAGCGCTAAAAAGCCGGGAGTTTTTGTTGCTTATCCTTAAATCCATGATCAAATCCCTGTCTTGACATTTCACAAAGCTAATAAGTTATAATCGTTCTGGATTGTTCAGGTGCCCTATGTGGGCTTAAAGAGGAATCCCGTGAGAAACGGGAGCGGACCCGCCGCTGTAATCCCGTTCCAGACAATTGGAATAAAAACCTCTACAAAGTTCGTGCCACTGTCCTGAAGCTTCGGGGTGGGAAGGCTGATAGAGGCCGGGAAAGTCAGAAGACCAACCTGAACATTACCTCACTGACAGGCCTTCGCGGTACGAGGTTGTGAGGGTAAAGGTTTTTGGTCAGAGACCCCGGCTTTTATCCCCAGCTTTTATTACGAAGGCTGGGGTTTTTTATGAAAAAAAAGTTAAAAGTTGGAAGTTTTAAGTTAAAAGTATATATTCTGATTTTTTCACTTTTCACTTGCCACTTGTCAATTGTCAATTTTTCCTTTGCCGAGGCGCCTGCGCGTATCATATCCCTCGCACCGAGCATAACAGAGATACTTTTTGCCGCGGGTCTTGAAGATAAGATCGCGGGTGTCACAACTTATTGTGATTATCCTGAGAAGGCAAAAGAAAAACCCGGTATAGGCGGTATGTCAAATCCTTCGCTTGAAGCAGTTGTGACACTGCAGCCGGACATTGTCATCATGACAACTGACGGTAATCCAAAGGAGTTTGAGCAGAGGCTTCATTCACTGAATATAAGAACTTATGTATTTAGGTCTCGCAGACTGTCTGAACTTCCCGACGGTATAAAGAAGCTGGGAATTGAGCTTGATGAAAAAGATAAATTTAATGCCCTGGCACTTAATATTGAAAGGGCAATGGACAGATTTGAAGCCGGCCGTAAAGTACGTTTTGAGGCTGCACAGGGTTCAGAGGTCAGGGAAAAAGTGCTCTTCGTAGTCTGGCCCGAACCGCTAATAGTGGCCGGCCCGGGAACTGCGGTCAATGATGCAATAAGCCTGCTGGGCGGTATCAATATAGCGGAAGATACAAAAAGCAGATACCCGAAGTACTCGATTGAGGAAATAATACGCCGGTCGCCTGATATTATTTTTTTCGGCAGGGGAAAAGGAATGGACAAGATATCCAAAAAATTGTTGAAAAGACTTACCAGTGTGCCGGCGATTAAAAACAACAAAGTGTTCTTTGTCAGTGATAACCTCTACAGACTTGGCCCAAGGGTTATAGATGGCCTTGAGGAACTGGAAGGACATCTTGTAAGTAACACAGATAATCATTGATATGTTATGAATATGAAACTGAAACTTCTTATTATATTTATTGCCGCCCTGGCAGTGTTTATGACTGCATTGTTTATCGGCCCGAAATTTATTAACCCTTTCAGTATTAATGGAATGGAAAAGGAAATACTGATTTCAATAAGGCTTCCAAGGATCATAATCTCAGTTCTTATGGGTATGGCCCTGGGCGCGTCAGGTGCTGTGCTTCAGGGGATATTGAGAAACCCGCTTGCCGACCCGTATATCCTCGGGATATCCAGTGGTGCCGCGCTGACAGCTGTAGTCGGGATTATTGCGGGATTCACCTTTTTGGGAATTATGACAGTGCCCCTGCTTGCATTTACAGGCGCATTAATTACAGGTATTTTTGTAGGGGCATTGGGCTGGAAAAGGGGAGGCTTCTGGCCTGAGAGGCTTCTTCTCGCCGGTGTTGGTCTGGGTTTTTTGTTTTCGGCAATGCTGATGTTAATCATGAGTATTTCAAGTGATGAGGGTTTAAGGCGCGCAACACTTTGGATCTTTGGAGACCTGTCTATAGCGGACTGGTCTGTTATCCCTTACGGATTTGTTTTCATAGCGATTGGGTTTGCTATCTCTATTTCCCGCTCAAAGGCTCTCAACGCGCTGATCCTGGGAGACGAACTTTCGCACAGTCTCGGTTTTTCACCCAAGAGGGAAAGATTTATCCTTTTTGTATCGGTCGGACTGATGACGGCCGCGTCTGTATCTCTTGGAGGTATGGTAGGTTTTATAGGGCTTCTGATACCGCATATAGGAAGGTTTCTTATCGGTTCTGACAGCAGAGTTCTTATCCCGGTATCTGCGTTGGGGGGCGGAATGCTTTTGTGCATAGCAGACCTTGTCGGGAAATCAGTCTTATCGCCTATGGAACTTCCGGCAGGCATTGTAACAGCAATAATAGGCGCGCCGTATTTTTTATATTTGCTCAGGAGGAAAGATGTCCTCAGCATCTAAAAATACGATTCTTGCATTCAAAAAAGTGGGTTTTTCCTACGACAAAGGCACGTCGTTTGTCGATGACATATCCTTTTCCGTGAGGAACGGGGGGTTCATAGGCCTGCTGGGCGCTAACGGATCGGGTAAATCAACTCTGCTTAAGCTGGCAAGCGGAATACTGCCGCCCTTAACAGGGGAAGTTGCCCTTTGGGGAAAGTCGATTCAGGGTTACAAAAACAAAGACAGGGCAAAACTGCTGAGCTATCTGCCTCAAATTATGGATATGAATGTCCCGTTTAATGTTAGAGAGCTTGTGAGCATGGGGTTGTATCCATACGATGTCTCCCCGGCATTGACCGTCGATAAGGCAATCGGAATGGTAGGGCTTACCGACAAGTCAGAATCGTTAATAACAAATCTTAGCGGTGGTGAGAAAAGAAGAGTCTATATTGCAATGACGCTGCTGCAGGGAGCCGGCCTGCTGCTGCTCGATGAGCCCCTTGCAAACCTTGATATAAAGTATCAGATCGAACTTATCAGACTGCTGAGAGGATTAAAGGAAGACAGAGATATCTCTGTTGTTATGGCGCTTCACGACATAAACGTGGCCTTACAGTTTGAAGAGATAATACTTATCAGGCGGGGGCAGGTCCTTGGCGCTGGAAGTCCTGATAAAGTGTTAACAAAAGTTTTACTGAAGCAGGCGTTTGATGTTGACGTTGAGATCAATAAACTGGACTCTGGCGTAATGTATATCCATTATTAAATATTTTCAGGAATTCAGGGTAATTTAATGAAAGGGAAAATTATTTTTCTAACAGGCGGAGCAAGGAGCGGCAAAAGTTCGTTTGCCCTTAATGAGGCGTCTAAAATCAATGGTAAGAAGGCGTACGTAGCTACAGCAGAGGCGCTTGACGATGAGATGAAAGAGCGTATCGAAAAACATAAGGAAGACCGCGAGAGTGATTGGGACTTATATGAAGAACCGTTAAAAATCTCCTCTGTCCTGTCAGGTATAAAGGACAAATACAGCGTAGTAATAATCGACTGTCTGACTATCTGGCTCTCCAATATATTGATCAGATCACCCTCCACCATGCCAAACAAACTGGCAGGCAAGAACAAACCGGCGGGCAAGAACAAACCGGCGGGCCCCGAAGAGTCGGGATCTCCGCTTCGCTACGACAAGCAGGACACGGAAAAAAATATCCAGGAATTTATAGAGGAATTGGAATCTTTTAAAAAATCGTCAATCGTCAATCGCTCGCTCGCCTCGAGGCGAAGCAGCGGGCCTCGTGC
>CAZNPC010000011.1:0-38526 GCA_964574765.1 uncultured Nitrospirales bacterium | reverse complement strand
GCATGAGCAGAAATAATATAAATGTTAAAACATGTTTTTTTAGTTTCATCCTCTTCACCCTCTCCTTTAATTTTTGTTTGTCATACTCACTGATAGAGCATGTTTGCTGTTTTCATCAACTCCTTTCCTGATTCTGTATTTTTTGATCCTGTATCCGATCATCCACCCGGTAATTTCCAGTGATCCTGCTGCCCTGACCTTAATCCACCTGCACTCCCGAAGGGCTTTAGCCCTTTTCTATTAAAGAACTCATTGGTATTTGGCAGTTCTATAAGCTAAAACCATACCAGCTTGTAACCTGTTGATTTAAAAGAAAATCTAAACGGCAGATTGCTACAAAAATGTAATTTTGCATTACAATTTTGTAGGATGATGACTCCTATTACCTGACAGGCATTTGAGGGGCTTGCTTTTTATGCAATGTAAATTTTAAATGAACAATGAGGAATTAAAAAAGGACAGGGTCTGAAGTTCCCCTGCCCATAATCTATATTATCGGCTTTCAGGCTGTGCCGCTTGTTTCATCTCTTTTAATTCATGACAAATTTTGTCAATAAAGCTAATTAATGCTCAATTTATGATCAACTAAATTGAGCAATTAATGATCAGCAATTGGCTGATAATTTCTGTGCTTCCATATAATGAAATACACCGTCTGGATCGCATTTTATGCACATATCAATTCCCTGAACTACCTGGAGGTCTTCGCAGAGCATGTATGCACTCTTAAGCTCATAGTTCCTTGTTCTTTCTATTACCATTTTTTTCGGACGGACATAGACTTGACCGCAACTCATGCATATCCATATAAAGTTGTATTTGGCAGCATCCATACAGTTTTCACATACAAAGATAATTACGTCAGGAACAACCTCAACATGCGTTGAAGTATATTCGTCCTTGCATATTGTACAGTGTTCTAATTTGTTTCCATAATCAGCCATTTTGCCCCCCTTTCTTTGCCCAATCACCCGTTAACAAATTATCAACACCTCTTGCCAGCTATACTTGCAATTTTCATGCCCTTACAAGCTTTTTTTTCAACCTGGCCTTGCGTCCTCTGCGTTTATGAAAAAAATCTTTTTAACATAAATAGATACCTCAAATTAATTAAATTTTATTACTTTCTATCATAATTCCCCGACGCTCAAAAACGCTCATCCTGAAGCAAAAACATGTAATTAATTACACAGTTGTGAAGAATGCCACTCAATAACACCGCATCTATCAGCACTGAATAAAAAAGAGCTATTGGGGCTCATCGCTATATTGTGTCATTATAAAAAATTAGCTGAAAATTCATAGGCACTTGCTCGTGTTATATTTCATCTTCATGCAGCCAAATCGACAAAAAAAAGTGCATATACGGGGAGAAAGATTCTATTGGTAAACGATGACAAGCTTGTCCCGGCCGGATGGAAGAGTTTGTTGGAATCAGTCGGTTATTCTGAGAAAGCCTTTAATGAAAAAAGAGAGAATAAATGCAGTTAACAGCCTCGTTCGAGAGAAAAAATAGACCTTTTCACCTTATCCTTTCTCTCAGTATCTTCTTCACAGCCTCTATTATCTCCTCTTCAAACAGAGGTTTTCTCAAGAACTCATCCCTTCCGCCAGCCTTTATAAAGTCTAACTGATATTTTTTAATTTCATCAGGATACCCGGAGATAAGGACAACCTCGATCTCTTGAGATATCTCTTTTATGCTTCTGCAAACGTCGACCCCGTTCATCCCGGGCATTACAAGGTCAGTCACTACAATATCCGGCTTATATTCACTTGCCATCTCAACTGCTTTCTCTCCGCGCGTTGTTGTTCTAACCTTAAAGTCGGCACTTTCAAGTGCAACCTGCCAGCCTCGCAGAAAGATCTCCGAGTCGTCAACCAATAATATACTGGCCTTAGCCATTATCAGCCATCCCTTTTTTCTCTGCCGAAGGCAAATAAATCGCAAATCTTGCGCCCTTACCGGCCTCGCTCTCTGCCACTATACTGCCTCCATGGTTTTTTATAATACCATATGAAATCGAAAGGCCAAGCCCTATCCCCTTTCCCTGGGGTTTTGTTGTAAAGATATGAGCAATTTATGAAATAGTTTCATTTGAACCTTATAAATGCCACGGGTCGCGGCTATGCTTTGCACCCTTATTCAGCAATCTATGATCCGATTTATTCCTCATTATTATATCAGCAGTCATATATGAATGACAGGCATTATAATTCTGTATTATCATCTCAAGGTGCGTTAAAATATCAAACATACAATGGACAACATGAAACTCAAAATATTTTTCTCCGGAATAGCGGGCAGCGGTCTATCCGCCATTGCCTGTTTTATGGCTGACAGAGGCCATATTATTGCCGGCTCTGACCGGGTGTTTGACAATACTTCTAATCATCCACTAAAGAAAATATTCCAATCTAAAGGGGTTGCCATTTTCCCCCAGGACGGTACCGGTCTGGACAATACATGTGGTCTTATGGTTGTCAGTACCGCTGTCGAACCCGGCAGTCCTGATTTCATGAAGGCCAAAGAACTTGGAATTCCTGTTAAGACAAGGCCTGAATTTCTTTCTGATATTACAAAATCATTTAATACCATAGCTGTCTCCGGTACGAGCGGGAAGTCAACTGTATCGGGAATGCTGGCTTTTCTCATGAGCAGGCTCGGGTTGGATCCAAACTTCATAGGCGGCGGCAGAGTAAAACAGTTCAGGTCATCCTTAAATCCGGGCAATTACCTTGCCGGCAACTCAGACGTCCTTGTTATTGAGGCGTGCGAATCTGACGGGACCATTGTAAACTTCAGGCCTCAGCATACTATAATATTGAACCTTGCCCTTGACCACCACACTGTCGATGAAACGTCAAAAATGTTTAAGACCCTTATCGGCAATACCACAAAAAAAGTCATGGTAAATGCGGATGACGAAAATCTTGGTAAGTTGGCAACTAGTGATTTAATTACTTTTTCCATTCATAAATCTTCTGACTATACGGCAAATGAGATATCATTTAAAGCGTTTGGAACAGATTTCTCATTGGACGGGGTCAGATTCAGCCTTTCGCTTCCGGGGAAATACAATCTTTACAATGCACTCTCATGCCTTACACTCCTTTCACAGATCGGCGTTCCTCTGACCGACGCCGCTCAAGTCCTGCCTGAATTCAAGGGAATAGACAGACGGTTTGATATTTACCTTGATGACGGAGAAAAGCTCGTAATAGACGACTACGCCCATAATCCACACAAGATTGCTTCACTTATGCAGTCTTTAGAAAAAATCAGAAAAAGTATCTGTTACATCTTTCAGCCTCACGGGTTCGGCCCCACACGGCTTATGAAAGAAGGATATATCGAAACATTCAGGAAAAACCTTCGAGAAACAGACCACCTGATACTCCTGCCTGTATATTACGTTGGAGGTACTGCCTCCAGGGACATTTCAAGTTATGACCTGGCAGACGGAATAAAAACCGGTGGAAGGTCGGTGGAGGTTATCGAAAAAAGAGATGATATTTTACGGAAACTTCATGAACATAAATGTTATATAGTCTTCGGCGCGCGTGACGAAACACTTGCAGGCCTTGCAAAACAGATAGCAGAATCAATAAAACCGCAACAAAACTGACATTCCGCTCCATTGCACGTCAATATTCAGGCCCTCTTCTGACAGATTTTTTTCCTGATCCATACGCATTTACTTAAATCCCGCTTTTTGAAAGACTGTAATGTTAAAATAGCTGATATGAAAACACCGGAACTTCTCGCACCGGCCGGTAACTTTGAGAAACTGCGGACAGCTTTACATTATGGTGCTGACGCAGTTTATATGGGCATGTCTGAATTCAGTCTCAGGGCCAAAGCCGACAATTTCACAGTAGATGGACTGAAAGAGGCTGTTGATTATGTCCGATCCAGGGATAAAAAACTGTATATGACAGTGAATATCTTCCCTCATAATAAAGATATCCCCCTTATCAGAGACCACCTTGAGTTCCTGAAAGAAATATCTCCTGATGCTCTGATAGTTTCGGATATCGGCGTGTTTGAAACAGCGTCTGAGATAGTGCCTGATACCCCGATCCACGTAAGCACACAGGCAAATATTACAAACTACAGATCTGCCCGGTTCTGGGAAAAAGCAGGCGCTAAAAGACTGGTACTCTCAAGAGAGCTTACAATAGAAGAAATAAAGGACATTCGTGATTCAGTCTCCATAGAGCTGGAGTGTTTCGTTCACGGCGCGATATGCATTTCATACTCCGGCAGGTGCTATATAAGCAGTTTTTTATCAAACAGGCCGGCAAATACCGGAGAATGCGCCAACTCCTGCAGATGGAATTTCACACTGATGGAAGAGAAACGTCCGCAGCAATATCATCCGGTTTATGAAAATGACCGGGGGACATACGTGCTGAGTTCAAAAGACCTGTGCATGATCGATCACCTGGACAAACTGGCTGATGCCGGCATAGACAGCTTCAAGATAGAGGGCAGGATGAAAGGCATAAATTACGTAGCCGGAGTAGTCAAGACATACAGGGAGGCAGTCGACAGCCTTAAGAACCTTCCGTACAGAGTAAAAGCATCGTGGCTTCAGGAGTTGTCAATGTTTTCAAGCAGAGGATATACAACCGGAATGTTTTTGGGAAAACAGCCTGACAGCGGTTACAATCATGATGAGGAGAACATCTACAGGAGGAGCCACGAGCTGGTAGGAGTAGTTAAATCCGTAAATAACGACAGGACAGTTGTCGCCCTCAGGAATAACCTTAAAACCGGAGACGTCATAGAATTTCTGTCAGGCGGCATGGAGAATAGGCCATTAAAGGTTACGGAACTCTATAATAAGAACGGGCAGTCCGTTGACTCAGGCAGAAACGAAGAGACCGTTGCGCTTCAGGCATACCCCGGAGTAAAAGAAAATGATCTGATAAGACGGGCGTTAAACAATAATAAATAATAATTAACAATGTAAAATTAACAATTATCAACTCTACATTTTCAACTTTCAATTCTTAACTGTTTTTCTTTCTGATCTTTTTTTGTTCGTACATCAATTTATCCGCTCTTGTAAGGAGCTCTTCAATAGAACAGCTTTCCCCCGGATCACTATACGCGACACCTATACTGATCGAAAGCTTATAACTGCGGTTGATCTGTGCGGTGAAGATATCGAGTTCTTTTTGCAGCCGGGATTTGATCAACTTGTCACTATCTCCTGAAGTGCCTACCGGTATGACCACGAACTCATCTCCGCCGATGCGCGCTATCACATCAGACTCGCGATATTTCTCTTTCAAAATAGTCGCAACATCCATCAGTGCCTGGTCCCCGGTCTGATGCCCCAGTTCATCGTTGATATTTTTCAGATTATCAACATCGGCATAGAGAACGAACACCCCTTTCTTCTGGCGGTTGGCGATCTTCAAAAGCTGTTCACCCAGAGTCAGGCATCCCCGCCTGTTGTAAAGCCCTGTAAGCTCGTCTGTCAGTGAAAGGGCACGCAGTTCCTCCTCCATTCTTTTGCGTTCGCTTATGTCCCGGTCGATCGCCAGAACATATGGCTCATCGGCAATTTTGATCAGCTGAGCAGATATCTCAACCGGGAAAGTAGAACCGTCCTTGCGGACATGCCGGACCTCAAATGTCAATGTCTCACCCGCCATCAGACGGCCGGTCCTTTCATTTAAATATTTTCTGGATTCCGACTCGTCCAGTATGGCTAAAGGTTTTCCTATCAGCCCTTCATATGTATATCCATGTGTTGCACATGCGACATGGTTTGCGTCAACAATGATCAGCCCTTCGTCAGTTGACTTGAGCAGGTAGATACTGTCTGAAGCCTGATTAAAGAGTGTGCGGAAACGTTCTTCACTTTCACGATACGCCTCTTCTACCTGCTTGCGGCCTGTAACGTCTTTGGAAATAACTGTTACCGCTATGGTATCTCCTTTAAGACTCTTAACCGGACTGAATGTCTGCAGAAAATACCGCTCATCCCTGTCGCTCTTGTACTCATACTGTGAAGACCGGCCTGTTTCAAAAACCCTGTTGACCTTATTAACGAATTTTTTTGTTTCTTCCGCTGAATGTCGTTCGCTGAAGAGCATTCCTGCATATTCATCTTTCTCAAAACCCATCCTCGTCATGTGCTTCTTATTCATCAACAGGTACCTTGAATCTTTATCCACCAGATATATGGAATCTTCTGTGGACTCGACCAGTGAACGGTAACGTTCCTCGGTCTCACGCAGCGCAGCCGCGGTTAATTCACGGTCGGATTCCGCTTTCTCCATCTTCTCGACTTTGCGGCGCAGTTCCGACAGCTCTCCTATCAGTTGTTCTCTGGTTTTATCTTTACTTGCCATAAGAATATCCGTGAAAAAGACAGGAATCCACCCGGTTACTACAAGATATTATTTATAATGTACACACTTTGCCAAATAGCTGTCAATAATTTCCGGCTGTAATATTCAATACTTGTTCTGAAAGAAGCAATTATCCAGTTCAGAAACATTACGAACCGTACAATATAATGACATATCTGAATAAAGTAAATAATGATTATGTGATCCTCATCACTGAAATCCGGCATGTCCGGAGGTACAATGAAATTAACTCATCAACTACCCTCTTTAAATACTGTGGCAGGCTTCCTGCCACAGTATCCTTTCCTTCTTTGACATCTGCCAGCGTATTTTCTATTATAAAAAAGTAATGATTCTGAAATCAGGAGGCGCTCATATGAAAAAAGCCGGGTTTTTAAAACTGTTCATACTCTTTGTTTTACTTATAGGTTTGGCATTATCAGGCTGTGAATTTCTGGACAAAGAAGAGATCCCTCCTGATCAGTTGCCGCCGGTACCTGCCGCGTGCTCCAAAGAATCCAATTTCTATGCAAACGCACTTTACGGCGCTTATGAGCGTGCCGAAGTCAGTCAGCTGCAGGTTGCGAGAATGGCCAACAAATTCTCTGATTGTCTCCAGAGTGCGGGACTCTCTGAAGCCGAAGCAAGAGGGATAGTGAGAAATCAGGAAAAAACTTACAGAGACAAGCTGGACGGTAATTAATTCAGGCAGGCGGCAGTCTGAAATAGAGGTCACCGGGATTTTTCTTCGGGCAGGTCAGGGAGAGAAAATGGAATGCTATGCTGTAGTTCGTGCATGTATATCAGTCCCCCATGCGGCCGGTTAATCTCGGCTTCATGGTAGATAAATGTAAAAACCTCCTCTGCCTGTGCCTCGGATACCACAACAGTGAGAATCTCTTTTTCAGTCTGCTCTCCGATCCCCCTGTAGGCATGGGGTGTAAGTTTGCCCTCTCCTCTTGCAAAGTTCATGTTTGCAGTAATAATACCAAACCTGGACTTTAGAGCCTGCATTACACCGCTGGCAATACCTTTGGGCAGAATACATGAGATAAGTTTGCTCTGTTTGTCTGTCATAGTTATCCTGTCAATTTGTCAAGAATTTCCGGCGGGATGTAACTCGCCGCTTTCTCCAGAGGAGTTATGTACATAAAACCCATACCAGGTGTATCAAGTTTCCCCGCGAGGTATATTTTCTCAAATATACGGTCCGCCTGATCCGTCGACACGATTATATTAATAACCTCTTTTTCCACCTCAATAGTCACGCCGAGAACCCCCAGTCTCTCGCGCACACCGCTGCCGCGCGCGTAATAAATCGTGGCGCCCTGCGCGCCTGCGTCCTGAGCGACCTTGATGATATCGTCGGCAAGGCCGCGCTGTACAATACATGTAATCAGCGCGACATCGGTTAGGACTGTAATTACACGTGAGCTCATAACTATCTTACCTCCACAGTTTTGATATCCTATTCACGCACAGCGTGTTTGCGTCTGACTTTCCACTGAACCCACAGGCCTGTAGCCAGAACGCAGATAATCGGACCTATCGAGGCCATTGACAGAATGCCGAAGCCCTCGACTGCCTTAACCGCACTACCCAGGCCCAGGCCCATAGCCAACACCAGTGGAACAGTTACGGGCCCCGTGGTAACGCCGGCGCTATCCCAGGCTATATTAACAAACTCCTCGGTTGAAAGGACTGTCAATATAACAGCCAGCGCATATCCGGGTATTAAAAAATATCCGAGGGGTACATTAAAGATAATCTTTACAACACCCAGGGCAATGCCGAAGCCGACACCAACAGAAACCGCATACATAAGCAATGATTTTTTAAATGCTCCGTTGGTATGGTCTTCCACCGTCATACCCAGAGCATTTAATGCAGGCTCAGCCAGTGTTGCGCCAAAACCTAACAGCCAGGCAAAAATAAGAACAGTAGTGATCCCGAGCACAAAAGTATAAAGGGGCGACAGCGATACCGCTTCAATCTCTGTAAATGCGGCCGGCACCAATGATCCGGTTTGACTGCCCAGTTCCGCCAGGCCGTAACTCAACCCCAGATTGAATATAATCATGCCGATAACACACAGGGTAATGCCATAAGCTATAAACCCGCCGTGCCGTATGGATTCACGAAGTACCAGTTTCAATACAATAAAGAGAAAAATTATAAGAGGTATAATAGCACGCAACCCTAAGATAATTTCTTTTCCGGGGGTTTGCTCATACCACGATACTTCATTCATCATGGCAGTAGAAGCCCTGGCTGCTTCAATGATCGATTCGGGCGGGATATTGTGAAAAAAATATATACCCAGAAGCATGACTCCGACAACAGGGAAAAGCGATGCCATAGTAACAATACCAAAACCCGATAACGAAGTAGTTCCCCTGCCTGCGGCAGATGCAATACCAATACCTAGAGAGAGTACAAGCGGAACAGTCACCGGTCCTGTGGTTACAGCGCCGCAATCCCAGGCCAGGCCGAGCATTTTGGACAGTTCTTCATTGAACATAATGTATGTTGTGAGACCGATCGTAGGTATCATTGTCAGGTAGATCAAAGGTTTCAGGCTCCAGCCGTATAAAAATCGCAATGTGCCCAAAATTGCTGCCAGACCGACACCTGCTCCTACTACCAGAACAAGACTGCCTGCCCGTTCATTGAGAATATAATATAAATAAGGAGCCTGCTTTACATTGACTATTGAACCGGCTGTTTTAAGCGCGCCAATGGCCGGCTCAGCAAATGTTACGCCAATACCAAGCAGCAAGGCGATAAACAGTACTACAGGCAACGGAGACTTGGCCGGCAGAATATGCCCAATGGTTTCACCAAATGGCATCAAACCCTGCTTCAGCCCTTCCATAAACACCATAAGACCAAAAATAACTGCTACCAGGCCAGCCGTGACCACACCTGCATCAGCGACATGCTGCCGCAGGATCAATAACTGGAATAACATAAGGTAAACGGCCAATGGCACGACCGTCTTAACCTGCCCGAAAAAACGGACATTGAAATAAGGCGTCAGAAGTCTGTAAACGTCTATTCCGCGAAGCTTAACTTTAGGGAGCCGGCAGGGCATATCCCGACCCATGTCATCTTTTTCCGGAACGGTCATTAAATCGTTGTAACTAACCTGCTCCTGATGAAGAACAGTTTCCCTGATATATGTGCCGAAACGGATTTTTTGATTCATGGATTACTCGCAAAGTATATCATGTATTATTAGATATTATAGAGCACAATATTATTTTAATAATAGAAAACAAAGAACAGATCAGCCGCCACTGCAAGCACAGAGAGAAGAAAGATAACAAGATAATTAATGTCCTCACGGGACCGCTGGATCGAAGATAGAAGAAATATTATCGCGTTCCTGTCCTCTTCGGAAAAACACGTATCAATACTCACCTTATCTATCAGATCGTATTCCTTCACAACTCTCTTTCTTCTTTTTGTAATTGTATACCTGTAAAGAAAGAAACCTATGTAGCCTGTGACTCCCGCATACCATACCGGTCTGACCCATGAAGGTTCGAGCCGTTCAAAAACTATGAGCGCTCTGAACGCAAAAGCCGAGACAAGGCCGATAAAAAGAAAACCATGGATTACATACCAGGGGAATGTCTGAAAGTTTTTCTTTTTCATATACGGACTTCCATCACCATTAGATTATACAGATGCTGTCTGTACTGTCAAACCATGAACGGCCTGAACGGTTATTTAATCCCCTAACAGGTTCAAAATAGTTCAACATGGCTCAAAGTAGTTCAAAATTGAACTATTTTAAACTACATTGAACAAACTTGAACAACGAAGAGAGAGTTTTGAAACGGTTTGAACGGTTTAGTGGGTTTGGTTAGATACTGTAACGCTCGAAGATTTCAAGCCTGACAGGACAGTGGCAGATATGACTGAATCCAAAACTCATTTTGTAAGGACAATCATTGGTTCCCGCAGATTTAATAAACAGATATTGTTCATTAATGACTTTGTCGGGCGCACACATAAGTGTGTTTTCACCGCAAACAAGTTTTTTCGCATCATTCAGACAGATAAAGTCGTATGGGCATTTTGTTGTTTTACCGCGGGCTTCATCACTGATATGGAGATTCATAATACAACCTTTAATCTGCCTCTCCGCCCGCATCTTCACCTGCGGAGATCCTTCGAAATTCCAACGGGCTAACGCCTGTCATTTCCTTGAAAATATTATAAAAATAAGTTCTGCTCTTATAGCCTAAAGACTCCTGGATCCTGGCAATCGTATAGTTTGAGTCCTGCAACAGTCTTTTGGCTGCCTCTATTCTAAGTTTATTTGTATAGTCTCCTATAGTCATGCCGCAGTCAGTCTTAAACAGTTTGCACAAATGATGTTTAGACACGGAGCAGATAGCCGCGATATCTTCAATACTGAAGTTGGTGTGAAAACGCTTATGTATTTCGTATATGCTTCTCGCTGATATTGGATGGAAAAGATCCGGATTTTTCCCGATATTGATCTTTGGATTGACCAGGCTTGGCAAAGGCCCTTTTATTTCCGTGTTACAAACAAGCCTGTTAACTATCTCCTGAAATTCCAGTATATCAAAGGGTTTTTCAACATATCCGGCAACGTTAAGGTTACAGGCATCCTTTGCCCTTTCATGACTGCTGTGGGCGGTTACTATTAATACCGGGATCCAGGGATTTACCTCCCTTATCCTCTTTAAAAGTTCAATGCCGTCCATTATGGGCATTACAATATCCAGGATAATAAGATCAAACGACTCACCATTAAGGAACATCACTTCCAGTGCTTTATGAGCATCGTTAACAAGCATAAGGTCATAGCGGTCCCTTAAAGCCGCATCAAAGACCTTTTGAACGATAAGGTCATCTTCAACAATAAGAATACGCCACCGTTTTGGTTTCCTTTCACGCCCTTTTTTCATGTTGAAATAGAATATCCCTCTGAGTATGTTTTATTCATAAAATAATATATAAAATAAAAGGTATTTATAGGTCAGGCATTAAAAAAAATTAAGAAATAAACTATATTTTATATTATATCTCTCTTGCCTTACAAGGCTGTAAAGTATCAATTTTGTTACTCTACAGTAATATTTTGATTTTATATTGCTAAATTTTGAACCCATCAAGGTGAGATTAGCAATACTTGACAAATCCTGGACGTTTGTTAACAAATATTACTATGTTTTTTAGACTGCTTCAGGTGTTAATAAGCGAAAAAAAAGATCCGGTTAATTTCTATTTTCCTTTATCTTTCTCTGCCAAGGAAATGCAATACTTTGTAAAAATTCAACTTCCTATCATTTGAAAAACATAGGATCTATGTTTTTAAAAGGAATAAAAAGAAGCCGGGGAAGAGTAAGTTTCCTGGGGTCCCTGAAATTTGCCAGCCCGATATTCATATCAGCATGCCCTTTTTCAGGCTGTGATGTATACGTCCTGAAAAAACGGTCCCACCAGGGGAAGTTAAAACCGTAGTTGCTGTTTGTTTCCCTGATTATAACTGAATGGTGCACACGGTGCATGTCCGGAGTAACAACCAGCAGTCTGAGTACACTGTCAATTCCTGCCGGTATGTTTATATTGCTGTGGTTAAACATTGCTGTCGCGTTCAGCAGCACCTCCAAGACAAGCACAGACCACGGCGGCGCTCCAAGGGCAACTACTACAGCCATCTTGATTCCCATTGAGAGAAATATTTCGACAGGATGAAAACGCGTTCCAGTAGTGACATCTATGTCCAGGTCGGTATGGTGCATCATGTGAAGCCTCCAGAGCGGAGGGACAATGTGAAACACCATGTGCTGAAAATAAATTACAAGATCAAGAATTATGATAGAAATCATACCGGCTGCCAGCCCGGGCACTGCCATAAAATTAAAAATACCCCATCCTTTTTCAGCGCTTACAACCGCGGTGCCAACAGCGACGACAGGAAAGACCGCGCGTACAAGCACGGCATTAATAAAAACAATTGAAAGATTATTAAACCAGCGCGCGGCCCTCGGAACTGTCAACCGGCGCTTTGGAACCGCAGCCTCCCAGAAAGCCATAAGGAAGAATACTCCAAAGAAAAAGCCAAGCCTTATTATTAGCTCATTCTCCATTGAGAACATACGTATATATTATCAAATTCGGGGTATACCCGTCCCGCATACTATGGTTTATAATGGCGTTCCAGCCATGCCAGGCGTAATTAGTCAAACTGTGGGCGCTTTTACCCACCTATCAGTTTGGCGGGCCGCTCCCCTCCGAGTCATAGATACACCCCGGGTTCATCATGGCGTTCCACCCATACCCGGGTTCATTTGTAAATTCCTTCCAGAATTTGAAATGTAACGAATTATTGATTATATTTAGTTCACTCGCTAACTCTCGCTATGCATTTACTTGCAGCCCAAAAAAATGCAAGACCTGCTGACTTCTTCGTCTAACAAAGCAGGTTAATACGATAAATGATCTTTTTACCGCTCATTTGAAAAAATAGGTTTCTATTTTTATAAATGGAACCAAAAGAAGGGCGCCCGCGAATATTAGCTACTCCTGTGAGGGAGCAGCAATGTAAGGAATTTCAATGAACTATATTCGTTCGCATAAACTCACTGTGTCATTTGCCCGGCGGTTTCCTGACAATGAATAGCGAGCGATTAGAGAGCGAATTAGATAGTCTGTTTTCACTGCATTGAGGTTTCCTGCAAGGAAACATAAATATTCAAAGGGCCTTGAACGACACAGTCTTTAGGGTTTCCCTTTAGATATTGTAGGTGATGCGCGATAACTGTAAGGAGAGATGAAGGGTTTTGTGTCTGAGCAAAGCGAGTTTAAAAGCCTTCCCTGGAAGTTGAGCGAAGAGCCGTATAACAATATCTGCGGGCCACTTTTGTTTGGTTACTTTGTTTGGTGGTCAAAAAAAGTAACCGCGGGTGTGGGGTGCGGAACCCCCACAGTTATTAATAGTTCGTTTTCGGTACGTTTGAAAGCTCTTGCAAGATTTCAAAGTGAATATTTTATTCAAGCTCGTATTTCTTTATTTTATAACCGATCTGCCGTGGAGTTATTCCGAGTATTCTGGCCGCTTTGGCCTGGACCCCGCCTGTTTTTTCAAGGGCATTTTGAATGTTCATTTTCTCTATCTCTTCGATATCAGCAGGCAGGGACATGCCTTTTTCAGCGGTCTTTATTCGACGGAGGCTGAGAGATACGGGCAGGTCGGACGAGCTTATCCTATCTGATCTCGACATGATCACAAGCCTCTCAATTGTATTTTCAAGCTCTCTGACGTTTCCCGGCCAGTCATGGTTTAACAACACCTGCAGAGCGGATTCGTCATAAAAAACAGAACGGTTGTTCTCCTTATTAAACTTTTTCAGGAAATAGTCTACAAGTATGGAGATGTCCTCTCCCCTTTCAGGCAGAGGAGGGAGAATGACAGGTATGACATTAAGCCTGAAGTAAAGGTCTTCCCTGAATTTGCCCTGCGATACGAGCTGTTCAAGGTTACGGCTGGTAGCAACTATTATCCTCACATCCACCTTAACGGTCTTTTCGCTTCCAACCCTCTCAAATTCCCTTTCCTGAAGGACACGCAATATTTTGGGCTGAAGCGTCAAAGGCAGGTCTCCTATCTCGTCAAGAAAAATGGACCCCTTGTTGGCAAGCTCAAATTTTCCGCTCCTTGAAGCGATAGCACCCGTAAACGCGCCTTTTTCATGTCCGAAAAGCTCTGACTCCAGAAGACCTTCAGGGATCGAGGCGCAATTAAATTTAACAAACGGGCCTTTGTTCCTTGGACTCATATAGTGGATTGCTTTTGCTATCAGCTCCTTACCCGTACCGCTTTCACCCCTTAATATCACTGTTGCCTTTGAAGGGGACACCCTGTGAACAGCTTCAAATACTTCCTGCATTCTATCGGACTGCCCTATGATGTTGTCTATGCTGTATTTGCCTTTCAGCTCCTGCTTCAGGCTTTCCTTTTCCTTTTCAACCTTTTCATAACTCTCCCAGAGCTTTACAAACTGCGCTATTAACGATGAAACAATTGTTAATACCCTGAGGTCATCGTCCACGTTCCCGTGCTTCTTGGAGTAGATCCTGTCAACGCTCAAAACCCCCAGCGCTTCGTTCTTGAATTGAATTGGAACACACAGGAAAGAAACTCCGTCCTTTTCAGGCCTTGAGCCTGTTTTGTTAAGAAACGACGGCTCTTCTCCGATATTCGGTATGACCATCGGGACCCCTTTTTCAAGGACCCGGCCTACGATACCTTCGCCGATCCTGTATTTGCCTTTTTTAATACTCTGTTTTGTAAGCCCGTGAGCGGCAACAATGCTGAGTCCTTTTGAAATTGGATCAAGAAGGAACACGCATCCCCTCTGCATCTCAAGGAGATTCCCAAGCGTTGACATGACAGACAGGAGGTTTTTTTCAAGCTCAAAAGATGCTGTAAGGACCCGGCTGACCTCAAGTATGGCAGTGAGTTCCCTGTTCTTGCGGGCAGTTGCGTCGGTTTTTTTATCTTTAACCGATTTCATAATTTAAAACTTTTATCGCACCTTTACAGATTAAAAACATAGGATGTTTTCTTTGAACGGTTTTTTTCATCACGATGCATAGTGATGAAAACCTCGGAGCCCGATGTATCGGGGGAGAATGAGTGAAAAGAGAATATCCTGTGTTTTTTTCTATAAATAAACTGCATTAAAAAACTAAACATTTTCCACCATCTCCCACACACCGCAGGGGCATATACCCGCGCAGAAACCACAGCCAATGCATTTCTCATCATCAACAACGTATTCATATGCCGGGGCTTCACCTTTTCTCTCAACACGCGAGATAGCTCCCCAGTAGCAGACCTTTTCGCACATATGGCAGTCACGGCATGTGCCGCATGAAAGACATCTTTCAGCTTCATTTTTTGCGGAAAATTTATCCGGGCTGCAGCGCTCAAAATAGGTGGTCCTCACCCTTTCATAAGCTATGGGCTGTTTGACCTCAGGCATATAGTCATAATGCACCAGCTGAGAATGTATTACCTCCGCGACCTCGCGGCCCTGTCCTATGGCGTGAGTGACCAGTCCCGGCTTTGTGGCGTCTCCGATCGCAAAAACCTTGACGTCCGAGGTCTGGCCCAGACTGTTTACCGCAAGCCATCCTTTTTCCGTGTGTATGGAAGCAGGCAGAAAATCGGTCACAGGTTTTTCACCGATCGCGATCACAACAAGGTCGGCCCGCATATGGGTCTTATCCTTAAAGTAGATCTTCTTTGCTTTTTTATCGTACTTCTCCGTAAACTTTGGATATTCTATTTTTGTGCCTTTCGCGTTCGCGGCTTCAAATTCTTTTCCAAAAGCTGTAGGCGTCTGTACGTCCACGGCAGTGACAGACCTTGCCCCGCAGTCAAATGACTGGATCGCAACATCCATTCCAACATTACCGGCTCCAATCACAACAATGTCCTTGCCTTTAAGCTTTGGCAAATCACCATAGTTAATTCCTTTTAAGAACTCAATGGCAGACACAGCGTGCTGAGAACCCGTAAACTTAAGGGTTATCGGCTCATGAGCGCCGCATGCAATAACGACTTTGTCATGGCCCTTGTATATCTTGTTGAACAGCTTCTTGTCCACTGTCTGACCAAGATGGATGTTAACGCCTATCTCCTTAAAGCGTGAAAGCTCCTTCAGCAGCACCTTCTGCGGAAGGCGTTCCCTCGGGATACAAAGCTCAAGCTTTCCGCCGAGTTTGTCCTCAGCTTCATAAAGGTCAACCTTATGTCCTTTCATGCTCAACTGCCAGGCGGCTGACAGGCCGGCAGGGCCGCCGCCGATGACAGCTATACTGTTTCCCGTTCTCTTTGCGCGCTTCGGCGCCTTAAGGTTCAGGCTGAGTTTGCCCATCTCCCTTGTATTGAACGGCTCATCGATCTTTCCTCTTGTACAGCTCTGCATACAGAGGTTGGGGCATATCTGTCCGCAGACAGTTGCCGGCAGAGGGCTGTACTGAAGCACCAGTCTTAATGCCTCCTGCAGTTTTCCTTCCCTTATCAGGCGCGTCCTTTTATGCGTCGGGATATGGGTCGGACAGCTGAACGCGCAGGGCGGCATAAATTTCTCATTGCTCCATACAGGCCTGTTCCGCCTGTTGTCGCCGGTTGTTATATATGGAAGCGTAGTCAGGTCATGGGTCAGGTATTCCGCAAATATCCCGCCCTTGCCTACTTCAGGTTCCCAGGTTGCCTTTCTGAACTTGCCGGTCGATACTTTGTAGGCTTTCCTTTTCTCAACCTTTTCAGCAGGCGTATGAGCTATTATTTTTTTCCAGTCATCAGGTGACCTCGTCAGTTCCTCATAATGATCCACCCGGTCGATTGCCTCGAGATAAGGCTTCATGTTCTCTTTAAGCCATTCCCAGTCCTGTGGAGAAAGGTCAACACTTTTTACGTCTCTCTGCCTGTAGCCGTACGCATGACCTCTGTAATAAATAGTACCGCCGACCATTCCGACACACGGACGGTAACCGAGTATGTTATCAGGGTTTCTCGGGTTTACACCGCAAACGACCGCAGTGCCGCCCGCCTTAAACTCAGCGAACGAATCACCCACATCCCGGAAATACCACGACTGAAGAGGCTCAAACCGCGGGTTGAACTTGGTCATTGTGTCACAGCGCGCTCCGCCCCCGCCCTGGACATAAAGGATGCCCTGGGCACCGGCATTGTGAGCACCGTTTGTAACATCACCAAGCACCGTGATCTTTGCGCCGCAGTTAAGCCAGCCGATATCATCAGACGCGGCACCGTTAATAACGATCTCTGTGCCTAACATTCCCATGCTTCCGAGACGCTGGCCGACAGGACCGTCAACAGTTATGGAAATTCTTTCACCTCTGGGCCATAAACGTCCGCCAATGCCGTGCTGACCTTCAGCCTCAATATGAAGCTCTCTCGCGTCGTTCTCAACCGCCTCCTGTATCTGCTCCTCCAGCACGCGGGATGGAACGCGATTTCCGTCTACATTGCCTTTAATGGTTAACTTTTTCATTATTCAACTCTCATTTTTCATTTTTCATTTATCATTGTTAATTGATAATTGTTAATTGTTAATTGTCCATTGCTAATTGTTTTTTTAACAAGCGTAGTTTATTTGCAATCTCCTTGCTATTTCCTCCTCAGACGCGCTCAGTCCGTCTGACATTCCTATTGGAAGCTGGGTCGACCTGCCCATTGGGGCGAAGATCTTTCTCAGCTCGATATCCGCTGATTTAAATACATCAACAACACGCTCTGCAACTTTGTCAGGGTCAAGCCTGCGGTAGAGTTTCGGGTCCTGCGTTGTTATACCGCGCGGGCATCTGCCTGTGTTGCACAGGTTGCACCTGTTGTATTCATCGCCGAAACAGTCGGCAGCAGCCTGCATGATGTATTTGCCTATTGCCACAGCAGACGCACCGAGCATAATCAGCGCGGCAGTATTGGCGGCAAGGTTGCCGGACTTGCCCACACCTCCCGCAGCAATCAGCGGCAGTTCGTTCTGCTTGCCCTGTTTAACAAGGTCAAGATAGCAGTCTCTTAAGTTGGATGCGATCGGATGCCCCATCTTGTCCATTGACACGTTGTATGCCGCGCCGGTCCCGCCGTCCTCACCGTCTATATAAAGGCCTGAGGCAAAAGGGTTCCTTGCAAGGTTGTTAAGCACTGCCTGCGCAGTCCTTGTACCTGATATTTTCGGATACACCGGCACCCTGAATCCCCACGCCATTGACATCGACTGGATCATCTTTGCCACTGACTCCTCAATAGAGTACTTTGTCTGATGCGTAGGCGGAGACGCCAGGTCGACATTAAACGGCACTCCGCGGATACCCGCGATCAGCTTCAATACCTTATAAGACATCAACAGTCCGCCGTCACCGGGCTTGGCGCCCTGTCCATACTTTATCTCAATACCGGCCGGGTCTTCTTTCATATGGGGAAGCGCGTGTATGATCTCATCCCAGCCGAAATACCCTGACGCAATCTGGAGTATGAAATATTTAAGGAACCTTGACCTTAAAAGGCTCGGCGGCATACCGCCCTCGCCTGAGCACATGACAACAGGCATGTTCTCTACTTCATTAAGATAAGCAACACCCATTGCCAGTCCTTCCCACATTGGAGGCGATAACGCACCTATTGACATGCTTCCTATCATAATCGGATAAATCTCACGGACCGGCGGTATAAATGCGGCCTGATCAACAGCCAGCCTGCCGTTTTCCGTGCGTACAGGCAGGTCTTCTGCCGGAAGGATACGGCCCAGAAGAGTACGGATATAGAACTCATGCCTTCCCGCGTCAAGGGCAGGGTCGGTGAGCATTGATATGCGCGTAAACTTCAGCTTGTCAAGAGTGGAAGTGCTTGGATCATTGCGCCTGCCCCCTCTTCTGAAAGGCTCGCCTTTTTTGTTCTTGAACATAAGAAACCTGTTCCTTGGATTATATTCAGGCTCAATCGCGACAGTAGGGCACACCAGCGCGCACGCGCCGCAGCCCGTACAGTAGCGGTCTATGTCTTTTACCTGCTTTACAACATGCGCGACACTCCGCGCAACAGTCGGCTCGGGCACTTCGCCTTCAGACCTGACAATCCTATGGGAAAACACATCAGGCTCTATCGCCTTAACCGGGCATACCGCTGTACATTTACCGCACCGGGTGCACCTGTCTTCCCGCCAGCGGATTATATATGGAAAATCCTGCAATGTTAGCTGATGATTACTGTCTAAGCTTTCAGCTGGTTCCATACCGTTACCTCCTGCGCGTCCGGGCTTACGATGACCATGTCGTATTTCATGGGCATTATGTCCTCTGTCATGTCCCTTTCGGGAACACCTCTGTCAAGCCCGCACTCCTCAGACATAAGCCCGTATTTGCCTTTGACTCCTCCGACAATACCGGGCCTCAGTTTTTTTGCGTCCTGAAGCATGAACGTTGTGCCGTCAGGCGTAAATCCTATTACACAATTCGGGCCGTCGATACAAAGCGGCCTCAGCGCCGCCTTTATCATAAGTGTCGCGTCCCTGTCCTGACGTCCCTGTATCTCCGCGGTCGAAAGCGGAGTTACAACATCCTTATAATAAGTAAGCGGATAGCCAAGCTCCCTGTTCGTATAATGAAGTATATGAGAGAAAACCTCGCTGTCACTGTTATAACCCATGTATCCGGGATTTCCCCTGCTCATAAGAAACTCTTTGATCGGTATAAAAGCCGTGTTCTCTCCGTTAGTCATTGTGCAGTATCCCTGTATAAAGAACGGATGGCACGCGTACAGATATATCTGGTAGTTGGTATTCTGCCTGCCCTGCGCGAATATCACTTTGGCCTTAAGAGGGTCACTGTCCAAACCAAAGAACTCAGCCAATTGCATAGGGTCGCCTACCTCTTTAAGCGTAAGGATATCAGGAAAAAAGGAAAACACAAATATCGAACTATCGCCCTCACCCATTCTCCTCAGATCAAGCCGGGTATTCATTAAAAGGGCTTCTTTTTCCTTAAAGCTTTTGTTCTGATACTCACCCGGGTAATCATAGACATTAGCTATGTAATGATCATGCCGGGGTATATCAGGGTTGTTCCTGATCCTCGGCTTCCACACATACTTTACGCGGAAACCCATGGATTCCATGTAGCTGTCAATGACCTTCATGCCCTTGTCAGAACATATGGCTGACAGGACAGGGTTTTCTTTTAACCCTTCGAACTCACCGCCCAGGTTTTTTAATACCAGCCCGAGCCCTGAACCGTCATGGCCCTCTTTCATGGTATCAAGGGCGCGGACGTTCTCCATGGGAGAGAAGTATTGATCAGATGTTATAGCTGCCAATCTACACATTTTTGTTTCCCTGTTTACATTAATGTCTTACAACTTCCGTAAAAAAAAGCGTCCTTGCCGACTCGCGGCATGAGACACTGTGTTTCTAAACAGCGTGGCGCTTATATTAACAATTAATAATACCCTTTGTACACACTAATAGTTTGTACGCTGCATACTATTAGTTTGTGCGCTCCTCTAAATCGAGAGGGCGCTTTTTGCCCTTACCTATAGTATTGCCAATATCGTGCCAGCACGTAAGTGATTGGATTTTAACGTTTCCTTATTGTCAGAATTCCTACACTTTTGTATGAATTACAATTTTGTAGGGGTTAATGTGGGCTTTTATTTCACATAAGGTAACCTAGCAATGAAAATGCAAGCATACGCGCTGGACTTAGGACTGGTTTTGACACATTTTAGCTAAGTGGGCTTCTGGCCTGAGTTTTTAGCTAACCTATTGATTTTTAAAGTTCAACTGTTGTTCTGTCCTTTCCTATTCTTTACTCTATTTTCTGTCCTTTGAGCTACATTCTGCTACGATTCTGCTACCTTCAAGATAACTATTACTTCCTGTAATCGTGTTTTTGAATCCTGCCGAAGAATTCAAGATTTCCGACATTAATCTTTAAATCAGGATGACTATTTTGAAGATTTATACCCTTTTTCTCAATAACATTACAATTTGCATTTTATTAAGTTAGCAAACTGTCAAATCTGTTCAAAGATTAAAGAGTTTTGCATTGATTAACACAGGTATTTCTGATATAACAGAGAAAAACTATATATGTTGGACGATAAAATGATAAAACTAAGGGGGCTATAGAATGCAGGTATCTTCAACATTAACCAGTCTTGCAATTCTCAAGGTTAATATCGATGAAGACGAGCGTGATTATATTGATTACCTTGTAACTTTTATTCTTCATGTGCTTAAAATACACGCGCCAAATCCAGTTACTGACGAGCAGGAAGACACCAAGAGAGATTTGAATAGTTCGTGTCAATAAATAATCTATCCCTTTTCCTCTTTAAAAAAGTGCCCCCTTCCCCGATTACCGCGATCATCTATTCCACAGCGTTTGCCTGCTTTAGTATCTGAATGACCTTTCCCTGCTTTTGCGCATCGGATAAAAAGCCCTCCTTTTCAAGAAACTCATGTCTTTCTTGCGCCAATCTAAGAACAGTCTCTCCTTTTTTGTTACGAGCATTCACGTCGGCACCACGGTCAAGCAGCAATTGCACCACTTCAACACTACTGTGGCGAGATGCCATCATAAGTGCCGTCTCTGAATTGTCTGGTTGTCTGCAGTTCACGTCCACGCCTTCGTCGAGGAATTTGATTACCCTGTCGGTCTCGTTCAAGAAGGCAGATACTTGGTATTCCACACAACGGTTGCCTGCAAGGACCGTATACGGCGCCCAAACCACCAAAAGCAATGCAAGAGTCAGAATGTTTCTCATATCATTTCTCCCTATGGCCTCCAATGTTAAGAAACAGGGGCAAGCTGATGGAGGTTTTCAGCTTACCAGGTAATCGTTCCCCATGCTTCTGTTCAAAAGACAATATCTATCTAACAGTTCTCTCCGAAAAAGTCAAACGATTCCCCTTTGACTAGTCTCAAAAACAAATGTTTTTTAACAGACGCGCTTAAGGGGTTCCGAGGTCTTAATCTTCTTCTATCGTTGATAAATCTCCCGTTGGCAATCCAAGATCTTTACCCTTCAGTACCCTTCTCATTATTTTGCCGCATCATATCTCCCACTGTATACAACTTGTGAGATTTCGTTGATCCATGACTCTATGTTACCTCATTAAACTCGCGCCCCCAGCCTCGATATCATTCGCAGTTCCAACAACACCGTGTTCCCACCAAACGACCGACACCTCGGGGTGGTTTTCTCGATGAAGTGCTTCCAGGGAGCGAGAAATTTCCTAACCTAAGCGAAGGGGATATGGACGTCCACAGATCCCTTCCCGCGTACACAACCTCAAGAGAGGCACGCACGGGTTCCGGACGAGTCACAACACTCAAATATGAAGCGTTCCGATTGCGCTGGTCGAAGCGCCATAAACTTGCGACCATCGACGCACTGAACTCTCACGGCCTTGAGGACGGAGTCCTGACCAGATTGCCGCCACACATTCCAAACACTTTGTGCCTCACAGCCCTCATCTACCTGAATCTGTCGACGCAGGTCGTCGTGCCAGCCATAAGGCAGCTGTGAAGCAGTAGGTGTCAGTAAAGCTTGTGGTCGCTGCTCTTCTTCCTTTTGCCGAATCATCTCTCTATACTGTTTGTCCTTCTCCATGGCTTTGCCCAAATCATTAAGCGTCGGACTGTCCATGGACTTACGCATGTGCTGGTTCAAGTCGTCCATTATCTTCCTATCAGCCTCATAGGCTTCAAGTCGTTTCTGAGCGTCGTTGCGCGAATCGCATCCGCCAGAAATAGCTACGAGGGCCAGAACCAGAGAAGACATACATGCCAACCATATACGAGCCATTGAAAACACCTCCTTATCTTCTATTTTGAGAAATGGAAATTTAGAAGATAACTGGTTGTTAGTTACAGTTTCCTTTTTTATAACTATAAATTAAATGCCTAATGTCAAAATTCAAGACCTGACCCCATTCTGTTGCACACGATCACATCTTTGTGCTACATATACCAACCAGCAATTCCTTCATGACTGCTCCAGGCAAGGGTTATTTCTCGAACGATAGATCCTGAAGCGTGTTTTTCTAATTGAGAATACGCAGCATCGACCATCAATATGCCTCCCGACTCTTTTAGTCGTTTACCGATGTCGATAATCTGTTCTTGGATTTTATTATATCCCGTAACGTTTCCAGAACGCTCCTGGCCAACTGCGGCACCTCCAAGTTTTATAAGTTGGGCTACAGCCAGTTGAATTTGCACGTTTCGTTGCTCGGGATTCAATTCTGTCATTTCTGCAGGCCCGGGGTCTGTTTGCGTTTCGGTGGAGATGAGGCCTGGTTCCGATTTAGGGGGTACGATTTGTCTGCCGCAGTTAACACAGTACTTGTATGTTACCTCATCGAATTAGCAACTTACCATCTTCCGTATGACAGCGAGACCATGCAGGCGATCCAGACCCCGCCCTCAGCCCTGACCGATCATCGACAATTTGCAACGAATTTATGAATCATCCTGGCAATTGTAAGGTGCATTTCCTTGGCCCTCTGCAGGTCCCTTCGCGCCGCTTCGCATTTCCCCTGCATGGCGTAAAGGCCGGCCCGCTCGCCCAGGGCCCCATCCAAGGTGGGATTAAGCTCGATTGCCCTGGATAGCGCTCTGGTAGCGCCTCTTACATCGTTATTTGTCCCAAGTGCATAGCCAAGAGAGCGGTGTGCCGGCGCGAAATCGGGGAAGTTCTCGACCACCTCTCGGGCCTTGCTTAAGATCGGCTCCATCTCCCATGCCCACCCCAACGCCTGATAAATAGCTACCCGTTTCGTATTAAGCTCTATTTCCAGGCTTTGCCCAAGGGGAAGGTTTGGATTGATGCGCGTTGACTCGGAGGCATCTCTAGCCGCATTGTTAATGATCTCCAGCAGGTATTTAAGTGCCGCTGAAGTATCAATGGTGCTCTCCTCGGTTTCACCTATTTCATGAAGTCTTATGCCGATATCAATAAATTGATTTTTCGCGCGCCATGCCAACGCCAGCGCCAGGCGGTCGCGCCCGTAGTCGCTTTGCTTCATCAGTCTCTTATACATTCGAATGGACCTGTCTATATCGCGGGACCAGCCCCTCGACCCTATAGCATGCGTCTGCGACCTGACAAAGTATGCATCCGGGTTCTCATCCCAGAGAAGGAGCGCCATTTCCGCCTCTTCTTCCATCCTCTGTTTGTCGTTGCGGGACCAGGCAAGAAGGGCGTTGATGCCAAACGCCTTGCTGAGGTCCCGGCAGAGAGATTCGTCCCAATCTAATGTGTCTACTGCGGGGTCTGAGCGCAACAGGTTCATCATGGCGAGTTGACGCAGATCAGGGTTGTCCGGCTCAAGCAGGAGGGCATTGTTGACGGCCTCCAGTGATGCCTTATGATTTCCCAAAAAAGACTCGACAAGAGCAAGGTTTCTCCAGGCTTCCTCAAGGGAAGGCTCCAGCCCTACCAGTTCCCGATATTGTTGCCGCGATGACTCGAAACGGGCAGCGAGAAAATCAGCCCGGCCCATTTCCAGCAATTGTCCGACTCGCGAACCTTGCTGGCCGCCGGCGCGGGGCAAGGCAAATGTGAGGGAGACCTCTTTTGAGAAGTTGTCACGGCCGCTAAAACTGTCGACTGTGTGCTCCAGGGTGTCGACCGCCAGGTCCTGATACCGGTCTACGGAACTCCGGCTTGAACGCGCGTAGAATCTTACACCGCCCGATCCAATGAGTGTGTAATGTACAATCTTACTGGGCAAAAATACCTTAATCTTATCTTCGGTTGTAACACCTGGGTAGAAGGCTGGAACCGCCTCGGACCCGCGCAGGGTCCGCACGGGCAGAAAACTAAATTCTCTGATCACGGAAGCATCTACCCCGAAGTGCTGCCAAAGTTTTGCAACCGTAACGATATCGAGAACTCCGTGGAGTTTAACAAAGATATCTCTCGGCTTGATCGCGGGTGTGCGTTCGATACGATCATAAAATTCTGTGAACATTTCCACGGCGCGTTGTTCGATCGGGTCTGCCTTTCCTGCATATCCCGGTAATCCACTGCCCTTTAACTGTCTCTCTTCTTCAGTCAAAACTTCAACGCGGGTTTCGAACAAGGCCGTGCGCCCTGTATTCGATACGTGAATGTTCCCTCCCAGAAGCGGCCTCGGATGAAACCAATACCGACTGGTGGGAAGCGGCTTATCGTCATCCCGGCCCTGCTCAATTAAAGTTCTCATTTCTTGCAATCGTATTTCCACAGCGTTCTTATAACCCGGTATACCGAGCATAATTTCACCGGATAATATAAGTTTCATGGTGTAGTCTGCGTCGAGCATTATCCGCGCCATGACGGAATTCGACGGTACCCCATAAACACGGGAGTACTGGGGCCCTCCGGGGTCATTCGGTGCGGGGTCTAATGATACGCTCGGGGTATCGCCCCTGCCCCACACAGAACGAATGGCAATAATTAGGGTGTCGATATCGATGCGGGCCTCACGAGAACGGGCCATGGATCCCACCAGGAAGATGTCGTCCTTCTGAGGATCCATAACAAAGCCGTGTATGCGCTCCAGAGAGCCTGGGTAGCGGAGATTGTCCGGCAATCGTTCCCACTGCCCGGCGGAGTTGGAGTAGGGCTGAACTTTTCGGTACAGGCGTCGTAAGGAGAGAATAACCGGAGATTCGATCACGGCTGCCGGGCCGCTGCTCCTGAAAGCAGGCATCCCGGCAAAGGAGAGAAGGTCGATCGTGACATCCAGATCTACCCCTCCGACCTTCTTTAACTGTTTCTGCTTTTGCGGCGAATGATAAACCTTCAGAAGCTCGGGAGTCGCCTCGACCATTTCTCTTCCGTCAATTGGCGAGGGAACCGTCCGAAACATCGGTTTCCTGGCAGCCTTAGGGGCAACCTTTTTCAAGGCCTTCCGCAGAGGGCGAACATCAACGACCTGACCGTTGGGGAGCGATATGCTTTCATTGGCGGGATCGAAGGTGCCCGTGAAAAATCTCGTGCCTTCCCCCCGGACGGAATTATTTGGACGCTCTACGCCTTCCCACGCCGCTCTGATACGCCTATAGCTACGCTTATTCTTTTTAATACCCTTTTCAGCTATCCTTTTAAGGTGTTTGAAGACCTGCCCTCCCTCCCCTATATCCAGTGAAGCCTTGGGGGCAGGACCTGAAACTGTCTCAGGGCGCTCTTTACTCGGTATAAGCGCCGATCCCAATCGCGTCGTGATGGTGCGAACCATATCCGCCCTGTGGAGCGCGTCCTTAATATAAACCCGTGCAACCATGGGGTTCTTGGCTTGCCTGGCCTTCTCCAGTAATTTTTTACCCTGCCGTGCATATTCCTTAACCAACAGCCGGGAGTGTCGGGCCTGGGCTAGTACTACACTATCTGGCAGTTTAGCCGGGCCGGACTTTATCAACTCCTTGGTTTGACTTAAAGGATCCCGGGCCGGTAGTGCTTCCTCACCCTCCTGCTTACTCCTCTGACTTTCCAGGTCATCAAGCATGTCATCGATGACTTTGCCATCCTTCTCCCCGAAATCCTCGAAGACCTGATTGACACTGTTGATTGTCGCCAGGAGGTTAGCCGGGTCTACCTGGCCATAGACCGGTCGAGCATCGGCAAACCAGACAACTGCCGCTGCAAAGATTGTCGCTAATAGAACTGGCACTGTAGGCTTCATCGCCGCGCCTCCGTTACAGTAAGTTCGTTGGTGGTAGTTCTCTTAAAAGTGTTGCCTCTACTTTCCGCCTCTATTATCGACGAGCCTTTCAAATCGATCGCACCAACCTCGCCCCGGTCGATGAGAAAAGTGAAAGAACCGCCCTCGTCGAACTTCAGCAGTCTTGACCTCACACCACTGCCGGGTATAGGTTTGAGGCTTACAGATCGCTTGACCCTTATTACCGCTGATGATTTACCCTCTTGATTACGAATCTTCTCCAGTACACACTGCACTGTCCCGATGAGACGCCCGCCGGCTGTCGGAAGGTCGATCGTTCCACATTCCCAGTTGTCGCCACGGCGAACCGGGCCACTCGGAAACGAGATAGAAGCCATATTCAAAAATTGCTTCAGAAAATTCTTGGTGAGAAACTCGGTTGACGTATCCTGTCCGGTTCCCGGTATGTGGAACTCTTCATCCCAGACCTCTCCATTAGGTTCAAGAACAAGAATCCAGCGAGATCCAAGAGACGCCAACAAAAAGACCATGCCGGGGTCCTCTCGTGCCGCCTTAATATGCATAGGATTGGCCGAATCGAAAATAGATCTGCCACGGCCAGGGGAAAATTGTTCATATTTCAGCCGATCCAACTTTTGCTCGACCTCTATTCGCCCTTTTTTGTTGAGTGATATGACCTTAGAAGACACCACGATAGTAACCGTTTGCTCAGCCGTGCTGGAGGCATATCCTTGTTGTTTCTGGACGGTACGACTGACCAATCGGTATTCGCGCTTATAGGTGTCTCCCATTTGCGCCTTTAGCTGGATAAATACACTCTCCGAGGCCTGGGCTGAGGATGTGGCAATCAGGGCGATAAGGAGTCCCATTCCTACGAGAACAAAAATACTAACCCGGCACCTTTTAGTCTTGTTCTTCAATTTCACGGCTCACCTCCCAGACTAAAGACAGTGTAGGGTCAAACCACCTCCTGCCTCCTTGTATTGTGGACGTATAATATTGCCTGTAGCCCTCCGTAACGATGCTTATGCGCAGCATAAACCATCGTGTTCACCCCACACACGTTGTACCGCTCCTAATCTGCGGCGCCATCCCAAATCTTTTGGAGGCAATGATGTGCGGCTTCCAAATTTATGATTAGAGCGCAATCCTTACTGGCCTTTGCCCTTTGTTTAAGATCTCTAAGGCCTGGATAATCAAGTGAAGATTTCAGTCTGTCGACCAGATCTCGTTCATTAACCCGTAACTCATTTAAATTGTAACTATTTTTTTTTACTTGCTCTGCCCAATTAAGAACATCTTTATTAAGCACCTTTCTTCTTTCATCAAGAAATTTTATCTTCTCTTTAGTAATATCTCGTTCTTCAAGAAGTCTTCCATGTATGGTATTTAATTCTTTACCCCTATCATTGCACTCACGAACCTGGGATTTATCGTAAGAATCTGAGCATTCAGAATTGTGCTCATTTATTTTACGACCGTTTTCAGTCAATTTTCTTTTCACCTCTCGATGTTCCTTACCTGCGCTTTCTCCAAACGTCTTTAATAAGTCAGCAGTATTTATAAGCCCTTTTTCTTTTTCTTTAAGTTTAACCTGAACCGCTTCAGCTTCAACTATAGCCCTATCAATAGTATCTACTTCTTCTATAAAACTCTGTAGCTCCAAGAGTGCGGCTTCGTCTGCGCTGTGTGAAATATTGACAAAAACAGTTGATGCTAACATACAAATGATAATGACGCTTAACTTCTTAGCCATAGTCGGCCTCCTTAATTAACTCCTTCTTTCCAAACTGCATTCTTCTCGGCAGTCAGTTTTTCAAAAAAGTACACATTGCACGAGCACTGCAGAATCTAAAAATTTCGTCGCTCTCGCCACCAAAGTCAATCTCCAATGAAAACGTAGCAATGTTCTGTTCGCGTACGGTGTGCACCGTAATTTCATAACCCAATCTTCTAACACACCGTGTTACAGCGTCCGCCCACCGCGCGAAGGATCGCTATAATATCATGGCGTTGATAAATTAGTGCAGTGTCCATCGCCGTCGTACCTCTGTCAGTGCGCGCGTTGACGTGGGCGCCCCGTTCAAGCACCAAAGAAACAATATCAGCTTTACCGATTGATACGGCTTCATGGAGCGGCGTCCGACCGGTCTGGTCCTGCGCGTTTACAGAAGCGCCCGCTTCGATTAGTAGACGGACAACCTCCATTTGGCCGTAGCTTACTGCAACATGCAGTGGAGTGCCTACGTCGTTGCGCGCTTCCAGATTCGCCCCAGCCGTTATCAAAAGCCGCGCTACCTCGGCCGAACCCATGACTGCGGCCATATGCAACGGCGTGCTTCCCTGTGCATCTCGGGCGTTCACATCACTATCACCTTCCGCAATCAAACTGCGCGCCATCTCGACGTCGTTAGTAAAACTAGCTTTATACAGCGTGCCACCATTATCGCATGCCGTAACGCTCAACAGCACCAGCGCGCATGTGAACGCCTTCCCGATGCAGTGTAGATCTATCGCTCCGTGAGACGCCATACTTTCACCTCTCCAGACCCAGAAACAGTCGCCGTGTAGTTGGGGATCGCAGCAGAGAACAAAATACTCCATTAGCCGAGGTTCCCCGGATAACACCACCTATCTGCCGAGGATGTAGCAAGCCTAAATAAGTGTTCCTAAAAAACCCTACACGCTGAGTTTCGACAATGCATGCGAGTTTGCTGAGAAAGGCGTCATGACACCCAAGAACCACTCTTCCCCCTATCCTAAAACCGCAGTCCATCGTGACTAAATATATACAAAAACCATTTTTGATTATATTATAGCTATTTTTTAAATATAGTTCCAAATCAGGCAAATGTCAATTTGTCAGGAATATTTCAAAGCTCTAATTGATGTCTGAAATAGCTACCATCATTTACACCCCTCACTACAAAACTCAAACTTGCCTATAACCTGCTGAAAGTCCTGTTTTGAATAATCAATTTTTTACAACTTTCTGGAGTTGTATTTGTTGCATTGCTAATCCAAATTGCCATTTCAGGGCTCAACGAAGCTTTGCAATTAAGTGTTGTCGATGGAAAGACCTGGGTTATGAATTTATCTTCTTGGGAATTTCCGAAATAATGTAACGTATCTTTTTAGCTGCTCATTATATTGGAAATTGAATTTCTCTATTTTTCGCACGCTCCTAGTTATTCTCCCAGACTCAACGGCAATGACCCAGTATGTGCATTCAACAATCAAAGCTTCGTTCATTTTTCTTTCGTATTCCAACAGAATCATTTCGCCGGTAAACCAGTCTGCAAATACAGCGTTTGAGTCAGGAAATAGAAATTCAAGGCCAACTTCTTTGATTTTGGATGTGCCTATTTCTTTTTCCTTTATCCATGCCACTAAGTCTACAAGGAATAGCTTTTTGTTTCTGATTTCCCACTTAGCAATGTGTCCGTCGTAGCTTGCTGTATGTCGGATTGCGAATTCAATATTACGATCTTGTAATATTGGAGTAAGACCTTCTCCTATCCATGAAAGAACCAAATCATTATATTTGACTGTATCTGGAATTTGCGGCGTTGCGTATGAAGAGGTTGGTAAGAGGAAAAAAGCTACAAACAAAAAAAAGATTCTCAATGGATATCCTTGGACGATAAGAAATCGTTTTTTGAGCTCATTAAATTTTATCAAACAGGAGCATTATTTTCAACATTCTTATGCTGAGAGGCAATTCTCAGGCCTGCCTAACAAGCGTTAATTAACAGTTCTTTATAATGAGCCCTATTAATATACCGCCTCCGTCTATTACCGAGATATCCTCTAATAATAAGGTGTCTTGAGGGAATATTTATTGAAACTTATCTTTTTTCAATATATAATGCGGATAAATGTAGAATAGGTTTAAAAGTAAATGTTGGGCAACACAATCAACAAAGCAAAAGAGAAAAGTATGAAAAAGTATAGCGCAGAATTATTTGGGACATTTTGGCTTGTTCTTGATGGGTGCGGCAGTGCAGTGTTGGCCGCTGCGTTCCCAAATGTGGGTATCGGTCTTCTTGGCGTTTCACTGGCCTTTGGCTTAACCGTACTTGCGATGGCCTTCACCATCGGACACATATCTGGCTGTCAAAACAGAATTGCAGAAGTCCCGGTCAGTAAATGTTGAATAGGCTGGCACACTCATACGAGGCTGAAAATGCGTTATACGGATTTTATACCTAATCTTAAGAAGGGAGAAGAACTCCTCGAAGAAAACCGCTTCGAAGATACCCTCGCTGTCTGCGACTCAGTACTGGCAAAGATGCCAGACCACGTGGGCGCTTTTGACCTCAAATGCGTCTGCTTTCTGAGGATGGAACGCATAGATGAGGCTGAACAGGCAATCCGGACCGCCATAACACATCTCGACTGCAACGCCGTATTGCATGCCCACTTAGGAGATGTGCTCGTAAGGCAGGACAGGGACGAAGAGGCCTTACGTGCCTATGAGAAAGCCGTGCATTTCGACAGCTCATATGTACAGGGCTATACCGGACGAGGACGTGTCAGGATGTTTCACCTCTGCGATAGCGACGGCGCGATGAGAGACTTTACTAATGCAATCGAGCTTGACCGGCAAGAGAGTCAGGCATGGTACCTGCGCGGACTCTGTCTGCTTGGAACACAACGTTTCAATGAAGCGCAGCAGGACTTCCGCAACGCGCTTATGCTCGATCCCGGCCTTAAGCAAAAGATCGAGGAGGCAGTTGCAACGTACGTTAAGGCCTCCAACCTGCCAGAGGATTGATACAACGGGACCGTCGTTAGAATTGCTACAAGCATGAACCTTTTTTATCGCTCTTTTCCCTGTCATAAGTCCTCTTGAAAAAATAAGCATTTATTGCCAATAATGAATGTTTTTAAACAGAAGGTAGCATTTTGTTCAATTTTAATTGCGAAAAAGCCCTGAAAGTGCTGTTTTTAGCGCTGTTACAGGTGTCAAATTTGAACATTACGAATGCGAAAAGTTAAGATAGGACTAATTATCAGGGAATTGGAAGGCGCGCTTGACTTAGGATTCTAAAAGAGTATTTTTTGTAAGTTAGCCTCTGGCTTGAGTTATTAGCTAACCTATTGATTTTTAAAGCTCAACTGTTGTTCTGTTCTTTCCTGTTTTTTCCTCTATTTTCTGTACTCTGAGCTACATTCTGCTACAATTCTGCTACATTTTGGATGCAGTAAAAATATTGATAACTTCCTGTACTCAACGAATCGATAGTTCGTCAAAATATGAGCATTACAAACGTTAATTAACAGTTCTCTATAATAAGCCTTATATACCGCCTCCGTATAATATTTAACACAGCCATCTATTACCGAAAATTCTTCAAATACTAAGGAGTCTTAGGGGACTATTTTATTGAAACTTACCTTTTTTCAATATATAATGCGGATAAATGTAGAATAAGTTTAAAAGTAAATGTTGTACGAGAATAATACGTAAAAAGGAGGTAGTATGTTTGGTCTTGGCCTACCAGAATTAATAGTAATTTTTATTATCGTGGGTCTGCCCATCGGTGGTATTTTGCTTTTCATTCTTATATCCTCTAACTCTCAAAGGAAGACTATTTTAAGAATTGCCTCAAATAAAACAATGGAGGTGGCTATGTTTTGTTCAAAGTGCGGCAGGGAAATATCGGAGAGGAGTTCATTTTGTCAGCATTGCGGCGGGAGTTTATCGACGACGCCTAGCAATATGCAAAGTCCAATCATGACATCAGGATTAACAGTCGAGGATTTCAAAACCTTTGTTGGAAAGAACTCAGAGAAGTACTTACCGAAATTTGCAAAGTTTAATGTAGGCGACATAGACAGTTTTAAGGCAACATGGCATTGGCCAGCATTCTTCATCCCATTCTGGTGGCTGCTTTATAGAAAACTTTATGGATGGGCTGTTTTGGCTTTCTTTTTGAGCATAATTCCTTATTTGGGGCTTCTCACTGGTTTCGTATGGGCTGTTGTCGCCAATCGTCTCTATTATAATCATGCTAAGAAAAAACTTTTTGAAATAAAACAACTACATCCTGCGCCTGAGACGCAGAAAGCGGTTATTACCGTTACTGGTGGTGTTGGTAATGCTGTTCTTATTATCGGCGTAGTAATCGGGATGTTTGCAGTTATAGGAATTCTTGCAGCAATAGCTATTCCGGGTTACCTGGGAATGCAAGAAAGAGCGAGAAAAGGAGCTATTACCAGAACTATGGCGTCGGATTCTTCAGAACTTCAGGCATGGCTTAACTCATCATTAAAGGGGAAAGGTGGGAGTTTGAGAGAAGCAAGAGAGGTAGACACCGATGGAAACGGCAATATAAATAATGATGATATGACTAACGCAGAGCTTTTGAACAAAGGCGTGTGCAACCAATATGTCATGATGAAAACTTCTGCTGGAATGGAGAAATCGCCTTGGGATCCAAACATCACACTTTGGAGTATTAATGGAGGGAATGGGCAGGTACAATGCACGCAAACAGATGATAATGGTATCACATTAACTGCCTTCGATAAAAATGGAGGCGTTATAGATACAAAGACAATTACAGAATAACAAGACAGCGTCCAATAAAGGCATCGAGAGGGACGCGGGATTAACCGTTTTTCTTTTTTAGTCTTGACGTGGTTGCTCCAGCGCCCCTCATGCCCAACGTTCTTGCTTTATTTCTCTTGTTAATCCTTAATACTGTAACCCCTCTGAGTTATTGATAAGTAGGTGTAGTCCTCAGTCCCAATAACTTCCTGTTATCATCAACTTTGAAACCTGCTATAATGATGCATATTTCAAATAGTAATCATTGATATTAATCTGATATAACTAAGAAAAACTATATAATCACCTATTATGTTTTATTAACTTTATAAAGATATTTTGATAACCATGGAAACAATATTTTTCCCTATTAAATTTATTTTAGCTTTTTTAGGAGTATACCTTCTTCTTGGTATTACATTAAGCATATTTGCCACTTTAATAACTAAGCCTTTTAGTAGAATTGATCTTAGAGACCGTAAGAGTCGCATTGTTAAGTTAATTGGTTGGACTGTATTAATTATTGCATTTACTGGCGCGGCCTTTTTGATGGGGCCGATTTTCGACTACTCTCTTCCCTTCCCTCCAAGAGAGTCTAAAATAATTGAACATGAGGCAGCGTTGGAAAGAATTCAAGCTTTTGATAGAGAAGTTTCCCGCATACAAAATACATTATCACACTTAGATTCATTGACAATAAGTCAACTCAAGGATGAGCTTACACATGCAATGCAATTTCTTGAATCTTTACAGATAGAGACAATACAGCAGGAAAAAATTGTAGCTGTATTAAGAAAGCAGGTAAAAAAAGAAAACGATAGAGTAAATCAAGCTAAAATAAAAGCAGATAACATGAGTAAGCTCACTAAAGAGCAACTGGAAGCTATTAAGCTGTTGCTTACCACTGATATGAGGAGAGAACAGGCAAAAGCTTTTTGGATTGGAGTCTTGACATCCTTTGTTATTGGAGTATTAGCCTCTTTATTATCTGCAGGCTTGCTGAGACTAATGTGGCGTAGAAAAACATAATCAGTCGGTGCAGATGAAATTGAACCAGCGGTGTCGGTTGGGTTTTGATTAGTTTTTTGTTTGTGAATTGTCTTTCAGCTTGTTTATGAGCTTCATGGTCTGCATCACTGACTTCTGCGTCATACTCACTTTCAACTGTTAATCATCAATTGTTAAATTCTTTAAAATCATTGATCAGTAGGTGTTATCACTACCAGGATGCCCGTGCGGGTTCAAATCCCGCATAGTTCTATGCTTTAATTCTTATGAACGTGCTATCAATGCCAACTGAGTCAAGAAACCTACTCCTTCGTTTTTCAATAATATCAGGTCCAAAAGAAATGTTTCTTGGGCGACGATAGGCATGCAACATGTATAATTTCTTTTTGGCACGCGTCATCGAGACATAAAATATTCGAGCTTCCTCCTCAATGTCAGATTTCGGGTTCGGAATGATATCATCTTCAAGACCCACCATTATCACTACATCTGCCTGCAGTCCCTTTGCCTTTCTCATGGTCATCAGCCGAACAGAAGCATCAGCTACAATATCTGATTCTTTCATTAGACTTGTTATTCTTTTAACGTCATCAAGAAAATTTTTTGGCTTCGTCCACGAATTTGTAGCAAGTGAGGCCTTTTTTAGAAATTCTGCTGGCTTATTCGCTCTTGGTTTCTCATATTCATCTAACAAATCTGATAAAACATCGCGCACTTTCTCAAGATTTGAGCTTATATTATTACTTTTCATAAGTACTTTAAACAGACCGCTTGTCCTCGTAACTTTATCCCAGAGAATCGCTATTTCTCTTTCGACAATCGCTCTCTTTTCAATGGTTTCGCTACTTGTTCTATTATCTCCCTTAGCTCCCGGAACGCCTGCAACACCGCCATTGATAACCACTTCTATCGCTCGCCTAGTGAGAAAGTTATCCTTTGGTTTCTGCACCCATTCCGCAACCGTAGAGAATGTGCTCAGCCTTTTTTCTGTGTATTTCGGCAATAGACTTATGGGACACACATGTGGAACACCCATTTTTGTCAACGCCTTGGTAATGTCTACAAGAAGATCCTTCTTAGGAGCAAGCACTAATACACTCATGCCTAAACCTGAATACTCCTTCGCTAATAGAGCAACTTTTATAGCTTCGGTTACTTCACTTGGCATCTGCCAAACATATGGTTCATCATCTTTATCTCTGTGGAATTCCAAATCGAAAGGACCCGTCCAACGATCGTAGTATTGAATCAGCACTTTCTCTGCACTTCTAAGAATTAATTCATGACATCTCCTGCTATGTAATAGAGGCGGTGTTTCTGCATTAGGATAATTCTTTTGAAAATTCAGAATATAGTCCGGGGTAGCGCCTCGGAAACTATAAATGCTCTGCGCATCATCTCCAACTGCAAAGAAACCGTTCCTGTTTGGTCTACTTAGAATTTCTATAAGGTTGTGTTGAGCTGCATTAATATCCTGGTATTCATCAACAAGAAGGTGTTCCGCTTTCTCTTGATATTTTTGTAAAACCTCCGGTTTTGCATCGAGGATCCTACATGCGAATATAATCTGATCATCGAAATCTATCCGGTCGCATTTTGCCATTATTTCCCAATATTTTTTACATATATCACACTCTTGATATTCCTCATCAGGTTTACAGTCACCTGCCACTTTACACAATCTAGCATCTCTACCAGTTTCTTTTTCATATCCCAAAATATATGATGCATCCCGGAATAATAGCTCTTTGATATATTCATTGTGCTGTACGGTCAAACCCTCCTTTCTCAAACCAACTACACGGGGATATTCGTTTACAATTTGAAAACCTAGAGAATTCAATGTTGCTATCATTGGCAGTTTATTACTAGCCAACCTCCAGTTTCCAAAGGGATCAAGGAGTTCCTCCCTCATGTTCAAACTGGCATCCTTACCAAAAGTTACCACGGTGATTTTTGAATTATCAACATCCTTGCGCAATAGTCTGATAACGCGATCAGACAGTAAATGTGTTTTTCCGGCACCGGGTCCTGCAAGTACTAATGTCGGACTAGTGTTGTTCTCTACAATTTCTTCATAGTCCCTTAATGCCATATTTTCTGCCTTCCAAACCGTATTTGTTCACAACTTCCCATTATCGTCACTTACCAGTGCAACACATGTGACCAAGCCAGATGGGTTCAGGCCCCACTAGTCAAGCAATCCTTACACTGAAATCCTTATGAAGTCGTTTTCCATTTGGCACAATAATTATAGTGAAGAGAATATTTTCTATATATGTTTAGCCAATTGTTCGTGTAGCTTTACCATTCCTAAGGTATCTTGCTTGCAGTAAGTCAAAAGATTGTTTTTTATCTGCTTGGCCACTTTATCTTCATATTTTCCAAGCGCTAAGTATGCGAAATGCGTTGAGGCTGCTAAGCCGTCAGATATTTCCAGTCCATCATATGTCATCTCAGGAAATAATGCAGGTAGAGTTTGTTTTATTGATGATTTTCCATGAAAAGCTGGATGGTTAAAATTATTTTTAATAATTGCTTCAAGATCCACAAGCCGTTCGAGCAACCCGTTTAATTCCCCTGACAGTTCCGGGAACACTTTTATGAGGTTATTGATTCTACTTTTTTCAAAACTGGAATAAACAATAATACTACCATCTCCTTTAAGATCATTGACTAAACGCTCTGCAAGCTCCCTCCTGCAGTCCCTTATAGGATCAGCCAAATATTCATAATGATCGTCTATCTGCGACGGGCTTGAACACTTATGTATAGAATACTGCGTCGGTATTTGTGTATGCGGCGCAATATCGGCATACAAAGGTATGGCAGTCATAACAGTTTCAAAGTCCAAATAAAAAGCAGGCCATAAAATAGAGGAGAGTGCGCTTTCTAAATTGCTTCCTGCCGCGGCTTTGCCTGATTTAACACAGGCCACAACCTTTTCTTGATTATCTGTTAAATCAAATCCATCAGGAATATCATTAATACAAACAATACCCTCTGCTATAAGGTTGTCAAATTTCCCTTGACTTAATCTGGGAATATCAAAAATATGATTTACTGTCTCCTTGCCCTCACAGTCACTAAAAATATCACATTTTCGACATTTCAATTGAAGGTTGTGCTCTGGCGCCGACCCTTGGCTTGTAATTTCCTTGGTTTTATCCCAGAAAGAGTCAAATACTTCAACGCGTTGTTGAACTTTATCTGTGCAATCAACTTCCACAAAAAGATCTTTGTTGTCCATCCCCAACCTATAATCTTTAGACAGCAGCAATAAAGACGATTGAGTTATGTTAACTCCTGAACGATTAATAATTAATGTTGTATATGCAACGTCTTCGATATAGTCTGGTTTCTCTTCAAGTCCTGATTTAGCTTCAATTAAATGCCACCCATCGGGGACTCTTATTAATATGTCTGCTTTTGTTGCATAACTGTCAACAATAAAAGAGGCTTCAAATAATACTGATGTCTCTGGTAATTTCATTAATTCTTCTGTTTTTCTAGTTGCCGAGACTATGTCTTTTTCATTTACTAATATTCCATCAGGATAAAGTGTTCTTGCCATTTTTCCAATTTCTTGACCTTGCTCGATTAAAAATTGATCACCTATAGACAACTCTTGAGATACTTTTTCATTACGCATTGACCAGCCTAAATAGCCACATTCAAGCGACTTCAAAAAAATGTCCTTTGAAATATTACGCATATTGATTTACATAATCATGTAGTTGTCTATGCCGAAGCATGTTGTCCGATTTATTTAACCCATCTCCGATCAGGACCTAAAATATACCCGGACAGAAATAGCACAATGACAGAAATAAGCATTATAGCGACTACAATATACGTAAATATTTTTCTGTTCCGACTATATTTTTTCATCTCACTTAGCGACAGAATGGGGTCAGCCACGCCCGAGGCGGATAAACCCTTAACAAATTGACTTACAAGCCCCGCCACACTGATTGGCGGACAAGCCTCCACAGGTATATCACAAATGATCTTTAAATTTATACTAGGATTAACCCACAGATTAAAACAGGTATTGCCCTGCTTTACAAATTAATAATTCTTATTGGTTGGATTAACGACTTTAATAGAGGAGAAAAAGTAGATATAGAGGCACAGAAATGACAACATAGAGCACAAAACAGCAGTTTCAAGCCCCCCCTTTTTTTCCACCTACGAGGTGGAAATGCCGACTTCTCACCTCTTCCGTATAGAGGACAAAATAATATCATCACTTTATTGCTTTAATGAAACTCGGCTTTGTGATAACACCTACAAAGCAATTATTTTGAGGAAATGAAATGTTGATGATTAACGATAGAA
>CAZNPC010000010.1:0-40121 GCA_964574765.1 uncultured Nitrospirales bacterium | reverse complement strand
GTTTGTTCTTGCCTGCCAGTTTGTTTGGCATGGTGGCATGCTGGCGGGTTTACATGCCGTAGGTATACAGCATATTTACATATTATATATCATATACCGAAATATACGAAATGAATAGCTCCCAACGGGAGCGGATCTTATTAAGAAGTTGACTCCTTACATTGGTATTTACGAAGTGAATACCAAATGTCACGACTCAACTATGAACTTGTCCGCCTCTGGCGTGGCTATCAACCCCGCCACCATGCCAAACAAACTGGCAGGCAAGCACAGACTGGCGGGCAGGCACTGAGGGCACTGAGTACTCTGAAAAAAGATAACTACTGACTACGAACTTCAAACTACGAGCTATAAACTAATGGTGAGCCTGTCGAACCATGAGCTAAATTGGAGAAAAATTGGGCCTGCATAAATTAACCATTAGTGAAGCGCGCGCGGCAATTGACAGCGGCGAGATCAGCCCTGTAGAGCTTGCTAACGCGATATTCAAGCGCATAGATGCCGTAGAAGAGGACATAAAGGCATTTGTCACCCTTACCAGAGACCATGCCCTTCAGCAGGCAAGAGAAGCTGAAAACCGGTTAAAAGAAAGTAAAGAAACACTTCTCGGAATACCAATGGCAATAAAAGACAATATGTGTACCGAGGGCATTAGAACAACCTGTTCTTCAAAGATGCTTGAACACTTTATTCCTCCCTACGAGAGCACTGTCACAAAAAAATTTAATACACAGGGATATACCCTTATCGGCAAAACCAACCTTGATGAATTCGCAATGGGATCATCAACTGAAAATTCAGCCTTCGGGCCCACAAAAAATCCCTGGGACATCTCAAGGGCCCCGGGGGGCTCCAGCGGAGGCTCAACCGCGGCAGTTGCCGCAGATGAATGTATAGCGGCAATCGGCTCTGACACCGGCGGGTCGATACGTCTGCCCGCAGCTTTTTGCGGTGTAGTCGGATTCAAACCGACCTATGGAAGGGTCTCACGTTACGGACTTGTAGCCTTTGCCTCATCACTGGACCAGATAGGGCCGGTTACCAAGAATGTCAGGGATTCAGCGATCCTGACCGGAATAATCTCGGGCAATGACCCGTACGATTCAACATCAGCGCCTGTTGACGTGCCTGATTTCACATCAGTGCTGGGCCGGGAAATAAAGGGAATGAAAATAGGAATCCCGAAAGAGTATTTCATTGACGGTATGGACAAAGACGTAGAAGCTTCCGTCAGGGAGGCGCTGAAAACACTTGAGTCGCTCGGTGCCGTACCGATTGAGATCTCACTGCCTCATACAGACTACGCGATAGCGACATACTATATACTTGCCACATCTGAAGCCTCCTCCAACCTGTCAAGGTATGACGGAGTAAAATACGGGCTGCGTGCGGAAGGAAAAGACCTTCTGGATATGTATATGAGCACCCGGGCGCAGGGATTCGGCGCGGAGGTAAAAAGAAGGATAATGCTGGGAACATACGCTCTCTCTTCCGGTTACTACGATGCTTATTATAAAAAAGGCCAGCAGGTCAGGACATTGTTGAAACAGGATTTTGAAAAGGCATTTGAAAAAGTTGATGTAATAGTCACGCCGACATCTCCCGCGCCCGCGTTCAAGCTTGGTGAGAAAACAGAGGACCCTCTGAAGATGTATCTTACTGATATCTTTACGATATCCGCAAACCTTGCGGGTGTGCCGGCAATGTCGGTCCCGTGCGGTATTACATCCGGAAACCTCCCTGTTGGTTTGCAGATGATCGGCAGACACTTTGACGAAGAATCCATATTTAAAATTGCTTATGCATACGAGCAGGCAACAGAATGGCATAAGAAAAAACCGAAATTGTAAATTAGAAGTTAAGAAGATGAGAGGTTAGGAAGTTAAGAGTTGAGAATTGATAATTTTTAATTGTTAATTTTACATTGTTTAGTTTAGTCGTGAAGGGGTTAATATTGACAAAAAAGACTGTCTCTAAATTAGTTACTCCTAAGAAGGAGCAGAAATGTAATGAGTTTATATTAATTATATTCATTCGCTTAAACTCACTGCGTCATTTGCCATAATCGACGGGATTATTCGATATTTGTTTTCCCTTTTTATTTTATGGCAGTGCTTAGATCTAAAACTTATATTTTAAAAGGTGTCGTATGGCAATTATTCGCCAGCCTTTTTTGTCAACAGGTATCAGTTAGGTGTTACCATTAACTATTCACTTTTCACTATTAACGGTTTTATAAAAGGAGTTCATGGATGCAATACGAAGCAGTTATAGGCCTTGAGGTCCACGCTCAGCTTTTGACGGACAGCAAGATATTCTGCGGGTGTTCAACGAAATTCGGCGCCTCGCCGAATACTCAGACCTGCCCCGTCTGCATCGGCATGCCCGGTGTACTGCCGGTCATGAACAAAAAAGCAATAGATTATGTCATAAAGACAGGAATCGCCATGAACTGCAATATCGCTGATTACAGCAGTTTCGCCAGAAAGCACTATTTTTATCCCGACCTTCCCAAGGGTTATCAGATAAGCCAGTTTGAACTTCCGCTTTGCGAGGGCGGATATGTTGAAATACCAGATAATGGAAAAACAATAAAGATCAACCTGACAAGGATCCATCTAGAGGAAGACGCCGGCAAGAATATTCACGACGGCCCGTCAAACGGGAGCTCGGTCGATCTGAACAGGGCCGGTGTACCCCTTATGGAGATAGTATCCGAACCCGAGATAACCAGTCCCGGGCAGGCTGTTGCATTCGTAAAAAAACTGAGGACTATTGTGCGTTATATTGACGTATGCGACGGCAATATGGAACAGGGGTCTTTAAGATGTGATGCCAATGTGTCTGTCAGGCCGCAGGGCTCAAAAGAGTTGGGAACAAAGACCGAGATCAAGAACATGAATTCTTTCAGGTTCATTGAAAAGGCCCTTGATTATGAAATAAAGCGGCAGACCAGGGTGCTCCAACAATCCGGCAGAATAGTGCAGGAAACAAGGCTCTGGGATTCAGATAAAGGGGTTACTGAATCAATGCGTTCAAAAGAAGAAGCGCATGATTACAGATACTTCCCTGAGCCCGACCTCGTACCTGTTAAGGTTGACAGCTCGTGGAAGCAACATATCAAATCCGCCATGACTGAACTGCCCGATACAAAGAAAGAGCGGTTTATTAACCAGTACGGCCTTCCCGGGTACGATGCCGTTCAGCTGACTTCAGAGAGGTCTGCGGCAGAGTGGTTCGAAGAGGCTGTAAAGCTTGGAGGCAATCCTAAGAGTGTCATCAACTGGATGATGGGGGACCTTATCAGGCTTCTCAATGAAGATGGCATACAGATCGAAAATTCACCTCTTAAACCTCATCATATTACGGGCATGCTGGAGCTTATTGATTCCGGCACAATAAGCGGCAAAATAGCGAAAACCGTCTTTGAGGCCATGTATAAGACCGGGAAAGACGCTGAAAGCATAGTTAAGGAAAAGGGCCTTGTGCAAATAAGCGACAGATCAGAAATCGAAACAGCAATAAATGATATACTTGAAAAAAATCCAGGGGAAGTTGAAAGATATAAGGCAGGTGAGGAGAAACTCCTGGGCTTTTTTGTCGGACAGGCAATGAAGGTTACAAAAGGCAAGGCAAATCCGAAAATATTGAATGAGATATTAAAAGAAAAACTGAAATAATATAAATTATTAGATGATAATTTCATAACAAGCCATGAAAAACTGTCACAACATTGGCTGATCCAAAGAAGGAGCAGAAACGCAATGAGTTTATATTATTATATTCATTCGCTTACACTCACTAAGTCGTTTGCTATAATCGACAAATTATTAATATTTTGTTTTAGCTTTTTATGTTCAGTATTATTGGTCAATTCTTCAGCGTTTATTTTTAAAAGGTGTCGGATAGAACTGTTTCACCAGCATTCCATGTCTTGTTCAAATGCGTCAACTTTTTTCATAAATGAAGCGGGAAGATAAATGGAAACTATCCTGATTGTAGAAGACAAAGACTCCATGGCAAAGATGCTCAAGGAGACCCTTTCGCTTGAGGGTTATGAAGTGATCATTGCAAAAGACGGGGCTGAAGGGATCAAAAGGACAAGAGACAGCAGGGTTGACGCTGTTCTTACCGACCTTAAGCTTCCCAAAAAAGGCGGCCTTGAAGTACTAAAGGCATCTAAAGAAAAAAATCCTTTAATTCCGGTGATCGTGATGACTGCTTTTGGAACTATCGAGACCGCTGTCACGGCAATTCGGCTTGGCGCGTATGATTTCCTGACAAAACCGATTGACACCGACCATTTGCTGGTGGTCTTAAAAAGGTCTCTTGAAAACCAGAAACTGATCGCTGAAAACATATTACTCAAGGATGAGCTTTCTCGTCAGATCGGAACACCTGTAATTTTGGGCAAGAGCCCTCCCATGCTCAGCGTCGCGGAGAACATTCAGAAAGTCGCTCCGACAAAGACTACGGTTCTCCTGCTCGGGGAATCCGGGACAGGCAAAGAGGTCTTTGCACGGGCGATCCATTTTCTGAGTCCCAGAAAAGATCATTCGTTTGTGGCCATAAACTGCGCGGCCATTCCGAGAGAACTTCTCGAGTCCGAGCTTTTCGGTTACGAAAAAGGAGCGTTTACCGGCGCGGAAGACAGAAAACTCGGCAAATTTGAACTTGCCACCAAAGGTACGGTATTCCTGGACGAGATCGGAGAGATGGATATATCTCTTCAATCAAAGGTACTAAGAAGCATCCAGGAGGGTGAGATTGAAAGAGTTGGAGGCATTGGTACTATCAAGGTAGACGTGAGGATAATTGCGGCAAGCAATAAAGACCTGGAAGCCGGAGTGACCGACGGGACTTTCCGCGAAGACCTTTATTACAGATTAAGTGTCTTCCCTGTTACGATCCCGCCGCTGAGGGACCGGAAAGAGGATATCCCCGCCCTTACTGAACATTTTATAGCAAAATATTCTGCTGAGATGAACACGTCTCAGAAAAATATTGCAGAAGATGCGCTTGAAACACTTAAAAATTACTCATGGAAAGGAAATGTCAGGGAACTTGAAAATGTTATTGAAAGGGCACTGATACTTTGCGGACCGGATACGATAGCCAAAGAGCACCTCAGGATCAGCCCGATCGGTATTTCAGACCATTCAGCCAGTGACATCCCTATGAACGGTACTCTCGATGAGACCGCAAAAGCGGCGCTCAAGGCGGCAGAGTCGCGAAGGATAAAAAGTGCCCTTGCCAATACCGGCGGCAACAAAAGCAGAGCCGCGGATATTCTAAAAGTCAGTTACAAAACTCTCCTTACAAAGATCAAAAATTATAAAATAAATTAGAGAACACAATATCCTGAATCATAAATACTAAACATAATGAATTTGTCAGTACTGATTCCCACATGATCGGAAACATTCGAAAATATTCAAAAAAAATCCATACTCAACGCGATCTGATCATTAAAAGTACAGCCAGAAATTCATGTGTTTCAGCAGGAGTCACATGAAAGCGCTTGTGACAGGAGCAACCGGTTTTATTGGAAGTCATCTTGTGGAAAAGCTCCTCGGGTATGGCTATGAAGTCGCGTGTATTACGAGAGATGCTTCAAATCCCGGCTGGATCAAAAGCCTTGATGTGAATCTTATTGAGGGGGATTGTTCCGATAAAGAACTCCTGAACAGATGCGTCAGCGGATACGACTATATTTTCCATTTGTCCGGCCTGACGAAGACCAGTTCAAAAAAAAAGTTTTACGCGGTCAATGAAACAGGCACCGGCAATATAATAAATGCTGTAGCAAAGAAAAATCCGAACATAAGGAGATTTGTGTATTTAAGCAGTCTTTCAGCCTTCGGGCCCGGGATTGACAATCGAATACCGTCTGAAGACCATAAGCCCCATCCGGTGTCAGATTACGGGAACAGCAAATTGGGAGGAGAGCGTGCTGTGCTCAGGTTCAGCAGCGATATTCCGGTATCCGTACTGAGGGCCTCTGCCGTCTACGGCCCCAGAGATAAAGAATTTCTATTACTGTTCAAGATGATAAAAAAAGGACTTCTGCCGCATTGGGGAAATGGCAGAACGTCTATGGTTTACATAGATGACCTTATTAATGCTATTATACTTGCCGTAAAGGAAGATAATGCTGTCGGAAAGATCTATTTCATATCAGATGGAATGATATATTCCAACAGTGAAATAACAGCGGAGATGGCGTCGGCCATTCATGCCAAACCGCTTAAAATCAGGATTTCCAAAAAAATATTATCTACTATTGGCTTTTTTGGCAATAAAATTAGTAAAATTACAGGTAAAAGCTCAATGATAAACAGCGACAAAATAAAAGAGCTTATGTATGAAGACTGGGTATGTGATATTACAAAGGCAAAGAGAGACCTTTGTTTTGAACCTAAGATCGGATTAAAAAAAGGGATTGAATGGACCGCAAACTGGTACAGAACTCACAAATGGCTGTAAAAAAACGGGCAGATATATTTGAAAAATGCTCCAGGTTCACTACTGTTAAGGATCTTATTTCTGCCGATATCTACCCGTATTTCCGCATTATTCAAAGCGCTCAGGACCCTGAGGTCATTGTAGACGGCAGGAAAATGATCATGATCGGTTCGAATAATTATCTCGGCCTTACAAATGACCCGAAGGTCAAAGAGGCCGCCATGGAAGCTCTTCGCAAATACGGGAGCGGCTGCGCGGGCTCCAGGTTCCTGAACGGTACTCTTGATATACATGTTGAACTTGAAGAGAAACTGGCGCGTTTTATGCGAAAAGAGAACGCACTTATTTTCTCTACAGGATACCAGACAAACCTGGGTGTTATATCCGCAATTGCCGGCAAGGATGACGTAATATTCATAGATAAAATGGACCATGCGAGTATTATTGACGGTTGCAGGCTTTCTTTCAGCGAAGTCAAAAAATACAGGCATAATGATATGGAAGACCTTGAAAGGCTGCTCCGGCAGTATGGCGAAAAAGGCAAACTGATCGTTGTTGACGGTGTTTTCAGCATGGAAGGGGATATAGTCAACCTTCCCGGAGTCGTCTCTCTGGCAAAAAAATACGACGCAAGAATAATGGTAGATGACGCTCATGGTATCGGAGTCCTGGGCAGAACTGGCCGGGGCACCGCGGAACACTTCGACCTCGAGGACAAGGTTGACCTTATTATGGGAACGTATTCAAAGTCATTGGCCTCTATAGGCGGGTTCATAACCGCATCGGAGGGCGTCATCCATTATATCAAGCATGCTGCCAGATCCCTGATGTTCAGCGCCAGTCCTCCGCCGGCGTCAGTCGCCTCTGTCAGCGCCGCCATTGACATTATCGAATGCGAACCCGAACGCAGGGAACGCCTGTGGCACAACACAAATAAGATGCTTGACGGATTTAATTCTCTCGGGTATGACACCGGGCTGTGTGCAACGCCCATAATACCTCTTATAGTTGGCGACGACCGCAAGGCGTTTACAATGGCCAGGATACTGCATGACAAAGGAATCTTTGCAAATGTAGCCGTAAGCCCTGCCGTACCCAACGGCAAAGCCCTTATCCGGACAAGCTACATGGCCACCCACACAGATGAGCAGTTAGACAAAGTGCTTAAGGTTTTTGAGGAAGTAGGAAAAACGCTCGGAATCATTTAATAGTCCGGAAGTGCCCAAGGGCGGAATCAGTTTTCGGACTAATTAAGGATAAATTGAATTGATCGATGTTGTTCCCGTCAACGATAAAAAAACATTCAGGGAATTTCTCAATTTCCCTTTCAGGTTATATTCAAAAGAATCTCTATGGGTCCCGCCGCTTTATCAGGACATTAAAGATCAGTTCTCTCCCAAAAACCCTTTTTTTGAACATGCTGAAGTCAAGTCCTTTATTGCCCGGATCAAAAGGGAAACTGCTGGCAGGATAACCGCCATTTACAATGAGGCACATATCAATTACTCGGGAGAAAAGGCAGGCTGTTTCGGTTTTTTTGACTGTATAAATGAATCATCAGTTGCAAAGGCCCTTTTTGATAATGCCGGTCAGTGGCTGAGGGAAAAAGGAATGACTAAAATGAGAGGGCCGATGAGTTTCTCTTCAAATGAGGAATGGGGATCCCTTATAGATGGTTTTGACCAGCCTCCCATGGTTATGATGCCTTATAATTCCCAGTATTATAATAACCTGTTTGAGGAATGCGGCATGGTTAAAGCAAAAGACCTTTATGCTTATATGATAGACATCCCCGACCGGCTGCCTGAGAAAACCTATCGGGTCGCTGAGATCACGCGAAAACACGGGATAACTGTCAGGCCGATAAATCTCAAGGTTTTTGATAAGGAGATGGCGATTTTCAAAAGCATTTACAACTCGGCATGGGAGAAAAACTGGGGTTTCATACCAATGACTGATGAAGAGATCGAGCATATGGCTGCAAAACTTAAGCCTATTATAGTTCCTGAGCTTACATTTATAGCTGAGAGTAACGGCGAACCCGTGGGTTTCATGATGCTCCTGCCTGACTTCAATTTTGTACTTAAAAAAATGAACGGACGTCTCTTCCCGCTTGGAATATTTAAAGCCCTGTGGTATTCCCGGAAAATAAAAAATCTCCGCCTTCTGCTGCTGGGGGTAAAAGAAAAATACAGGCGCCGCGGCGTCGACGCGTTTATGTTTATAGAAGGCCTGAAAGCTATCAAAAAGCTGGGTTATAAAAAAACCGAATTTTCCTGGATATTGGAAGACAATCTCCCTGTTCAGCGGGTAATTGAGATGGTAAACGGACAGCTGTATAAAAAATACAGGATATACGAGACAAAAATCTGAAACACAGATTATCACAGATCAAATGCAATCGCGAGTGATAATGAGCGAATATAATTAATAGTAAAATCATTACATTAGGTTTCCGAAGGGAACATTAAAAAATACAGATACCCACAGAAAACAAGCAAGAAAAAGGATTAAAAAGATTTATTTATGCGAATAATCGCCGACCTTCATGTCCATTCAGCTTACAGCAGAGCCACGAGTAAAGACATGAACATTGCCAATATGGCCCTATGGGCAAAGAAAAAAGGAATAAATCTTCTTGGGACAGGAGATTTCACTCATCCGGCTCACATGGAAAATTTAAAATCGGCCCTGAGACCGGCGGGTAACGGTCTTTATACATCATCTTTAGAACCTTCTGTTTTTTTCGTGCCAACAGCTGAGATAAGCAGTATATATACCTGCAAGGGCAAAGTAAGAAAGATCCATAACATCATTATAGCGCCAAGTATAGAAGCCGGGGAGGCTATAAACAGGGTTCTTCTTAAACACGGCAAAAACCTGTCCTCTGACGGCAGGCCTATCCTTGGTACCTCTGCAAAGGACCTGCTGAAGATAGTGCTCGATGTCTCACATGACTGTCTTTTTATCCCGGCTCACGTATGGACACCCTGGTTTTCAATTTTCGGCAGTAAATCAGGCTTTGATTCAATCGAAGAATGCTTTGATGAATACTCTGAATTCATATACGCTGTTGAGACCGGACTGTCTTCAGACCCTGAGATGAACTGGAGGCTTTCAGCTCTTGATAAAATCACACTGATATCAAATTCAGATGCCCATTCTCCTTCAAAGCTTGGCAGAGAAGCAAATGTCTTTGACTGCGGTATGGATTATCATGAAATAATTGACGCTATAAAGAAAAAAGACCCGGGGCGTTTTCTTTATACTGTGGAGTTCTTCCCTGAAGAAGGCAAATATCACTTTGACGGCCACAGGGCTTGTGGTGTTGTGTTCTCTGCCGCTGAAACAAAAAAACTAAACAACATCTGCCCTGTATGCAAAAAACAGCTTACAGTTGGTGTTATGAACAGGGTTGATGAGCTTGCTGACCGGCCGGACGGCTTTGTGCCGGACAATGCGATCCCTTCCAGGCGTATGGTGCCCCTGATTGAAATAATTGCCGAGGCATTGAACCAGGGAGTTAACACTCAGAAAGTCAAGAGGGAGTATGAAAGGCTGGTAGCTGAAATACCGGAATTTGATATACTTCATGAATCTACAGATTCAGATCTGCGTAAACTTGCGCCGGGGAATATTGCCGATGGGATCACAAAAGTGCGCAGCGGACAAATACAAATTAAGCCAGGTTATGACGGGGTATTCGGAAAGATATCCATTTTCAGCGAAAAACCTGATGATGTGACCGTGAAAAACCGGTCTTTGAAAAAACCGGTCCACTCCAGGCTTTATTGATATAACGGCTTTTTTGCTTTATTTCTTGTGGCATTATCAGTATACTTTTTACAGACTGAATGACTGCATAATTAATCCTGAATACTGGTGTAATAATGGGACAAAGCGTATTTGGTAAGATCTTTTCGGCTCTGAAGGCTGACAATTTATCAGCTGCCGAAAAAAATATTGACAAACTTATTAAAACCGAGGCCACAAATCCCAACCATTACGTAAAAAAAGGGGATATCTGCCAGAGGTTAAATAAAGATAAAAAGGCTGTCAGCTCATACCATAAAGCCGCATACCTGTTCAAGGAACAGGGATTTCTTAAGAAAACCCTGGCCGTGCACAAAATCATCCTCAGGCTTGATCCCGGCAATGTGCTTGCCATGGATCAGGCCGAATACGCCATTCGCGAACTGCAGGGCATGGAAGAAGAGGTTGTTAAACCCGTTGCTGTAGCAAAACCGGTTGATATTTCAGAAAACGCTTTTTTCAGGCCTTTCTCCTCTGCTGAGATCGAGGATATACTGGGCAGTGCTGAACTCAAAAAATACTCTAACGGTGAAGTAGTCATTAGCGAAGAAGACTCCGGAGATTCGATATTTGTTATCAGAGAAGGAACCGCCAGGGTTGTAACTCTTCTCCTGGGCAGGGACGTAGAGCTTGCCACTTTGAGAGATGGAGACATCTTCGGCGAGGTTGCGTTTCTTACGGGCAGACAAAGGACCGCTTCCGTTTACGCAAAAGACGAGCTCGTTGTGCGTGAACTAAACAGATCTATCCTTGATAAGATGATAGAACAAAAACCTGAGATAATGGAATATCTCAACGGAATATACCACGTCAGAAGCAAAGATAGAGAGGAAAAAATAAGAAATGTATGAATTTATTCAGAAGGTACAACAGCTTGAAGCATTAACTGAAGTCGCTTCCTTCATTAACTCTTCGTTGAACCATACGAAAATAAGAAAAAGAACTATCGAGGCTACTACAAAGGTTTTGAATGTCGAAGTTGCCAGTCTTCTCCTTCTTGATGAGTCAACCGGGGAGCTATTTTTTGACGTTGCAACCGGTAAGAAAGGCACCAGGTTAAGAAAGGTCAAACTGGAAAAAGGCAAAGGGATCGCAAGCCATGTCGCGAAAACCGGTGAATCCCTGATCATTGACGACGCACAGCATGACCCGCGCGTTTTTAAAGCGGCTGATAAGGCAAGCGGTTTTGTTACAAGGAACATAATATGTACTCCTGTCATATCAAAAGACCAAATTATCGGTGTTCTTGAGGGTATCAATAAAAAAAATGGCAAGTTTGATGATGACGACCTGAAGCTCATCAACTCCCTCGCGAATTACGTGGCAGTCGCAATAGAGAACGCCAGGCTTTTCGAAAATCTCAGAGACACATTTCATACCACGGCTGTGGCCCTGGCTGAAACTATTGAACTCAGGGATCCCTATACAGGGGGGCACACACAAAGAGTAAAAGACTACAGCGTGATGATCGGACAGCATATGGGGTTTAACGAGAACGATATAGAAAGCCTCAAACTCGCCGCCATATTCCATGATATAGGGAAAATAGGGGTAAGGGATAACGTGCTCCATAAAAATGGCAGGCTTGACCCTGAAGAGCTGAAGCATATGAACAAGCACTCTGATTACGGCGCGGACCTGTTACAAAAAGTCCCTCAGCTCAAAAACATTATTCCCGGTATCAGGGGACATCATGAGAGGTATGACGGAAACGGATACCCCGCCAATCTGAAAAACGGTGACATACCTTTAATCGCAAGAATTATTACCGTCGCTGATACGTTTGATGCAATGACAACCGACAGGCCTTACAGAAAAGGGCTTACAACAGAGACCGCCATGGAAGAGCTTAAAAAACATTCAGGGACACAGTTCGACCCTGAAGTGGCTGATATATTTATCAGTTTATACAAAGAAGGCGCACTGTCCGAAGAATCCTGAATACCCTGCTGTGCAAAACGTCATTTTTCCTTATGATGCACAATCTCTTGTTTTTCCGGTTCTGTAATTTTTGATTTTTCACCCGATTCCAGAGGCTTTACTTCATAGATGCTGACCGGTTTCGCTTTTCCCTTGACGACAACATTTTCCAATCCTTTTATTAACAGGTGCGACAGTTTACCCGATTCTACATATTCCCTGACCTTCTGCATGGTAAACTCTGTTATAATTATTCTTACGTTATATTTCTTGGTCAGTCCCTCCACCCTGGCGCCAAGATTAACGTGGTCGCCGATAACCGTATAGTCCATTTTCTTTCCTTCCGCGCCGATGTTACCGACAATTACCTCTCCGGAATTAAGTCCTATTCCGGCATTAAGAACCGGTTTGCCTTCAGATTCCCATTTTCCCTGAAGTTCTTTAAGTGCCTTCTCCATATTCAAAGCGCATCTCAGGGCCAGTTCCGCGTGATTGTCCTGCTCAAGGGGTGCTCCCCAAAAAGCCATGATCTCATCTCCGACAAATTTATCAAGCGTGCCTTTCCATCTGAAGATAACGTCTGTCATCTTCGCAAGATACTCGTTAAGCATGGCGACCACTTCCTCAGGCGAATGTTTTTCAGAGAAAGTTGTAAAATTTCTTATATCCGAAAAAAGGACTGTTATCTCCCGCCGCTCTCCGCCAAGCCGGGCCATGTCCGGGTTTCTCATCAATTCATTGACAACAGTCTCCGTCACATAACTGGAGAATATTCTCTTTACATTCCGGGCGCTCTTCTCCTCAATAAAATACCTGTAGCTTATTATAAAAGTTCCTTCGGACAACAGGGTATATATAGGGTATATGTAATTAACCCTGATACCATAAAATGAAAACAGGGACTGGTTAGCGATCATAACAAGCAGTGTCAACAACAGGTATACATTAAATGCCTGAAGGGCCCTCTGCCTGCGGCTCATCATCAAGCCCAGCATGCCAATAAGAATTACCACCAGCACATCAACATAACGAGGGGCCTTTATTATAAAACTGTCCTGCATTATATTTGCAACAACAGTTGCGTTCTTTTCTACTCCGGGCATGCCGGCGGCAAAGGGCGTTGCATACGCATCAAATGTCGCTGCGGCAGTGCCGCCTATTAACACTATCTTATCGTTAAACATATCACCGGATATGCGGTTTGAAAGAACATCAGAAGCGGATATATAAGGAAATGTACGCGCCTTGCCATAATAATTAATATGCAGTCGGCCAAATTCATCCGTTGGTATGATGAGTCCATCCATGTCAACACCTGTAAGAGGTACAATTCCCACCCTCTCCGGCCCAATACTGTTGACCATACGTGCAGCCTGCAGGGCCAGAGACGGAAAATATTCATCTCCATACTTAACATATAGAATCTCCCATCTTAGTTTGGAGTCCCTGTCCCTGAGGGTATTTACGTGTCCGAACGCAGCTGAACTGGCGATCGGTTCAGGAGGTAGAACGACTCTGAATGCCTCAATTGAATGATCTTTGAGATATTCCCGGTTTTCATACTTATAAAAGATATGGTTATATAAAATATCCTCGATCTCGCCGGTGAACTTTTTTCCCTCGTCAACTTCAAACTCGAGGCCGACCACAAGCTTATCCCTGTGTTTATGCAGTACATTTGCCAGCGCTGCATCTGCCTCATGGGTCTCTGACTGCGGATGAATAATATCCATTACAACAGTTTTAGGATTGCCTGCAAATATTTTCTCTATGAGTTCCGCCTGAATTTTCCTGCCCAGCGGCCACCTGCCATATTCATCAAGGGTCTTTTCATCGATCTCGACAATAATAATGTCTTTGGGAATCTTTAGAGGGGATATGTAATTCCTTATTTTAAACCTGTAGTCAACAAACAGTGTTTCTACTTGTTCATCTATCACTGAAGGATTGATCTTGGCGAGTAAAGCAAAGGCAAACATTATAAACAGGGGAACAATAACGGTTAATTTTCCGCTAAACGAACCTGTCAATTTCTGGAAAAAGGCCTTTATAAGAACCTCCGGTCATTCTTTTGCAAGCTTATCTCTCTGATTCTCTACTACCTTCCCCCGGCTCCCGGCTTCCGTTATCTCGACAAGTTCCACCTGTCCGTCTTTCCGTTTGAAATAAAAAGCGTCTCCGCCTTCTATCCTCGGGAAGTATTCTCCTGAAATATCTTCATACATATCAACTTTATAAAGAGGCTTGCCCAGCCCCGGATCTTCTTTTATTGAAACATTTAGAAGCCCGTCTTTCTCATATACTGTGTAAGCGCCTTTTTCATTTCTATAGCCGACAAAATACTGTCCGTCCTGCTTGTTGAAAATATCAGCATTCATTGGATAGGGCCGGCCGCCGACCTCTTCAAAAAACTTACCCCCCTTAATAATAAAGTTCTTGTCAGTGTCGCAAAGCACCCATTCAGATGTGATCTTGTCAGGGCCGTGGGTCAATATAGACATATCCTTCTTAATCGTGCTGTCCTTCAGGGTCCTATAATCTGTATGAACTGCCCCCGCCCTTATGGATATATCATGGATGACGATCGCGTCGTCAAAAGCAGTAACGGCTTCTTTGTATCTGTCCTCACTCCATACCCGCTCAATGTAGTCATTAATATCGCCGTTAATAACAGAAACATTCTCAAAATCCTCTCTTGACATGTTTAATTTCTGAGGCCTCTTTTCCGTATAAAGTTCCTTCCACAGTGGAATATTATTGACCGTGTCCGAGCTGAAGATAAGGGTCTCCTCATTTGTCCTGAATTTTATCCCTATAGCGGAAATGCCGTGCCATACCGGAGCCTTGACAGCCTCGATAGTAAAGCCCTCACTGTCCTTATAAATATTCTTGTCTGTTTCATAGAACACATCTGATGAAAAAGGATAATAGCTTTCAGGCTCTATCCATTCTCCGCTAACAGGGTCTTTAAAAAGCATGCGGGGCTTTTTCGTTTTACTGCTGATAACGATCTTTGCGGTCTCCGGGCCAACTGTTTTCCCTGCTGAATCAGTTATACACAGGGACGTACACCCGTTTCCTTCATCAACGGAAGTAATGCGGTATTTCGCGGCAGGGCCGATTTTTCTGTAATCGACATAGTCTTCATAAGATATATCAATTACTTTTTTTGAATCATGCGTCAGGCTTCTGTCCAGTGCGGCGCCGGAAGCACTCATAATATCATCGTGGATATCTTCTGAAGTCAGGAAAAAGACCTTATGGTCAATATCCATGGCATACATATTAAATAGAGCGAGGTCGGAAAACCATCTCTTGTGATCATCATGCGCGTGAGTTATCAGAAGGCCGTTGATCTCCTTCAGTCCGTGGCCGCCTATCTGCTGAAACAGGGGCGCCCCGCAGTCAACAAGATAGTCTGACTTGCCTATAGTGATACGATAGCTGATACTCTTGCCCATTCTTGAGAACGGGCCGAAGTCACCCAGCACGTTTACTTTAATGCCTTTGCTCATTTAACGGGTATTTTAGCATTTTTTTGTCTCAATGAATAGAATAAATTGCATATTTTGTCTATCTGCCCCCTGGCATCAGAGGACAATTCCAGACTAATAATTGTATTATACTCTCAGATGTCAACCGGCCATCCTGAAAACAACCCTCATCGGGAAAAAATCATTATCTGCCTGAGCATAATTCTCGTATTGGGTCTGGCAGTCAGGCTGATCTATCTCTGGCAGTCGTCCGCATATCCGAATTTCTTCGTGCCTTACGCCGGCGCAGACGCCGTCCACAATCATGAGATGGCGCAGCGGGTGGCCGGGGGGGATATCCTTCTCGGTAAAGATGTGTACTGGACTTCACCTCTGTACGCATACTTCCTGGGCGGATTGTTCACGTTATTCGGAGACAGTTACTGGATCGCGAGGCTTGCCAATGTCATATTAGGCGTTGGAACCATCGCATTGATCTATCTCTTTACCTTAAGGTTCTTTCAGTCTGCTCCGGTTGCACTGCTTGCAGGCCTTGGCGCTTCGATCTACGGGCCTTTCATTGTGTTCGACACCAGCGGACTCAAAGCAAGCCTCGGACTGTTTTTTACAGCGCTTATGCTTTATATGCTGACGAACTGCTTGAACCGGGAAGCAAGATCATCGCGTTGGCTGTACGCGGGTATGGCATCAGGCCTTGTTTTTAATATAATCGGGCAGATCGGTATATTCCTCCTGCTTCTGTGCAGATGGTTATTTATTAAAAGACCTTGCGAGCCTGAACAAAACCCTCCTGCCTGGAATGACCTGAGAAGCCGCCTGCGGAGAGTTAGCCTGTTTATTCTGGGCATCATACTGGTCATAGCGCCGTTTACAATACGCAATTACTATGTAGCAGGAGACACCGTTCTTATAGGCAGCAATAGCGGACTTCATTTATATATAGGCAACCATAAAGGAGCTTCAGGCAAATTTATTAATATTGACGGCCTCAGGCATACTCCCAAGGGACATATCTTTGACGCTAAGCGCATAGCTGAAGAGGAGGCGGGTCATACATTATCAGCCTCAAAGGTATCAGCCTTCTGGATGAACAGGGCTTATGAGTTTGTCAGGGATGAACCCGCCGAATTTCTCAGACTGCTCGGGAAAAAGACATTATTGGTTCTGAGTTCGTATGAAATACCCGGGAATGACAACTATCAGTATCTGAAGCAGAGGTCATCTTTTCTCTCATACTTTCCGGGTATTGAAATAATGCTTACACTGGGGTTGTGCGGCCTCCTGCTGGGTCTTCTTGAATACAGAAAACTGGAGATACTGTTCATTTTCTTTTTTACATACTCTCTGGCATTGATCCTCACCCTTATGTCCTGGCGTTACAGGATGCCTTTGACACTGGTGCTTATTCCTTTTGCAGGATATTTCATTGTTCAGATCTTTGAGGCTGTAAAAAGAAAGGCCTATATCATGCTGGTCCTCGTCATACCTCTGACAGCCGGCGCCTGGACACTAACCCAGGCATCGTCTGTCGAAGAACAGTATTATGCAGTAGAAATGAAACGCGCCGAAGCACGTATGAACATGTCAGACAGGGAACACAAGATCCTTACGCAGTTGGAAACTGACACCTCTTTGACTGACAGAGATGTCAGCCGTCTGCTTGTTAAACAGGCTGAGCTTAGAAAAAAACAACTGGATATTGAAGGGTCCGTTGATATATTACAGAAAGCCCTTGCCCTTCATCCGGATCAGCCCAGACAGTGGTGGACTCTCACAGGTATGCTGAGAAGGCTGGGCCGTACAGACGCGTCTGAAGAGGCAAAAGCCAATTTTGAAAAATACAGGAAAAGCCGAAGATCAAAAAGACGGTAAAAAATTGTTGACTTACACAGGTGGATATTTAACTTTCCGGGGTAATTTATTATAATTGCTGATGCCAACAGATAAAGCCGAAAGCAAAACTCACATAAGAACGGCCCTGTATTTGAGCGTAATTCTCCTGCTCGGCCTTGTCTTACGGCTGGTTTATTTGTGGCAGGTCTCTGAATACCCCAATTTTCACGTGCCGTATCCGGGAATGGACGTTGCGTTTTACCATGACCGCGCAAAAGAAGTGGCCGCCGGTAATCTGCTTCTTGGCAATAACGCATACTATTATGCTCCCTTGTATGCGTATTTCCTTGGAGGACTGTACTCCCTTTTCGGCGACAGTTACTGGGTCGCGCGGCTTGCCAATGTTATCATAGGTGTCGGCAATATCGCTCTTATCTATTTCCTGACCTTGAGGTTGTTTAAGTCAACCGGAACAGCCCTTCTGGCAGGCCTTGGCGCGGCAATATACGGACCTTTACTCTTTTTTGACACAACCGGGCTTAAAACAACTCTCGGACTGTCTTTGATAGCACTCCTGCTTTTTCTGCTCTCCGGATCGGATCAAAATAAAAAACCACTCTACTGGGTGTTTACAGGGCTGACTGCCGGACTGGCATTTAATCTGGGTGGCCACATGGCATTATTTCTGCCTGCCATCTGCCTCTGGCTATTAATGAGAAAACCCTTTCAACATAAGGAGCAGGCGGATTCAAATAAACCTGCAGCACTTCAGAAGCGCTTTCAAATCGTCAGCCTGTTTGTAATAGGCATTTTAATAGCTGTCGCGCCTTTTGCATTGCGCAATTATTATGTTTCACAGGACATGATCCTCATAAATAGCGAAGGAGGTATCCATCTTTATATTGGCAACCATGAAGGCGCGTGGGGCGGATACAGCAGGATTAGCGGCATTCGTCCCAATATCGCGGGGTCTCATGTTGACGCCATGCGTATGGCTGAGAAAGAGACAGGGAAGGAATTATCAGATTCAGAAGTTTCAGCTTATTGGAAGAACAGGACTTATGATTTCATAAAAGAGCACCCGGGAGAGTTCTTCGCTCTGTTAGGGAAAAAGACTCTTCTGCTTTTTAGCGATTATGAAGTACCTAATGTTGAAGACTATCAGTATTTCAGGCAAAAATCCTCTTTTCTGGCCGTATTTCCCGGAATCGGCATCCTGCTTCCGCTAGGGTTATGTGGAATGTTATCGGCTGCAATTGGCTTCAGGAAGAAAGGTTTTGAAAACAGAGGGCTTGTTCCTTTGTTTATCTTTTTCTTCACCTTTTCACTTGCACTGGTATTGACTTTGGTTACCTGGCGATACCGTCTGCCTCTTACTGTTGTTCTGCTTCCATTTGCGTCATATTTCCTGGTCAGGAGTTTCAAGCTTGCCAAAAGCAGAGAGTTTAAGGCCCTTATCCTGAGTGCAGTCCTGCTCACAGGTTCATGGGCACTGACGCAAGCATCCCCTGTCAAAAAAGAACGTTCTGAATGGAACATGAAACGTGCCGCAGCAAAAATGAAGATGTCAGACAGGGAACTCATAATATTAAAACAGCTTGAATCAGCCTCTGATCCTGGCGATAGAGACACAGGCCGCCTGCTTTTTGAGCTGGCTGATCTGAGGCAAAAACAGTTTGATATCGAAGGCGCCATTCCAATACTGCAGAAGGCACTGGCCCTTGACCCGCATCAGCACCGGCAGTGGAAAACCCTTTCAAGCATGCTGAGGCAGTTGGGTCACATTGAGCAAGCCAAGAAAGCAAAGGAGAACGCCAAACAATATAGACAAAGGCGTTCTCCTCGAAGAACCCGTTAATTAAAACTTTTTACGGCGTACAAGGCAATGGTGCAATTGTATTGCCTGTAAAGTTAACGCTTCCTCTGCCTGTGTTGCAGATATCTTCTCCTGCAAGATTGCAGGTACCGACTACTTCTGTTGGAGGGGCATTGTCCCATTGATTGCTCTGTGCATCAATGGCATTTGATGTGGCATTGCGAAGGTCAACTTGGGTGTTACAGCTCAGTATGTTACTATTTATTACCGGGTTGCCATTATTTTCGATATTAACACCATAATTATTACCGGTTATAGTATTGCCTGTTATATCCGCGCTACCGGTTGTACCCACTTCAATACCATCATCACCACTTCCGGTTATAATATTGTCTCTTATAACCACGCTGCCGGTTGTCCACACGTCAATACCATCATCACCACTTCCGGTTATAGTATTACCTGTTATGGTCGGACTGCCGTTACTAATCTCAATGCCGTCGTCATCAGTAGTACCAGTTATTGTATTGTTTGATATTACCGGACTGCCGTCTGTTGATGAATCAATGGCCGGATAATAATTAGTACCGGTGATAGTATTGTTTGTTATTGTCGGACTGCCGCTATTAATCTCTATCCCTGAATAGTCAAAATTCTGAAGCGTGGAATTCATTACTATAGAATCCGCATACAGTATAATCCCGCTGTAAGCACTATTATTACCATCAAGAAGAACATCGATAACAGTTGTTATTTCAGAGTCATCGTCAATGGCAGGGTCACCAAGAATTTGACATCCTTGAATTAAGGCGCCTGCTGCGCCATTAATCACTGTCCCAGGGTAATCATCAATAATAGTTGAATAACCTGCTCCCTGACAGATAAGTGATGTGCCAGGCAGTAAGTTAAGAGGAAATGACTCATTCGTATCATCATACGTTCCTGCTGCTACACATATAGCCTCATTACCTGCTGTTTGTGTAAGGGCATAGGTAATTGTTTGACATGGATTATTAGAGTCAGTGCAGTCTGGAGTATCAACTCCCGTATTCACATCAACATACAAGGCACACTCTTGCTGCATGTAAACGGTAACGATGGGTGTTCCGCCATTAATATCCACACAGCTTACACCTGAGTAAGCAAGCCCTCCGATAGCGTTAAGCGCGTTTATCGCAAAACACCTGTTCAGGCCGTTAGGCACAATAAAAATAACAGTAAAGGAGGTCTGACCCGGCTGCAAATCCACAATTTGTCCCAAAGGGCTCATATTCGGCCCTGTCACACTGAACTCGAATGATGCTACCGAAGCAGGGAATAATTCCGGGCCCTGGGCAGCACTGCCTCCCGCAGAACGCTCACCTATTGTGACAGCTACTTCAGTCGAACCTGAGCCCGAACTGTCACTTACATCACTGCCGCTGTTGCATGAAGCGATCATCAAAGATAACGCCAGAAAGCCTATGTATTGCAGGTATTTCATGGTTATTCTCCTTACATTATAGAAATCAATAAAAAACACTTTCCTTCAAAACAAACTTGGCTGCTGACTGCGATACAGCAAATACAAAGATCTCAGTTGTTAATAACCGAAATCCATTTCTATTATAACAGGAGTGACCGGTTCTTCATTCTGCTGGTCCACATCTGGCGACGCTCCAACCTCATCATCCAGTATATCCTGAGGTGTCACTCCATCAGATCCTTCACCCGGCTCGCCGGGACCTCCGGTGAAGTCACCTATTACAATCATATCTCCCCAGTCATCACCCAGCATCTTAAAGTCAGCTTTTGTGACATCTTCAGGGTCCTTACCCCATTCAACACGGGTCATCTCGCCTGCCTTGACAAGGACTTCCTTCTTGCCCTTCTTGCCTTTAATGATAGCTGTTACTTTGGCCTCGCCTTCGGTCACGACAATGATCGTAAACCACTTGCCCCCGATCTTCAAATATTTCACAAGAATGATCGTGCCTCTTGCTGCGGCTACAGCAGTCGGAGTGTGTATCTCAAGATCAGATCTGCCGACCACAACCTTTAACGATCCATCAATAAGCCTGTAAATCGACTTTGACCTTTGTTTCTCGGGGCTGTATAAATATTCCTGGACAACAAGCCTGCTCATTTCTCCGAGATTAATTATGCTGTCATCAGTGAAAAACAGTTTTGCCCTTGATTTCTCTCCGGTCTCAACTGAATCCTTGAGCATAAGTTTCATCTGCGGCACGGCGGCTTTCCTGCTTTCACCCTGTACAATGTGCACCTGTTTCTTTACTGACAGGACCTGTCCGGCTTCGGTTTCAGCTCCGGACCTTGCCGCACTTATAAAGACCATTGAGAGACATATCAAACCTGTTAAGAAATACTTTTTCATAGCACACCTACCTTTAGGAACAGTCCTACAACGTTCCTGCTGTAATCATAATTGCTCAGATTAGAGCTGTTGTTAGTATATATATCTGACAAAGCAATACTCAGCTTATTTGGAATAATATAATACGTAAGCTTTGCGCCGTATTTCGTCATCTCGTCTTTTCTCCTGCTCTGAGAACCGACAAACACTGCCTTATGGCTTCTTTTATTATACTCGCCTGACGCACCTATAAACAGCGGGTCTATTATCTGATAGACAAGCTTCGCTCCGACCCTGTGGCCGTCATATGACCAGTAAGCAGTCTCCGCCCTGTTAAAATCAGCGAAATAATAAACATTTCCTGCCAGTTTCTTTATGGCAAAATTTTGCCTTAATCCGTATATATTAGTATGCCCTCTGCGAAGTCTGTTACTGCTGAACAAAGGCGCGTCCCAGTACTTGTTGTCCTTATATATAAATATTGCTTCGGTCGAAAGATGCTCCCCCTCCTTCAATTTCAGTTTACCGTGATAAATATGCACCCTGCTGTAAAGCTCATCTTCAAACAAAGTGTATTCCAGTGAATAACCTGCCGTAGCCTGAAGCGGTTCCAATATATCGACTTCTATGGTAGGGCTGATCTTGTGATGGTGAATATTATAATCATCAAGATCAGCGTGAAGACTCTGGTAAAATTTATAATCTGCTTTAAGCCTTGCCGGCCCTGTCTCAAATAATGTAGCGCCTGCGGTAACATATACAACCCCTCTGACGTCATCCGCGTCACCCGATGTGCTTGCAGCCGACGGATTGCTGGGTTCCAGTATTACATTGCTGTCATACTGCCCGCCGATTGCAATATCAAGTTTGTAGCGTTTTTTACCTCTTTTTTCCTTTTTGCAGTCTTTCCGCATTTGTTTGGCCTGTTTCTTCAATGGGCTTGCTCCTGTAAGAGAAATAAACCTTGTAAAGTTACCAGACGCCTTACTGCAATCAGAGGTCAGGTAATAAATACGGCCAAGTTCAAAATAGGCGTTTACAACGTCTTTATTAAGCCGAAGCACTTTATAAAATAATGTTTCAGCCTGTTTAAAATTATTAAGTCTTGAGTTTGCGACACCTGAGTAAAAGACCGCCTCAACGTTGTCAGACGACAATTGTGTTGCCTTATTAAGCGATATAAGAGCTGCGCTGTAATTTTCTTCATTGATCTTTTGTATGCCCTTTGCAACATACAGTTCAGCATCTTCTGTTCTCGCGTGAAGAGCCGGCACTGCCGAAATCATAAAAAAAACAAAAGTAATCATTACTGTAAAAAAACTTCTCATTTTAATTATCCCACCTCCTGATCTTTAGCTTTTATTGTTATATATTCAATTATTGATATATTTACATGAGGGACAAATATGGCTTATTTTTCCATAATTTAGAGAGTTTGTCAAGGTAATATTCACATATAGATATTGTTAATTTAAGACCTTCGATCTTCAGATCTACCCCTGCTAAAACACATATATTTCTAATATCTTATAAATTATCTTCTTCTACTGGAAATCCAGATCTATTGTCACCGGAATTATCTCGGAAGTTGGATCCTCTTCTTCTATCGGAGAATCTGATAATAATTCATCTTCCTCATCATCAAGGGGATCTTCTTCTCCGCCCTCGCCTTCGCCCTCGCCTTCGCCTTCTGCAATAAGGGGCTCATCCTGCGGCGGCAGCGGGTCGCCCGGCTCATATACCTGATCGCCTATTACAATGGTGGCGTCCTCAAACTGCTCTATCACAGCAGGGTCGAACGGGACCTTTTCGAGACCATCCTCAGTAGTCTGGCCCATTTCTCCGGCGCCAAGCAGAAGCGGCTCTCCCACGCCGGTCAGGTTCATCAGTGTACCCTCTCCTTCTGTAACGATCATCCAGGTGAACAGATTACCGTCAGCATCACGGTCAACACCGATATAAATAACAGTGCCTCTTGCCGCGGCAACCGAGGTAGGTGTGTGTATCTCAAGGTCTGACCTGCCGACTACAACCTTTAACGATCCATCAATAAGCCTGTAAATCGACTTTGACCTTTGTTTCTCAGGGCTGTATAAATATTCTTCAACTACAAGCCTGCTTGTTTCGCCGAGATTAATGATGCTGTCATCAGTGAAAAACAGTTTTGTCCTTGATTTTTCGTCGGTCTCCACCGCGTCTTTAAGCATAACTGACATCTGAGGCTTTGCATCGTGTTTCCGGTTGTCGCGCACAACATAAACGTTTTTCTTCACTGACAGGACCTGTCCGGCCTCTGTCCCGGCATAAGACGCTGTTGTACCCATAAACATCATTGAAAGACAAATAAGACCTATCAATCCATATTTTCTCATAGCACACCTGCCTTCAGGAATATTCCCGCAACATTCCTTTCATAGTCATAATCCATTAAATTGGAATCATTTATCGTGTATGTATCCGATATTATAATACTAAAGACTTTTGATATCTTATAGGTGAAACCGACAGAGTACTTCTGCATGTCGTCAGACCTTTTGGCAGTAAAGCCCGCAAAAATGTCCTTGTACTTTTTCTTGCTGTATTCACCTGAAACCTTCACTTTCAGAGCAGGTATTATCTTGTAACATGTCTTGGCGACCGCCCTGTAACCGTCGTATGACCAGTACCGCATATCAGCGCGCTTAAAATCTGCATAACCATATATGCCGGCACAGAACTTTTTGATATAAAGTTTCTGCTTCAGGCCGATGGTATTTTGATGCCCGCTACGCAGGGAATTCGTGGGAAATAGTGTATCATCCCAGTACTTGATGTCCCTGTACTCATAAATCCCTTCTGTTACAAAATGCCTGCCCTCTTTCACATTGACCTTACCCTGAAACGTATGGACCAGGCTGTAATGTTCAGTGCCAAGCAGTGTGTATCCGAGTTTATATCCGGCTGTTGCAGTTACCGGATCCATAATATCCACTTCAATAAAAGGGTTGAATTTATAATCCTGCAGGTTTTCCTCCTCCAGGCTGCCGTGCACGGTTTGATAAATGCTGGCCTTAGCCTTCAGCTTTACAGGCCCACTCCTGAATAAAGTGCCTTTAGCAAAGATAAGCGCCACCCCGCGTCCGTCATCTTTTTTCTCTCTCATTGATGCATTAGCAGACGGATTAGACGGCTCGAGTATTACATTGCTGTCATACTGGGCTCCAACAGAAACATTAAGCCTGAAACGTTTTCCCTCTTTTTTGGCTTCTTTTTGACAGCTGCCTTTCATCTTTATTGCATACTGCTTTGCTGATTCATTGTCCGTACCGGATATAAACTTTGAGAGATAAGTCAACGCCTTGTCACACCTGCCCGTTGAATAATAAACACGGCCAAGTTCAAGATAAGCGTTCTGGGCCGAACTGTCTATATCAATGGTACGCAAGAATAGATTTTCAGCTGTGTCATATTCACCAAGCCTTGAGTGAGCGATGCCTGAATAATATACTGCTTCAGGGTCATCCGGTGACATGGCCAGGGCCTTTTTTAACACTTTCAGGGCCTCGCCATAGCGCTCCTGGTTTATCTTCTGAATGCCCTGCGCGACATATAATTCATAGTCGCTTGCACTCAGGTCAGGCGGGGATATAACAGAATAGGAAAACATAACCAGCATACTTGCAAGAAAAATCCTAAGAATAGTCATTCAGCCTCCGCGTTCTTTTCTTTAAGTTAAATATTTATAATGAATGTCCCGGAAACATTAAAACCGGCCACTAATAATACTAATATTTAAGGTACGTTCAACACCCAGATATTGTAGTTATCAGTATCAAACTGGTGATATGCCAGACGCGTACCGTCAGGTGACCACGTGGGCCAGCCCTGGGATAGCGCGTCATTGGTAAGCTGTGTCAGGTTGTTTATGTTACCGTCAATAGTGACCATCCATAGATCGCCTCCGCCGCTCTCAAACGCCACCCAGTTGCCGTCAGGTGAAACATCCGGACTTCTGTTGTTTTCACCGCTAATACCACCGCTGGTTGTCAATTGTGTTACAAAAGCTCCGGCATTTGTATAAAGAAACAGGTCAGTCCCGCTTCCGCTTGGTAAAGGCAGGACCACCTCAGAACCGTCAGGGGTCAATGCCACACTATTGCTGGGAAAATTTAGATCCGTAGCACTGCTATATACTATGGAACTGCCGCCCACTGCATTAGTATTTTGACCTGACAGTGCTGAATAAGGCGCTGAGTATAAGACCCACGGGCCTGCGCCGCCGTTCCTGTGCTGCCATACAGCAGTAGAGCCGTCCCGTGAAATGCGTATCAGATCACCGCCGCTGCCGCCGGGAGTAAGCAGTTTTCGGGTAAAGGCCGCGTCATTGCCGTCAGTTACAACACGGTTAAACGGTAACGTGACTGAGGTATCAAATGCCAGATATTCATGAAATGAGATACGCTCATTAGTCATCAGGAAACCAGTGCTTCCTACCCAGCTTAAAGACCATGCAAGGGCAAGGGAAGTATTGGCTCCTGTGGCCATATTGCCTTCACCTGTAGCATCAGCCTGCACCATTCCGATATTATTATTAACCCCGTCAGAAGGGGCGCGGATAGTCATAAATGCTATTGTATTGCTGGCAGGGTCCCAGGCAGGATAGTAATCACTGGCAGGGTCAAAAGTAAGCTGGGTCGGGCCTGCGATAAAAAAATCATCACTGGTCTTTTGCATTACAATAAGCTTATATCCGCCGGCTGCCGCGGTTGCGGTACCAACTACCAGTTCCTTGTTCAGGCTCATTTTGCCATGCAGTGAACCAGAGCTTGTTACAATTCCTGCACCGTCTATGGTCCATGTATCACCGCCCGGAAGCGCTGTATTGCCGTCACTGTCGAGATACAAGGTAAGTGTTATATTACCTGCATCATCAATATTTGCCGTGCCGCGTTCCCAGCCTCTCCACTGCGGGTTGTCGCCAGATACAACAGTGTGGAAACTCCAGGTGCCTGTAAGGTCGCTCTGTGTGAATGTGCCCCCGGTCCTTTGCATTATAAAAAGGTTTGTCGAACCAGTGTCAGAGTCGGTATAAACCATAAGATCCATGCCCATATTAATAGTGCCATGACCCAGAGCGGGCGGAACCGTAAGTATGCCGCCCGGGGCTAATAATACGATCGCCGACTGCGGCCCCGTAGGCCCGAAACTGTTCACGATATTTGTTAAAGAAAGATTTCCAACGGCATCAAGTGTCGCGTCTGCGTACGTCCATCTTGCCGTAAACGCGCCGTCACCGGTAGAGATCCCGTGAACATTCCAATTTCCTGCAATGTCAGCTAACACAAATCCACTGTAGGCTTTCTGTGCTATAGCAAGTTCATAACCGCCGTCTTCATGATCCGCAGTACCGACGATCAGGTCCTGCGCAGTATTGATTGTGCCGTGAAATAACGGATTGCCGGTAATCGTTACTGTATTGTCAGGTGCTACGTTGACAGTCACGCTGGCAGGCAGTGTAGTAGTTCCGTCACTGCAGAGGAAATCATTATAAACAAGCGTACCACTTGCGTTTATATTGCCCTGCCCGTGCTCCCAGCCCGGCCATTCCAGAGGCAGATCGCCTGAAATAGCAGAATGCATGTTCCATGTGCCCTGTATGCTTCCGCCGATCAGGCACTGGGTGGTGGAAAGTGCTGACACGTCCTGTATTGTAACAGCCGGCGTTGAAATAACTGGAATAAGTGAGCCTATAACAGCGGTTGTGGGCTGAACAGTTAAAGTTTGATCTGTTGCTGTTGCGGTAGTATCAATATCAAGCCCGCACCCAAGCGTGCCGTCGCTATTGAGCTTTAATAACCAGACATCATCCCCACCAAGACTGTTCGTAGTTGCTGCGGCTAAATACCCGCCGTCTGCTGTCTGGTGGATGTACGCCTCCCAATCATCTGAAGGAGTGCCATATCTTTTCTGCCAGACAATAGTACCGTCCGGGTTGAGTTTTAGTCCCCATGCATCATAGTTCAAAGCGCCAAAAGACATGGTACCGCCGCCAATTATATATCCTCCGTCTGATGTTATTTCCACCCAATGTGAATAGTCATCGTTCAGGCCTCCGTGAGTTTTTGCCCATTGAATATCTCCGGCGCTGTCAAGTTTTAAAACCAGGGAGTCCCAACCTCCTGCGCCGAAAGAATTAGTCTCCGCAGATATGATATAACCGCCGTCTGCAGTCTGCTTAATATCATGGTCACTCTCCAACCCTGTAGCCCCATACCTCTTTTCCCACGTAATATTGCCAAGGCTGTCAAGTTTTACTACCCATAGATCATCGTCAACAGCTCCGAAAGAATCTGTGCTACCCAACATAATATATCCTCCGTCAGCTGTCTGCCGTAATCTTTCTGCCCCTTCCCAGCCCGCTGCGCCAAAAGTCTTCTGCCATGTGCCCGGAGGACCAAGATCACCGTTTGCGTCAAGCTTTAATAACCATGGATCAAAATTGTTTGACGCAGATAAATCCCTCATGGCCAGAACTAAATATCCGCCGTCAGAGGTCTGCACTGCACTGCGTGCACTCTCCCAGAAGGGGCCTTCAAAAATTTTCTGCCACTGCACAGTCCCGTCTGAAGTCACTTTAAACAGCCAGGGATCTCCATCTCCTCCAAATGACCAGGTTGTCCCTCCGAATAAATAACCATTGTCAGCAGTTTGGATTAAAAACTTGTGGCCCTCATCTCCGGGGCCGCCGTATGTTTTCTGCCACTGAATGTTATTGTTATTATCAAATTTCATTAGCCAGAAATCATAGCCGGATACTCCAAAAGAATTTGTCTCACCTGCAAGGATATATCCTCCATCATTTGTAAGTTTAATGTAAACGTAGTCGGTTCCGGTTCCGCCATATGTCTTTGCCCAGCTTGTTGATGCCGTAGGGTTCATTGTTATCGAAAGGTTGGCAGATGCACCGAAAAGGTCGGCTGTTGTTTCTCCAAAATAAATTAATGTGCCGGTGACGTCGTAGGCAAATATCTCAAAATGCCTAGCAGATCCGCTTGGCACATTTATTGTGGCAGTGTCTGAACTTACATCAATAGGCGCATTAATTACAGACATGTCTGAACCGCTCACACGGCAGTTCATACTTGTCACTGATGCGGGAACTGCCTGCGGAACAGACTGCGCAGAGCCGCTTTGCTGGCCGACATTAAGCGTTACTGATGTCGTGCCGTTAGAAGAACGAGCTATGTCGCCTTCGCTTCCCCCGCCGCTGCAGGACAGGATAAAGATAGAGAAAACAAATAAAATAACATGGTTAGACAATTTCATAAAATACCCCCCCAAGGAAAATTATAAATAAAATAACCTATGATCATTAGTTAATATCCAAATAACGGACAGCACTTCATATAAATATATTCCTATATGATCATTTTTCAACAGCGATCTTTTGTAACGATTTAGCAACAAATGAAGGGGAAAAGTATTTGATTTTTTCACATACAGGTGAGGTTTGTCAAGGTAATATTCACATTATAAAGAGATTAAATAATTGCCAATTCTTTATGTAACTCTTCGGAAACAAACAAATAACCGCTCCTTTCATCAACCAGCTTTTCATTTGCCAGGACCTTAAGCACCTTTGACACTGCCTCTCTTGACGAACCGATACTGGATGCCATGTCCCTGTGAGTACGTTTATCGATCCTGTTAAAGCCTGCTCCGTCAGGTCTGCCTTCTCTATCTGTAATATCTACCAGAAACTTGATGAGCCTCTCCCTCACATCAAGAAACGCGAGAGACTCGATCATTTCATCCGCTTTTCTGAGCCGCTCAACAAGAGACGTAAGCAGGTCGACCGCGATCACCGGATGGTCATTTATTTCACGGAAAAACCTTTCACGCTTCAGCACACCTAATAAAGTTTTCTCTTCGGCAGTGACAGAAGCTGACCTCGGCTTGCCGTCTATCAGGCTCATCTCACCGAAAAAATCACCCTGCCTGAACGCCGTCAGGATAAATTCATTGCCCTCCGGGTTCATAAAGCTCACCTTCACTCTGCCCTCAAGCACTATATACAGGTCAGTGCTGTCATCAGACTGCAGTACGACTTTCTCATTCTTATTAACATTAAGGAGTGCAAAATCTCCGGTGATCCGCTTCAGATGAACTTCTGAAAAATTCTTAAAAACATGCACATTCCTTAGGAACTTTTCTATTAATGATTTTTCTTTTTTCCCTAAAGGCATATTTTCTGACCTGCTAAGTTATTCTGAACAGTGATTACCCTGAATCAGCACATATCAATAATATCGGCCTGCTTTATGACTTTGTCAGCAGCAATACTAAGCTGAGAGAAGTTCCTGGCATTCTGAAGAGCTATAGAGGCGTAAACAGACAGTGTCTGGAGCAGTGTAAAATCATCCTCTAAAAATATCCTGTCAGAACTGTTGCTGAGATTCAAAACACCAAAAATATGACCGGCGCATTTCAAGGGAACGCAGATAATGGACTTGATCTCGATCGCCCCCTGAACAAACCTCGGATCTGATGAAGCATCATTGACCATTTCAGCTTTGCCGGTTTCCATAACACTGCCTGCAAGCCCTTCACCTATGCCAAGTTTCGTTTTAGGCTCTGCTTCACAGCCGAATGCCTGTTTGATATACAGAGTCTTGCCGTTGCCTTGAATAAACATTATGGAACCGTTGTCAGCTGAGATCAATTTTTTGGCTTTATCAATGATAAGATTGCACGTTTCATCAACATCAACATAAAAATGAAGCATATCAGCCTTGTCTTCTTTCAGCTTTGCAAGTTCATCGTTCAAACCCCGTATCCTCTTACTCATGGATTCAAGGAGCTTGAATACCAGCGTCGGATCCCTGTTAATGGTTGAAAAAAGCTTTTCCTTGTTTATGCTGAGGATCCGCGTCTCTCCCAGCGCCGCCGCTGTTGCAGCTCTGGGCAGTCTGTCGAACAATGCCATCTCTCCGAATATTTCCCCTTTATTAAGAGTCGCTATCTTGACGTTTCCCGCGGGGGTATTCTTGGTTATCCTTACCTTGCCGGACTTAATAACATACATCGCGTTGCCTTTTTCACCTTCCGTGCATATTATTTCACCGTTTGAATACAGGTTGCCAAGCTCGGAATCCTTCATGACCTTCTCCCTGTCAAAGCCTTTGCAAATTCCTTCCAGAGCCTGAGATGCATCTTGAGATCAATTGCTTTCCAGACAATGTTCTTATATCGTTCGTTTCCTGTAAACATATCCCAGAGAATAGAGCTTAGAACTTTTGGATCATCAGTTGCCAACTGCTCTTTCTTCACCACTTCAACCATACCGATCGTCATGCTTCTAAACAGCTTGTATATGTCGATAATTCCAAACAGGTACCTGCCGAACAGGTTATCGATTAGTATATCTTTATACACCGGATAATAGTAGCTCTGAAAATGCTGTCTGCCCACACCGCTGAACACAGCCGTCTTTGCCGCTGCCTTTCCCATTTCATACGCGGCGCCGATCCCATCCTTGAAAAGCCTGGTGGAACCGGAATCCCCGCAGGTTACTATACGGTCGGCATAAGGTATTTTGGGCGCGCCCGTGTTCATCTTTGGTAAACAACTGCATTTAACATCATAATCCATTCCCGGCAATACTTCCTTAACCACCGGAAGACCGAGAAAATCCTTAACCGTACTGGAATTCATATTGTCCCCTAATATACACAATGTCAGATGTGTGCCTTTGGGTATCATGGCGGCAAATTTAATATTCTTCAGAGGAAGAAGGAACAGGTGAATGGTATTTTTCAGCTCATCAGACATTTTTCCCATGTCAAGGCTGATCTCGGCAATAGCAGTTGTAACTGTCTTAGGCCTTCTGTATCCAAAACCGATGTCTTCAAACATTTTAAATGTCCGGTTGTTTATTCCAAACGCGCCAACTACAAGGTCGGCTTCCATGATCTTCTGATTTCTGGAGAACAGTTCAGGCCTTCCTCTGCTGTTTTCTACCCGGTCTATTTTGACGGGCTTATGAACAGCACCTTCATTAACCGCCATATCGAGAAGGAATTTGTCAAAGCTGTCTTTTTCTTTGCCTATAACTCCTTTAGGCCCGCCCCCCCGGTATACAGTTGCAATTGTCTTTTCAAAAGAAGGCGTCGTTATATAAGCACTTCCGTGATTTGTATGGAGCCTGTAAGAATTTATGCCTCTTTGAACAACCGAATCCGGGAAATCTATTCCCTCTACCGCGAGTGTCTGAAGAAGAAGTTCGGATATTACACCGCCGCACCTGTTACAGCCCAATGGGCCGTCTTTGGTAAAATCTTTCGGTTCAAAAATTGTTATGTCTAATTCTTTATCAATCATCTTTGCCATTTTTTTAGCAAAGATGCTGAAAAAAGAACCTGACGGGCCGCCGCCTATTACCGCAATTTTGGAGCCGTCACGCAATATAAACTGATCGGCGTCATCATCTGACTTACGCAATGCGGCACCTTAGAGGGACAATTCTGGAAGGAATCACGTTCCTTCGGTCCCGCACGCTCAGGTAGGTTTGAAAGGAGTATGTACGCCGTCAGTCCCGACTGCCAGAGGGCCTGTCCAGGAATTCATGCCTCCCCTGATACTTTTAGCCTTAAAACCCTGGCTCTTTAGAAGGAACGTTGCTGAAGCGCTTCTGGCGCCGACAAGACAATACACGTAATACTCCCTGTCGCGATGAAGTTCTGAATACCTTTGGCGAAGCTCGTCAAGCGGAATATTAATAGCTCCGGGTATATGTTCATCATCAAATTCCATCTGCATACGCACATCAAGCAGAGCATGGCCGGAATCTACACTTGATGGGATATCCCCCTGCATTACTTCGTCTATAAATGACGATTTAACTATACCGTCAAAATCAGGTTTTGACAGCGTCCATACAATAGTATCTTCTGCCGCCCGCACTGTCGCGTTTCGTGGGGAATCTGTAATAAGGGCCTCCTCTCCAAAGGCCTGGCCCTCTATAAGAGAGGCGACCTTTTCAGGCTCATCAGTGAACATCTTTTTCAAGACATCCACACGGCCCGATTTAATGATAAAGTATTCGCTGCCGGCGTCTCCCTGAACGACAATATCTTCACCGGGAGCGCAATTACGTTCAATCAATTTGCCTGTGAGTAATGCCATTTTTTCGGGTTCAAGGAGTTCAAAGGGCTGAAGGCCCTTTATTTTATTGAACTGATCGTATCCAAAGGTCTTCCCTTTAATAATCGATGAAAAAACAGAATCAGTTCTAATTATTTCATCAAAATCCTTTTTAAAGAGGGTATAACAGGCAACATCGGTCTTTGCCGTCACTGAAGCGGTTCTGTGAGAATTGGTCAGCAAAGCCATAGCTCCCACACCCTCGCCGCTGCCGAGCACGGAAAGAACGTATGATTCCCCGGATTCGGTTTTTTTCGACACTTCGATCTCACCGTCACTGATGAAATAAAAGACATCTGCAGGATCGCCCTCCCGGATGATGATTGTCCCGGCAGGCAATTGTTCGATATGCATTTTTTTTGCAACCTCTTTAAGGGCAGTGTCAGACAGTCGGTGAAAATAACAGTACTTCCTAAGATCCCTGTATGACGGGGAAAACGCTGTTCCTGTCATAATTTATTACTCTCCCGGCATATTGCGGCATATACCAGCACCACTGAATTTATATCCTAACAAAATCAATTAACTGTTTCAAGAGTCCGGCAACGGCACTTGCAGACGGCATCTTTGAATATTATAATGGTATAGTAAACTTTAGGGGTTATCATATAGATATTGGATAAAATTGAGATAGCAGATTTATTATTTAATCAGGGCTTCAACTGCGCCCAGGCTCTCGTTTCAACTTATAGTACAGAGCTGGGCCTTGACCGGGATACTGCGTTAAGGCTCGCCTCTCCTTTCGGCGGCGGCATAGCCCGGCTAGGCGATACCTGCGGCGCTGTGACAGGTGCATTGATGATCATAGGCCTTAAATTCGGAACAACAGATCACAAAGACAAGGAGGCAAAAGCAAAGTCCTATAAAGTTTCCGACGAATTTATAGAGAGGTTCAAAGCACGCAATACTTCCATAAATTGCGGAGAACTTCTCGGCGTAGACCCCAAGTCATCATATTTAAGTATCCCCGGTGTAAGCAGTATAATCAAAGGTAGATGTACCGGGTTTATCAGACATGCTGCTGAGATATTAGAGGCAGTATTATGAGAAAACTGAGCCATCTTGATAAAAAAGGCAGCGCCAAAATGGTCGACGTCAGCAAAAAAGACTCCACAGTCAGAGAAGCTGCTGCAAAAGGGTCCGTGGAAATGAAGAAACACACCCTCTCCCTCATCACTGACAATAAGATATCAAAAGGGAACGTTTTTGAAACAGCAAAACTTGCCGGTATACTGGCGGCAAAAAGAACTTACGAGTTGATACCGCTTTGTCATCCACTCAATATCTCATCCGTTACCGTTGATTTCAGCATTGACAAAAAAAAGAATAAAGTCGGCATAGAAGCAAGGGTGAAATGCACGGGCCAGACCGGCGTGGAAATGGAAGCGCTGACTGCAGTTACGGCAGCAGCCCTCACGATCTATGACATGTGCAAAGCTGTTGACAGAGGGATAGTCATTTCCGGCATTATGCTCCTTGAAAAAAGCGGCGGTAAAAGCGGCGCATGGAAAAGAAAGTAGCTCGGGGAATCCCTTTATTTTTTGTTTTTTTTGCCTTTCAGCCGACCTTTTAATATTTCCAGTTCCGCAATGGCCTTTCTATTCACGGGGTCCCATTTCAGCGCTGATTCGAACTGCTGAACGGCTCTCTGATCCAGTCCGGAAGCAAGATAAATAACTCCAAGGTGAACGTAATAGCCGGCATTATGAGGATCTAACATGATCGCTTTATTCATGGTCTCTTCCGCCTCTTTCAATCTCTTTGGGATTTTGCTTAAACTCAAAGACAGGTTGGCCCAATATTTCGCCTTTCCGGGATCCGTCCTGGTTGCCCCCCTAAAAAAATCAGTAGCGCCCCAGAAATTACCGGTTTTATATTCATCTATGCCCCGGTTATACTGCTCCTCCGCCCTGACAATAGTCCTGTCTACCGGTTTTGTTGTTTTCCTGCCAAGGAGTTCCGAGTCATATTCCCTCTTCTCCGCTCTGTCGCTCAGTGTATGGTATGCCTTATTAATCAAGGTAAAGATATTAGTAAGCTTCTCTTCTACCACCGGATCATCCAATTCCTGGCTTCTGTCAGGATGAAACTCCCTGGCCATATTTAGAAAAGATTTTTTGATATCGCCGGAGGTTGCATCCATGCCGACTTTCAACACTTCGTAATAGCTCAATTTTTCAATGCCATTATATATCTCATTGACCTTTTGGAAAAACGTATTGGATTTCCGCCTTTTATTTCTTTCGTGGCTTATTATCCCCTCTCTTATCAGATCATCCATTCCCAGTTCCAGGGTAATAATGTCTTCAGGCGGCGGCACATTCCTGAAGATGAATTCGCTGTCATCCCACGAAAAGATATCAAGGATAACATCTTTCACCTGATGCTTTAACTGCAGGAAGAGTTCTTTTGGTTTGATATAACCCAGACTTATGAGAAGTGATCCGTACAGTTTACCCAGTCTTTTTGACATTTTAACCGCATTATCATTCTCTTCCCGGGTAATGATGCCGTTCCTTATAAGCATATTGCCCAGACGGTCGTCTTCCTGATTGGAAGAAGCAAAAACAGCTTTACCATCCCTGAAATATATGCTCTTCCTGACATCACCATTTATAAGAGTAAGTATGCCGGTCTTTTTTTTGTCATTATATTCAGAGAGCAGTTTGGAAAGGCCGAAGTATCTGAGGTTGCCCTTTAAAGGTATTTCATTTAACACTTTCTTTCTTTTTGCCCGTGGCAGAGGAAGATACAGGGGACCGGCTGTCAGCTTTGTCTTTCAAGGCCGCGTTTTCTTTCTCAAGTTTCCTGACAATGCTTTGAATTTCCGTTTTTTCCTGATAAAAACCGTTTTTCAGAGAAACAATTTCCTGCTCTTTTCCTAAAAGCTCCTGCTGGAGTTTCCACGTATACGCCCCGAGAAACCCCAGACAAACAAACAGGATCGCTATCAGAACAAAGAACATTGCCGGCCTTCTGACGAGCTCCCGCTGTTCAATGTCCTTTTCCAGCTGACTTTTATCAAACATTATTTATACCTTTTGACCTCAAAACGGTACAGTTCAATACCCTCTGATGAGATTATCCCCGCCTTGCCTGCCGCAATATTAATCTGTTGATCAACCGTATCAACACCTCCAAGGTCGGGGAGGAGCAGGCCGCTGAGGCCGTCTTTTTTTACTATTATGCCATAACGGCGAGGATCAAGCACCCCCTTACTTTCCACCTTTTCCGGCGGTGACAGGACATCAACAGAATATTCAAGTTCTGAGAGCTCTTCAGCGGAGACTGGTTGAAATCTGGGGTCCTGGGAAGCCGAGCTTATGGCATTCTGTATAACTTCTTTCGCAATATTGTCAGTAGAAGGCATATAAGTCCCTATACACCCCCGTAGTTCGCCTTTGATTTTCAAGGACACAAACACTCCGGCCTTCCGGCCAAAATCTACGGAAAGTGATTCAGGGGGAGATACAACAATGCCTTTCCTTACATACTGTTCAACAGCATCTTTTGCAAGTTCAACTATTGGATGCATAATAAAAATCTCAAAATTTTAAATCTAAAATCTAAAATAAGATATTACTTTTCTCTCCCCAATGAATAATCGGAAATTGCAATAAGAGCGGACTTCTCAGGAGAATCTTCAAAAATGTCCAGTTCAGCTTTTGCCTGCCTCAGAATATGGTCCGCCCTTTTATAGGATTTCTCTATGGACTTGTACGCATTCAAAAGATCCTGAACATACGCAAGATCTGTCCCTGAAATCTTCCCGGAACTTATTATTGATTTAACTTTAGGGACCTCTTCCGGCGAGGCATCCCTGAGCAGATATATAAGGGGGAGTGTTATCTTGCCCTCCCCGAGGTCTTTACCAAGATTTTTCCCAAGGATCTTTTCTTCTGCCATATAATCAAGGATATCATCTGCTATCTGAAAAGTCATGCCAAGTTTCAGGCCGAAAGACGCAAGAGCTTCTTCTTCCTTAGGCCTGGCGTTGCCAATAACCGCTCCGCCCATGCACGCCGCGGACATAAGAATTGCGGTCTTGCCTGTTATTATCTTCATATAATTATCTTCTGATATATTAAAATCACCTTTTTTGCTCTGATTTTTTTTGCTGAGCTGAATCAGTTCGCCTTCGCTCATCATGGCTGTAGCATTGGTGAAAGCATCCATAACCTTCTGGCTTTTAAGTGAATTGACCAGCCTTAACGCGTTGGAATAAAGATAGTCCCCGACAAGAACCACAATCTGGTCACCCCACAGTGAGTGCGCCGAAGGCTTCCCCCTGCGCGTACTTGCACCGTCAACTATGTCATCGTGAAGCAGAGAGGCCGTATGAATTGATTCTACCGAACACGCAAGTATACCGGCCTTGTCACCTCTATAGCCAAAAATCCGTGAACTTAAAATGGCAAGGATAGGCCTGATACGTTTTCCACCGCTCATTAGAAGATGCCTGCCAACCATTGAAATTGCAGGTGCCACGGTCTTAAGGGTTTCCTGCAGTTTTTCCTCTGCCGACTGAAGATCTTCCTTATAATAATCCCATATTTCTTCTATCGTCATTATATAAAGCCCTCGCCTTATCTTATTTGCTTTCCCTGCTTAATTTATACAGATCTTCAGGTTTAAAAAAACCTTTTTCTGTAATTATACCAGTAATATATTTTGCCGGCGTCACATCAAAGGCCGGATTCCTGACTTTAATCCCCTCCGGTGCGATCCGGCACCCGCTTATGGTCGTAACTTCTTCGGGATCTCTTTCTTCTATAGGTATAAATTTGCCGGATTCAATAGAAAAGTCTATGCTGCTTGTGGGCGCGGCGACATAAAATGGTATTCCATGTTCCCTGCATAACACAGCCAGAGTATACGTCCCTATTTTGTTTGCCACATCACCGTTTGCCGCTGTTCTGTCCGTTCCGACAATAGCGAGAGATATCTCTCCTCCAGCCATCAGAGCACCGGCAGTGCTGTCAGTGATAAGTGTGACCGGTATTCCGTCCTGTGACAATTCCCATGCGGTCAGCCGGCTGCCCTGAAGCACCGGTCTTGTTTCATCGGCAATAACCTGAATCAGTTTGCCCTGCTCAACGGCAACACGAATCGGAGCTGTTGCCGTACCATATCCGCCTGTTGCGAGAGAGCCGGCGTTACAATGCGTGATAACAGTATCACCGTCTTGAATGAACTGCGCACCGATCTCTCCAATTTTCCTGTTCACTTTAACATCTTCTGCAAGAATTTTATCAGCTTCTTCCGTCAGAAGATTTTTCAGCTGTTCTACACTAAGTCCCTTATTAACAGAAAGAAGGTCCTTCAGTCTGTTTACTGCCCATTCGATATTGACAGCCGTCGGCCTCGTGGCAAGCATAGTTGAAAAAACAGGCTCAAGGGCACTGCGAAAATCTTCAAAACTGTCGGCCTTGATCTCCCTGGCGCCGATAGCGACCCCCATTGCCGCAGCGATCCCGATAGCGGGGGCCCCTCTTATCCAGAGTTTCCTTATACCCTCGGCAACTGTAGAGTAGTCCCGGCATTCTACATAGCTTACTTCCAGAGGAAGCCTGCTCTGGTCAAGCATCCGGACTACACCGTCTATCATCTCAATTGTCTTTACCATATTCTTAAAGGGAACTAATAGTTCAAAATAGTTTAATTTAGCTCAAAGTTGTTCAAGATTGAACTATTTTAAACTACATTGAACAAGCTTGAACAGTCTGTCCTTCCTGATCATCCCGGCACCGCAACCATTATCAGCAGGGTCACTGTCAGCATAATAAGGACACTGACAGTACCCCATGATATATAGTTGTAAACCTTCGTATTGACATACTCTCCCATGATCTTTTTATTGTTGACCAGCTTTATAGCAAAAACAAGGACAAAAGGAAGCAGTATACCGTTTAAAACCGATGACAAAACCATCAGCAGGATCAGCGGCGCGCCGGGTATCAGGACCAGACATGCTGATACCACGATCAGCGCAGTGTATATCCACATAAACTGCGGGGCTTCTTTAAAACTCTTGTTTACTCCAGCCTCCCAGCCCATGGCCTCGCAAATATAGTAAGCCGTTGCGAGCGGCACAATAATAGCTCCCAGTATTGATGCGTTCGCAAGGCTCACGGCAAACAGGGTGGACGCATGCTGTCCTGCAAAGGGCGTCAGCGCGATCGCCGCCTCCTTTGCGTCATTTATTCTTATACCGTCAGGGAATAACGTCGTCGCGCACGTAACTATTATAAAAAAAGCTATGATATTGGTTATAAAACATCCGATAACAACATCAAGCTTTGAAAACTTATAGTGTTCCTTTTTGATCCCTTTTTCAGCTATTGATGACTGAAGGTAGAACTGCATCCACGGCGTTATGGTGGTCCCTATTATTGCTATTGAAAGCATGATAAATTCAGGTTCCCACTTTATCTTCGGCACAAGAGTGCTCTGGAGGACATCCCCCCATTTCGGACCTGCCATAAATCCTGAAAAAATATACCCGAAATAAAGCAGGCAGGCCCCTAGAAGCACGATCTCCACCATCCTGTAACTGCCTCTTGTGACAAGGAGCCATATGCCAAAGGCACCCAGAGGGACCATGAAATATTTGCTTAAACCGAACATTTCCATGCTTGCGGCCCATCCGGCGAATCCCGCGATAGTTGTGCCGAAGTTCGCTATTAAAAGGACCACCATCATGTAAAAAGTTGTCTTTACGCCGTAATTTTCCCTGATAAGGTCGGAAAGCCCCTTTCCTGTCACAACGCCCATACGTGCCACCATTTCCTGGGTGACTATAAGGGCCACTGTTGTAGGGATCAGAATCCACAGCAGAGCATATCCATACCGCGCTCCTGCGACCGAATAAGTGGTTATGCCTGAGGCGTCATTATCAATGGACGCCGTAATAATGCCCGGCCCTATTATTGAAAGAAAAATAAGAAGGCTTTTCCAACGGCTCATACCCTCCTCCTTTTCTTTTTTGCTAAAGGAGGGAGGAGCATATCTATAACGTCATCAATAGTCACTATTCCCAAAAGCTTCCTGTCTGTGTCAATAACCGGAATGGCCAGAAGATTGTATTTAGATATCATTTCCGCGACATCATACTGGTCGGCGTCCGGAGTTACAGTCTTCATTTTCGTCTCCATCACCTCTGATAAAAGTTCATCCGAAGCAGACAGGAGAATATCTCTCAGTGATATTACACCTGCAAGCTTCTCATCCTTATCAACTATATATA
>CAZNPC010000009.1:34217-40403 GCA_964574765.1 uncultured Nitrospirales bacterium | reverse complement strand
AGTTGCCTTGTTCTTATAAAAAGCAACCAGTATCGCCAGGCCTATCGCGGCCTCCGCGGCCGCAACTGCTATAACGAAAAAGACCAGCATCTGCCCTCTCATGGACTGAAGGTAATGACTGAAAGCCGCCAGGCTGATGTTAACAGAATTCAACATCAGTTCGATCGACAGAAATACAATGATAAGGTTACGCCTTGCCAGAAAACCGAATACGCCGATACTGAATACTACCGCACTGAGCACTACATACCAGCTTAAAGGAACCACTTAAACCTCCCTGAAATTCAACAAGCTCACCTGAGCCTTCTTTTTGTAAGCACAACCGCCCCTATGATAGCTACCAGTAATATCAGTGACGCTATTTCAAAAGGCAGAAGATATTGAGTATAAAGGACCTTACCGGTCGTCATCATAACTCCTTCGGTCCGAATCTTGTCAACGTTGTATATGCCGGGCTCCGGAAATACCGAGAACCTGCTCAGGATCACAACAAGGAATACGGCAATTCCGGCTGCTACCGCAAGGGCCGCCGGCCACAATTTCTGAAAAGGCTTTTCAGCCTGCTCTTTTTTCAGATTTAACAGCATTATCACAAACAGGAACAATACCAGGACAGCCCCCGCGTAAACTATGATCTGAATCGCGGCCAGAAAATCCGCATTTAAAAAAAGAAATATGCCTGCTATATGAACAAACAGGATCAGCATCAACATAACACTGTGGACAGGGTTCTTTCTCGTGATTACCAATATTGACAGCCCTATAAGCATCACAGCGAAATATCCGAAGAAAAACTGCGCCAGCGTCATGAATTCTCCCTGTCTTCTGATTTATTACCGGCAAGGGCGAAATCTTTTGATTTCGGCCCCCAGAACTTCTCAAAATATACTTTTCCTTTTTCCCCTGCCATATACTTATCCCAGTTCTCCAGAAGCCGATCTTTATTGTAATAGAATGCTTCACGCGTATAATCGGAATATTCAAAGTGTTCTGTAAGCACTACGGCTCCAAAAGGACATGCCTCTACACACAGGGCGCAGAAAATACACCTCAACGTGTCGACCTCATATCTGTCTACAACCTTTTTGTGGTCTTCACCCTCGCTTGTGTAAATATATATGCACTGGGAAGGACACATCGCGGCACAAAGGCCGCAGCCGACACATTTGGCCTGACCCTCATCGTTTTTCGCAAGGGCATGGAGAGCGCGCGCCCCCGGTACGGGTTCTCTCTTTTCCTTCGGGTATTGCCTTGTAACCGCGGGAGTGAATAAATGTTTCAACGTCAGCGCAAGCCCGGCAATTATCTCAACAAACAATACTTTTTTAATTAATTCTTTCGTTGTCATATTGAATTTTGTATTTTAAATTCTAGAGTATCTTTATTATTCCCGTTATCACTATGTTTGCCAGGGCCAGAGGAATGAACAGCTTCCAGCCGAGACTCATCAGCTGGTCATACCTGTACCTCGGCAGTGTCGCCCTTATCCAGAAATAGAAAAAGATAAGGGCATAGACCTTGAGAATAAACCACAGAAGATTAGGCACATATGAAAAAAACCAGAAGTCAGGCCCGTGCCATCCCCCAAGGAAACAAACCGTGATTATGGACGACATAATAAACATGCCCGCGTACTCGGCAACAAAGAACAGTCCGAACCGTATTCCCGAATACTCGGTAATATATCCCGCAACCAGTTCGGTCTCAGCCTCGGGCAGGTCGAACGGAGCCCTGTTGGTCTCTGCAATCGCGGCTACCAGAAACACGAAAAAAGCCAAAGGCTGACTGAATATGAACGGCCATCCCGACTGGGCATTAACAATATCAACAAGGTTTGCACTGCCCGCCATCATCATAACAGGGACAAGACTCAATCCCATTGCGATTTCATAACTTATGACCTGGGCGGAAGCCCTTAATCCGCCGAGGAAAGCATATTTTGAATTTGACGCCCAGCCGGCCAGTATTATCCCGTAGGCGGCAACAGAAGACAGTGCAAGTAAATAAAGAAGCCCTATATTAAGGTTAACGATCGAGAAATTCTCCCAGAAGGGAATAACCGCCAGTGAAGCCAGAACCGCCATTACACTTATGACAGGCGCGATATAAAATATCGGCTTATCCACATTTGAAGGCATAATGTCTTCCTTGAAAAACAGTTTTACTCCGTCTGCGATCGGCTGAAGAAGACCGTGCGGTCCGACCCTCATGGGTCCCATCCGTGCCTGCATATGCCCGATAACCTTGCGTTCAAAGTAAACCACATACGCGACATGCAGCATCATTACACTAACGACAATCAGCACCTTTATAATTATCCACAATACCGCAGTTAAGCTCATTTTTTTCCCTGCCTCTTTTCTATTTGTACCTCGCAGCCCTCAAGCCCCGGTGCTCTTGTTATCGGGTCAATGCTGTAACTCAGCAGACTGAACACTCCCCTGCCTTCAAAATTATTGCTGAGGAGAACTTTGTTGTCTTCAATGTAACGCTCCAGCGAGACCGGCAGATCAACACTTCCGCGGTTAGTGGAGATATTAACATTGTCGCCTTCCTTAAGGTTCAAGGCTTCCGCATGTTGATGTCCTATCTTAAGCATTGGCTGCGGACATATCTTCCTCAATGCGCGTGACCGCCTTGACAGGGTCCCTGAATGAAACAACGGCTTTTCAAGGACAAGATAAGACTCGGCATTAAATTCCCGCTTCATCCGCGTTTCAAAGCGTATATCTTTAACTTCGCCTCTTAAAGGTTCACCGCCATAAGGCCACAAACAGTTTCCTGTCCCAATCTCTTCATAAGTCAGGTCCCTGTATAGCGGCGATACTCCGGCTATCTCGCGCATTATATCTTCCGGTCCGGAGTAGTGCATTTTATAACCCATTACATTAGAGACCTCTGTAATTATTTTCCAGTCATCGATACCATCAACATTAACCGCTTTCTTCAGCAGTTGTATTCTTCGCTCAAGGTTGGTATATGTCCCTTCCTTCTCTGACCATCCGAGAGAAGGAAGAACCACATCGGCCAACTCCGCAGTCTCGGAAAGAAAGATGTCCTGCACAACAAGAAAATCAAGCGCGTTTAATGCTTCTTTAACAAAATGGCCGTCCGGCACGTTGAAGACCGGGTTTTCACCCATAATATACATTGCCTTTATTTCTCCGTTTTTGGCACCCTCAAGTATCTCCAGCAGGCTCTTTCCTGTTTCACCCGGAACCGGGCCGTTCCATGCTGTTTCATACTTATTCCTGAAGTTGCCGATTTCAACAGGTCTCTCACCCGGAAGCATATCAGGCAGACAGCCCATATCTATAATTCCCTGTTCATTCGGCCTGTCAGACAGAATATTCAGCCTTGCCTCCAGCAGATAAGTAAGGCCGGCAATGGCAAAAAGCGCTCTGTGTCCATCAGTGCGCTGGACCAGTTCCATGCCTATAATTATTGAAACGGATTCCCCTTTAAGCAGTAGTTCCTTAAGCCCGTATGTATCAATATCCGGAGAATTCTTTGAAAGCTCCTCAATCCTGCTGTCAACCGCGGGCTTTTCGTCTCTCCGTCCCTTCTCCCTGAAGATACCTGTCAGAAGGGCCTCAAGCACTTCTGACTCCCTGAAAACAGGAGGAGTAACCTTCATTGTTACGTACCTCTCCAGCCCTTTAGCATGGCCGAGCACAGCCAGCTTTGCTCCGTCCTTGACCGCGGCCCTTATCGCCAGCCCCAGAACGGGGTTTACAGATGACGGGTCGCCTCCGGCAACCAGTATGGTATCTGAATTCCTTATACCCGATATCATGTTCGCAGTTACACCCTGCCCGAGCACATCTTCAAGGTATCTCTGAGCGGCAACATATCCTATACGCGATACAGAATCAATATTATTTGTACCGCATGCCATTCTCAGGAATTTCTGAAACACATAATTATCTTCATTTGTGCATCTTGAAGACGCAATTCCGGCAATAACATTCCCTCCGGCAGCATCCTTTGTTTTCTTAAGCTTATCAGCAACGATTTTCAGCGCGTCACTCCAGGTACTCTCCACAAGTTTTCCTTCTTTCCTGACAAGCGGAGTCCTGAGCCTTTCTGAAGCACTGATGAATTCGTATCCAAAACGGCCCCTTGAACAAAGAAGCCCGTTATTCACCCCCCTCCCTATTCTGGGGATCACACGCTTGATTGATTCATCCCGGACCTGCGCAACGACAGTACACCCTACGCCGCAGTAAGGACAAATTGTTTCCACTTCCCGGTCGATCTGCCACGGCCTGAAACTGTGAAGAGATAATCGGCTGAGTATCGCTCCCACAGGACAGACTGTCAGACAGTTCCCGCAATATTCACAGTCAAATGAAGCAGAAGAAAACGGTTCCATTCTTGAGCGGTTTCCTCTCCCGATAATATCAATAGCAGAAGCACCCTGAACGGAATCGCACATCCTTACGCACCTTGTACATACAACACACCTTTCCATGTTCCTTGCGAGTATCTGGTCCTTATGGCTTGCCGGGACCTTTCTCTTGTCTTCTTTATACCTGCCGACAGTAGGTCCGTATTTATCAACCAGATCCTGCAGTTCACATTCCCCTGCCTTGTCGCAGTAGGGGCAATCCAGCGGATGGTTGATAAGAAGAAGTTCCAGAATACCGCGCCTGACTTTTGAAATCTCTTCTGACTCGGTCTTAATGACCATGCCGTCAGCGGCCGTCATAGTGCAGGAGTTCTGCAGTTTAGGCATTCTTTCGATTTCTACGACACAGAGTCTGCATCCTCCATAAGCCTTAAGAATGTCATGATGACACAGTGTAGGGATTTGTATCCCGGCCTTTTTCGCGGCCTTCAGAACCGTCATCGGTTCATCGAGCTGGATCTCTTTTCCGTTAATATTTACGGTTATCATATCTCAATTTTTCATTGTCAATTGTCGATCGACAATTTGCAATGTCCACTCTTAATGTGTTCCTCAAATTCGCTTCTGAAATGTTTAAGCATGGCAGTCACGACGCCTGCCGCTCCGTCACCCAGAGGACAGAAAGTTCTTCCTGTCATGATATCCGTCACTTCAGTGAGAAGGTCTATATCCCCTTCTCTTCCCTTGCCAAAAGCTATCCGTTCAAGAATTTTCCTAAGCCAGTCCGTCCCCTCTCTGCACGGAACACACTTTCCGCAGGATTCATGCTCAAAAAACTTCAATGCCCTGTACGCGACTTTAACCATACAGACAGATTCATCCATAACGATCACAGCGCCCGAACCGAGCATGCTGCCGTGTTTAGGCATTGAGACAAAGTCCATTGGACAGTCTATTTTGTCCGCGGGAAGAACTGGAGTGGAGATGCCGCCCGGAATCACCGCTTTAAGTTTTTTATTGTTTCTGATGCCTCCGGCATGATCAAAAATTATTTCTCGAAGGCTCGTGCCCATCGGAAGTTCATATACTCCGGGTTTTTCAACAAAACCGCTGACACAGTATAATTTTGGGCCGGTACAATCGCTGCTGCCTATTTTGGAATAAGCATCACCGCCGATATTGATAACATAGGGGACATTCGACAGTGTTTCCACATTATTAACGATCGTTGGCATGCTCCAGGCACCTACGTTAACAGGAAAAGGCGGCTTGGACCTCGGCTGTCCTTTTTTACCTTCCAATGATTCTATTAGAGCGGTTTCCTCACCGCATATATATGCCCCCGCGCCCTGATAAACAGAAAGCTGAAATTTTACATTTTTGCCCAGAATGTTGTCACCCAGAAAGTTCTTTTCAACCGCCTGGCTTATGGCCCTGTTCAACACATCTTTTGCAAATGGGTATTCTCCTCTAAGATATATATATCCGAATTCCGCTCCGAGTGCATATCCGGATACGACCATGCCCTCAATCAATAAATGAGGGTTCTTCTCCAGGATCGGCCTGTCTTTAAAAGTGCCCGGCTCTCCTTCGTCGGCATTGCAGATAAGATATTTTGGGAACTTCGGATCCGCATTCGCGAAGTTCCATTTCATTGCCGTGGGAAATCCCGCCCCACCCCTGCCTCGCAATCCTGACTTTTTCACTTCCTCGATCACTTCTTTAGGCTGCATCTCAAAAACTTTTGATATGCTCTTATATCCGCCTGCTTTAATGTACTCGCTTATATCGGCAGAGTTTGGGTTATCTATGTTTTTAAGTAATATCTTTTCCAT
>CAZNPC010000009.1:0-34117 GCA_964574765.1 uncultured Nitrospirales bacterium | reverse complement strand
CGCTTATATCGGCAGAGTTTGGGTTATCTATGTTTTTAAGTAATATCTTTTCCATCATAATAAACGCAGATAATCACAGATTATTAACAGATGGGCACTGATATTTCTGCGATAATCAGCATCCTTTTATGTTCCCTTTGGAAACCTAATGTAAGGACTTGTTGATTTACCATATTCGCTCCCATTGGTCGCTATTTCATTTAATCGGCGATCATCTGTGATCTTTCTCATTTATACTTTTCGAGTATTTCCCCTATACTTTGTTCTGTAAGGTTATCGTAAGAATCAGTATTGACAAGCATTGCCGGCGCCGTGCCGCAAGCGCCGATGCATTCCATTACTACGAGAGAGAACCTGTTATCTTCGGTTGTTCCCCCCGGCTCAATGCCGTATCTGTCTTTCAGCAGGTCAAGAAGCTTCTCAGCTCCTAAAATCATGCAGGAAACATTTGTACACAGCTGGATAAGATTACGCCCTACCTGTTTATGTTTGAACATTGAATAAAACGATGCCGTACCCCTGACACTGGCCACCGGCAAATTCAAAGACTGCGAGACACATAACATAGCCTCATGACTGAGCCAGCCGAACTCTCTCTGCGCAACATACAGCGCGGGAAGCAGAGCACTCCTGGGGTCAGGGTACTTCATCCTGATCTCTTCTATTTCCTTTGTAACTGTTTCGCTAAACATAGCCAATAAATTTTAAAATTGTCATTGAAAAATTAGCATTTAACAATGTGTCGGGCATAAATTTAAAAATGCTAACTGTTAATTTTGCATTTTGCATTTTTTACCTGTCGCATTCCCCCAGAACAATGTCCACAGTTCCGATATTCGCGATTACATCTGCGAGAAGGCTTCCTTCACACAGCCTTGGCAGTGTGGAAATGTGAACAAACGACGGGGCCCTAATCCTCATTCTATAAGGCTTACCGGTGCCGTCGCTGACAATATAGAAACCAAGCTCTCCCTTAGGCGCCTCAGTAGCAACATAGATTTCCCCTTCAGGAGCGGTCTGTGGGCCTTTTGTTACAAGGACAAACTGGCGGATGAGATGCTCCATATCACCCATTACCCTGTCTTTTGGAGGCAATGTAAACTTGGGAGAATCAGCCATTACCGGGCCTTCCGGCATTTTTTCAATACACTGCCTGATTATCGAATTGGACTGGCGGAATTCCTCCATCCTTACGCGGTAACGGTCATAAACGTCTCCGTTCTTACCTATCGGGACTTCCCAGTCAACTTTATCATACGCTCCATACGGCATGAATTTTCTAACATCATACGGGACACCGGAACCCCTGAGGGTCGGGCCGCTCATTCCCAGATTAATAGCCTCCTCAGCCGAAACTATACCGATTCCTTTTGTCCTGCGCAGCCATATACGGTTCTTGTCTATGAGCGTTTCATACTGCTCGATCCTCATGGGAAATTCTTCCGTGAACCTGTATACGTCATCCAGCCATTCTTTATCGACATCGTTTTTGACGCCGCCGATCCTTGTGTAACTTACTGTAAGACGGGCACCGCAGAGCCTTTCAAACAGGTCTGCTATTTTTTCCCTTTCCCTGAAACAATAGAGGAAAATGGTCATTGCTCCGATATCCAGCGCATGTGTCGCAAGCCAGAGCAGATGATTTGATATGCGCGCCAGCTCACCCGCTATAGTCCTGATATACTGCGCCCTTTCAGGAATTTCGATACCAAAAAGTTTTTCAACCGCGACACTATAGCCGATATTATTGGCCATTGATGCAATATAGTCGAGTCGGTCCGTAAGAGGGATTATCTGAAAGTAGTTTTTATGCTCGGAAAGTTTTTCAACACCCCTGTGCAGGTACCCGACATACGGTGTGCATTTGACAACCGTCTCACCGTCCAGATCAAGCACCAGTCTCAAAACACCATGCGTAGCAGGGTGCTGAGGGCCCATACTAAGCGTAAGTTTTTTACTCGCTAAGCGGGGTTCAGCCTCGACCCCGTCTTCTGCACTTTTCATGTTTCCCATTATATAAAACCGTTACGGACGATCTGTCTGTCCCGCTCCTCGCTTATAACCGCTTACGACTTAATATTCCACTCGTCATCGTGGGTGTGCAATTCTTTTATTTCCTCGTACTTCCTGTATTCATCTTCAGGTCCTTTTAGCGGATAATCTTTTCTAAGCGGATAACCCTCCCAGTCCTCAGGCATTAAAATTCTTCTCAGATCGGGATGCCCGTTGAATACAATTCCGTACATATCACAAGCTTCTCTCTCATGCCAGTCGGCGCCGCGCCATACAGGAACAACGCTGTCAATGAACAGATCATTTTCAGGGATCATGGCCTTGATCCTGATCTGACTTCGGAATTTCAGTGAATAAAGATTGTAAACAACTTCAAAGCGAAGCCTTCTGCCCGGATAATCGACACCGCACAAATCTGCAAGGTAGTCCATGTAAATATCAGGGTCTTCGCGAAGATAACGGCAAATTCCAAGGATCTTGTCACGCTTTACAGATACGCACACCTGATCTCTGAAGTGAGTTACATCAAGAACCTCAAGAGTAAACTTTTCTTTAAGTTTATCTGCAATTTCCAATGGGTTCATTGTCTTAGTTCATGGTTCAGCAGTTCATAGCTCATAACACCTTCCTATGTACAATTAAGTTGCCAATGATAATATGTTTATGGGTCTTTTATCTCCACGGCGTCCATCTCAGGCGCTCGCCCTGAATTTTATCCTGAAGTTTCATCAGGCCTTCCATTAAAGCTTCCGGTCTGGGCGGACAACCCGGGACATATACATCAACAGGCAAAAATTCATCGCATCCCTGAACAACCGAATAAGTGTTAAATACCCCGCCTGAGCATGCACAACTGCCCATAGCCATAACATATCTGGGTTCAGGCATCTGGTCATATACCCTTCTGACTATCGGCGCCATTTTCTTTGTTACAGTTCCCGCGACAATCAGGAGGTCAGACTGTCTGGGCGAAGCACGGAAAACAATGCCGAAACGATCCAGATCGTAATAACTTGAGCCGGCTGTCATCATTTCTATGGCACAGCACGCCAGTCCAAAGGTCATAGGCCAGATAGATGACTTTCTCCCCCAGTTAACGAACCAGTCCAGAGAAGTGATAAGTGTACTTGCACCGGGTATTATCTTTAATCCCTTTTCAACTTCAACAAGAGAAGGATTATCTGAATTCCGGATATCTATTCCCATTGAAACGCTCCCTTTTCCCACGCGTAGATATATCCTATAATGAGAATAAAAATAAAGATCATCATCTCAACAAAACCATAAAGACCGATTCTGTCATAGGCAACCGCCCAGGGGTAGAGGAAAACCGCTTCAACATCAAAAACCACAAAAAGCATTGCGACAATGTAATACTTCACTGAAAATCTGTGTCTCGGTTCTTCTACGGGAGGATTCCCGGATTCATAAGGAGTCAGTTTCAGGGCGTAAGGCCTTCGCGGCCTGACAAGGAGGCCCGCAAGTAATGCCGCAAGGCCAATCAGTGCGGCAATCAGTAACGTTATAAATACAGGCAAGTAGTCTGATGGAATATAAGTTCCAGGCATAATGATTGATGTTATTATTCATAAAACAACTAACCACTGTCAACGAGTATTTGTTTTACTTATTCATAGTTTTAATTAATTAATTCGCAAAAAACAGCATTAAGGAGGAAATCATGTTTTATAAGAGAGTGAAAATAAATATTTGAATTATTGATCCCGGCCGCTTAGTTTGGAATATCATTTGCCAATAACACTGATCATTTAAATAATCATTCCAAATAAATATTGAAAAACATTCTAAATTCGGTATAATTTAACAGGAAATAGGCCGGTTAGGAAATACAGGGATATACAGCTCTGTTCATCCATGACTATTCTGACATGAAAAACATACTCCGTCATCCCAAACATTCACTTGCGGCAAAACTTATCATTGCCATCGGACTATTGATGATCTTCGGAAGTTCTGTTTTCTGGCTGGCCATTCTTCATAAGCAGGACAAGGACCTTACTTCAATAGCGATCAAGTATGGAGATTCCTTTGTAGATTTTGTAAAACAGAGCACGCGATACAGCATGCTTACTTTTCACCGGACAGGAATTCAGCAAACCCTCGAAGACATAAGCCTATCAAACGGGATCGAGAACGTAAATATATTCGACCATAACGGAAGGGTTTTCTACTCTTCATCCAAAAAGAATATTGGTACATACGCGGACAGCGCGTCAATATCCTGCCGCGGATGCCACATTGACACGACTAAGTCGGCAAAGATCCGTACGGACCAGAAGAGATGGACCGTATATAAGAATCCTGACGGTGTCAGAGCGTTGAAACTTGTTGCGCCGATATATAACGAAAACGCATGCTACACATCTGACTGCCATGTGCATCCCAAGGAACAGAAGATCCTGGGACTTGTTGAGGCTGACATGTCACTCGGTCTTCTTGATGAAGCCAAACTGAAACAGGGACTGGCTTTGACTTTATACATTGTAGTTTTTTTCGTAGCCGGATCATTTGCCCTGTGGATAATCCTGTGGCGCCTGGTATCAAAACCTGTAACTGATCTAACTTACGGCATGGAGAAACTGGCTGAGGGCGACTTTAATCACGAGGTGCCGATCAAATCCGATGATGAAATGGGAGTACTGGCCAGGACATTTAATTCCATGACCGCTGATTTGAAGGGAGCGAGAGACCAGAGGGAATTATGGACCCAAACACTTGAGGCTGAGATCGATAAGCAGACAGAAGAGATACAAAAAACACATGCCAGCCTTCTCCAGACGGAGAAACTGGCATCTTTGGGCAGAATGGCGGCGGGTGTGGCTCATGAGATAAACAATCCTCTAACCGGCGTTGTAACTTTCGCGCATCTGATGCTTCAGCGCGTTCCGCCGGACAGTCTTGATGCCGAAGACCTTCAGGTCATTATTGAACAGGCTGAAAGGTGTTCGAAAATAATAAAGAACCTGCTTACATTCTCCCGCGCGACTCCCTCTGAAAAGGGAGCGGTTAACATCAATAACGTACTAAGCAAAACTATCTACATGGTAAAAAACCAGGAAAAGTTTCATAACATAAAGTTCAATACAAATATAGACGATACTCCGCTTATTACGATCGGCGACTCTTCCCAGTTCCAGCAGATTTGCCTGAACATGCTCCTGAACGCTGCCGACGCCATGAATGAAAGAGGTGTGATTACTGTTGCTACACGCAAAATAACCAAAGATAACAAAAATTATGTGGAGATAGAATTCACTGATACAGGCGCCGGCATAAAAAAAGAGGCAATGGCAAAACTTTTTGAACCATTCTTCACGACCAAGCCGGTAGATAAAGGAACCGGGCTCGGCCTTTCTGTCAGCCACGGCATTGTAAAACATGCCGGCGGGGAAATAAAAGTAAAAAGCGCAGTTGGAAAAGGGACGTCATTTTTTGTTAGACTACCGCTAAAGGAAGGGGATGAATGAAAAAAATATTAGCCATAGATGATGAACACATTGTAAGGATAAGCTGTCAAAGAGCGCTGAGCGGCGATGACTATGAAGTAAAAACGGCATCAAGCGGACGGGACGGCCTTGACCTGCTTGAAAAAGAAAAATTTGATCTTGTTCTTCTCGATATCAAGATGCCTGATATGGACGGGATAGAAGTGCTGAACAGCATAAAAAGCAAATGGCCGGATACCAACGTAATAATGATAACGGGCTTCAGCACGGTTGAGACAGCGGTAAAAACTCTCAAACTCGGGGCTTATAATTATATTGAAAAGCCTTTTACTCCCGACGCGCTCCGTGAAGCTATCAGCGAAGTCCTTAAAACATAAAAACAGGGCATTTGCTTCTCCTTTCCTCTACTGTATGACGAACCCGTATTCAGTTACTGCAGTAACGTATTGCCTGAATTGAGCGATTTAATTTCATGTATTATTCTTTTTTATTTTTCATGGAGTCTTCAAACCCCTTAAGATATTCTACACGCTCACTTGTCACCGGATGAGATGACCATACTGATTCTCCGGGATAATCAGATCTTCTGTCGGTGATACGCAGAAGAATGTCCTGAAACGGCTTCACATTCCAACCTTTATCAAAAAAATAAAGCGCAACAGCCGTGTCTGCCTCCCTTTCAAAACCGCGGGAATAATCTGAATTGAGCAGCACTGTCGGCAGTGACGCCGCCGCAGATGTAATGGATGTAACATCACCGAGCAGAGCGGATATCAGCAGAAAAACACCTGTGTTCTGGATAATGCTCCGTAACCCATGCCGGTTTGTTACGTGAGCTATCTCATGAATAAAGATTCCTTCCAGTTCCCTGTTATTATCGGCGATTTCGACCAGTTCATCCGTCATTATAATAAGGCCGGACGGCAGCGCAAAAGCATTTGGCCCTATTGCCGGACTTTTTCGCAATTCCAGACGGAAATTGAATGTTGTATCCAGTTCTGTAAGAATGCCGGTAAAAAGTCCCTGCAGCTCCTCAATCTTATCCTGATCGAGGGCTGTCGGTTCCAAACTCAGATCAACCATCTTCATGGTCTGCCTGCTTATCTCATTTATTACCTCAGGAGGTAACGCGTAAGCCGCTTTCTCGGCCAGCACAGGGATCCCGTACGTCGTAAATACCCAGACACAAAGAATCAGTCCCGCTATTGATGCCAAAGCCATTTTCCAGCGGCTTTCGAGAAAGTGCACGAGCCTCATTACGCTATTCCGGCCCGTTAAATGCTCCAATGTCCTGATAGCCTCCAGATCATTGCTATCGCATTGCGCGCCGTAAGGTAATTTTATTGTACGTGCGGTTTTCCCCAGCGGAGGTTCAATATTACAGCCCCTGATCGGAACATCCAGTGAAAGATTCCTGTCTTCACCGCGTATCCGCAAAAATTCCCCTGTAAAAACAACAGTTACAGGATAAGCCCTTGAACTTTTTCCGTCAAAATACGTAGCCTGAAATTCGATCATAATCCTATTTCAAAGTCAAAAAAATCAGTGGCAGCGTCACCGTAAGCACTTTCGTCCGCTTCGACGGCAGATGTAAACTCATTAAGACTGCTGTCGGAAATTACCGAGATATTTTCAAAGATATAACGTGTACGCCGCACTTTCGCCCATGGTATAAGAAGACCAAGAGAACAAATAATTGCCGCGATATTCGAAATGCGTATCCAGATCAATGTACGCGCCTTAAGCGCGCACTTTACCCTCAGCCTGCCGAGACTGGAATGTTCACAGCAATAATTGGTTGACCACGCGTATAAATATTGCTGAACAGCGGTATATATAACGATGATCAGGATATAACTTCCGATAAGGAAGATCATAAAACCCACAAGAAAACCGGATTCAAAGGGCACTTCAGGCTCTGATGAGGGTTCAGTATCAGAAGACATCTCAAAATCAGAGATCGAGTCCTGATTCGGAGCAGGAACAGAATCCGCGGGGTGATCCAGATAAGCGGGTGTACCGGCATCCTGAGGAAACGTACTCATAAACAGCGGTACAGAAAGAAGAGAAACAATAAATATCAGGGAAAAAATGGAAATAACAAGTATGACACCTGTTATTATGTATTTCTCATAAAAAGGCCCCGACCGGCCGTTAAAGGTATTATGAGTTGTTCCAAAAGATATGTTATTAAAAAAATAATCCCTTCTCTTATACGCCCAATAAGGTATGATCAGGCCCAGTGTGAATGGAATAAGGAAAGGATATAGAAGGTACGTCTTATAACTTTCTCCGAGAGAGCCGAGAAAACGGAATCTGATATTTCTGAAAGCCGTATTATGGGCAAAGAACCTGATCGATTTATAAATAAGGAACGGGATAGCCGCGTAACACATGATAAGTACAATGAAATTAAGAAGAGGATTAAATACCTCTGTCACATTTAAGAGTAGCACGCCCAGGCCTACTATTAGATATCCCTTAAAGATCGCTATAGGGTTTGCCGTATATTCAAATGACTGATTGTCAAGAATGGTATGTTTATAAATATACTGCCGGTTCCGGACTTTAGCCCAGGCGGCATACACGCCGAGTGTCAGAATCGTCAGAAATGTATTGACGATCCAGATCCTGAAATACTCACCGGCCGTTCCGGTAAACTTCAGTTTGTATATCTTATGTTCAGGTGTTACAGGTATATCACCGTGGTAAGATGAAAGTCTGTTGTTTTGATCAACGTTGTCCATTAACTCTCCCGTAATAATTTACTATATGCCGTCAGCATCATTCATTAAGTATTAATTCGTCAGAATTCATATCTGTTTTTTTGAACGGATGCCGGAATGTCAAATACTGATCCAGCGATTCAGGATTTATTCTGGAGACTTTAAACTCTTCAGATCGATATCAGTCTTGCCCATTGAAACGAGAGCCTTCAGGGACTCATTTACAGGCATACTCAATTGTTTAACAGAATCCCGGTCCATTACTACAAGACGTCCTGATGTCGGATTTGGAACCCCCGGCACAAATATTATCAGTTTGGGCCTTCCCTCTTCGTCAGTAATTTTATTTGTTACAAGGCCGATCTCCTGAGAATCAAAATCCCTGCTCGGTATCAGCACCACCTCATGAAAGATCGCGTCCTTTCCCTCGCCATACCCCAGGATCTGCTTCAGTGTCTGGTACAACCGTCCCAGAGCCGGCAATTTATCAAGCACTCTGTCTATCCTTGACCATATCCATTTGCCCAGAAAAGTTGTAACACCAAGGCCGACAAGATAAATAAGAAGAGCGGCAGCGATCAGACCAAGTCCCGGAAAGTAAAACGGCAGTTTAGACAGGCCGGAACCCGATATCATAGACTCCATATAACCTACAGTTATTATCAGACCGCCTATCGGCAGCATGGCAACGATCCCCGCCATGAGACACTGTGTTATGTGTTTTTGCACGTTCTTCATGTTTATGTCTTATTATTTAATCTCTCATAAAAAATGGCAATGCCATCAGCAGTAGTCCGATCAGAACAGCCCATATGATATTCTCAACAAAATACGGGAAGACCATCAACAGGGCTCCCGAAAGATACGCCACCCAGCTCTGCTGTTTTTTGCCGTAGATAAAATATCCAAAGCCTATTGAGCCGAATATTATACCCAGTATTATAGAAGTCGAGCTCATATCGATAAATTGCCTCTTCTATGTATCACTGTGAACGCATTAGATATTGGCATCCATTTGATCCGGATATCTGCATATAACGCTAAATTTAGACATAACCGGATTAAATGTCAACAGATTTCTGTTCATCGCCGTCCCGAAAAATATACGGGCATAGAATCAAGTATAATTATTATACATGGAGACACAATTATGGGCATTGAAAAACTTCGCAGAATAGACAACACAAAGGTTGAAATACCCAGGGACTACAAACCCGGCATGAGGACCAACGGCATCATCTATGTCGATGAGACTCTGGAAAAAGAGCTCGACACAAGGGCGATAGAGCAAGTCGCTAACGTAGCAAGCCTGCCGGGGATTGTCAGTTCATCCTTTGCAATGCCTGATATACATGCGGGTTATGGTTTTACCATAGGAGGAGTAGCGGCGTTTGACCTGAACGATGGAGTCATTTCACCGGGCGGTGTTGGTTATGATATTAACTGCGGTGTACGTCTTCTTCGGACTGAACTTAACAGAGACGAGACTGTTCCCAGAATAAGGGAACTTATTGAAATGCTCTACAGTAAAATCCCGACAGGTGTCGGATCAAAGGGTAATCTCAGACTTAACTCTCAGGACCAGAAAAAGATTATTCAAAAGGGCGCGCTATGGGCTGTTGAGAACGGTTTTGGCAGCAGTGATGACCTTGAGCATACAGAATCAGGAGGCTGTATGGAAGGCGCCGATCCAGGCCTTATAAGCGGAAAAGCCTACGAGCGCGGCAGGTCCCAGCAGGGCACTTTGGGTTCAGGCAACCATTTTGTGGAAATACAGTATGTTGAAGAGATATTTGATGAAGAAGCTGCCGGCAGTTTTGGTCTGTTCAAAGGCCAGATCACGGTTATGATCCATACAGGTTCACGCGGCTTCGGCCATCAGGTATGCACTGATTTTCTTAATGTTATGCAGCGGGCTTCAAGCAAATATCAAATATTTCTTCCGGATAGGGAACTTGCATGCGCGCCTTTCAACAGTCCTGAGGCGCGGGATTACCTTTCAGCAATGAAGGGAGCTGCCAATTACGCGTGGGCAAACAGGCAGTGTATAATGCACCGGGCGGAAGAATCATTTATGAAAGTACTTAACAAGGGGCCGTCATCTCTGGGAATGAGCCTCGTATATGATGTCGCGCACAACATCGCGAAGATCGAGGAACACATCGTTAACAATAAAAGAATAAAAGTGATCGTTCACAGAAAAGGGTCAACAAGGGCGTTCCCTCCAGGACATCCGGAACTGCCCGCATCTTACAGCCGTATCGGCCAGCCTGTTATAATTCCCGGTGACATGGGCAGGGCGTCGTTTGTGCTTAAAGGAACGGAAATCGGGATGAAGGAAACGTTCGGTTCTACTTGCCATGGCGCGGGAAGAGTGATGTCAAGGAGCCAGTCAATAAAAAAAGCAAAAGGAAGGTCGATCAGAAAAGAGATGGAAGACATGGGCATTATAGTCAGGTATACTGGTAAGACCACTCTTGCGGAGGAAATGCCGGAGGCGTATAAGAACGTGTTAAATGTTGTAGATATAGTTCATAACGCGGGGTTATCGCAAAAGGTAGCCAGACTCAAACCCCTTGGAGTTATAAAAGGATGATAAGACAGAATTTAAAGTCAGGAGTTTAAAGCTAAAAGTTGAGAAAAACAAAACTTCGTATTGGCAGGATCCCGTATGCGAATCTCTTTCCGACATTTTACTACCTGGAAAAAGAATGCGACCTGTCGGAATATAAATTCATCAAGGGTGTTCCTTCAGCTTTAAACAAAATGCTCCGGGACGGCGAACTCGATATCAGTCCTTCATCATCAATTGAATATCTCAAAAACAAAAAAAAATATTTTATTCTGCCCTGGTTCACCATCAGTTCTTCAGGCCCTATAAACAGCATATTGCTCTTTTCTAAAATCCCTATTGAGGAACTGGGAGGCAAGACCATTGCCGTATCTTCTGATTCAGAAACATCCGTTTCACTTCTGAAGATAATACTTAATGATTTCCTTTCGCTTAACTGCAGGTTTAAGACATTCAGCAGTTCCGGCATCAGGAGTGTACTCACACATTTTCCTGCGGCACTGCTTATCGGCGACAATGCCATGAAAGAAGCAAAAAAAGCCGCATCTGACACTGAGTTGAAAGTTAAGAGCAAAACAAACAGATCTCAATCGTCAATCGTCAATCGCTCGCCTCGTGCGAAGCCTACGGGTCAATCGTCACTCTTTATCTATGACCTCGGAGAACTATGGGAAAAACACACGGAACTTCCATTTGTGTTTGCTCTCTGGATTGTAAGGAAAGACATCCTTCCGCATAAAATGGAACTTATTAAAAAACTTGCCGCCGATCTGCTCGCCGCAAAAAAATATACATCAAAAAATTTCTCTTCATTGGCAAAACTCGCACCCCAAAGTAAATGGCTGGGCGAAAAAGATCTTGTGAAATTCTGGAAAGGCATCTCATATGATTTTACAGAAAGGCACATGGAAGGGCTGAGACTGTTCGAGAAATACGCTGTCAAAAAGCATAAGTCAGGTTAACCACTCCCAACAGCATCTCGAAATCAGCTTCAGGGACAAAGAATCCGTTTATTGTTTCGCTTTTATCCAGAGTGCTGAATGTATAGCTGACACCCGCGTAAACACTCATTTTGTCTGTTATTCTGCGGGCAACGCCCAGGCCGGCATCCAGACACGTGCCATTAGTATCAAATGTAAAAAGCCGCAAGGAACTGTCATCTATATCACCGGCGGGATAATAAGAATAAGCAGCCCTGCCGTCCAATGCCCATTTGCCGATGCTGTAACCGATTCCCGTGCCGATGCCTGCCCGCCACAGGCTGTAATCCCTGGTGACCTTATTGACAGGAATATTAACACCGGACTGCGTAGAATTATCCCTTTCAAGATACAGGCCGTCCCATCCGCCTGATATATAAATCCTGTAATAAAACCTGTTGATACTGTTTTTGTAACCGAACCTGAGGTCGTAGAATTGGCCGGACACGCTCATATCATTTGTACCGGCCTGCGTATTGTTCCGGGTCCATGTCTCTCTGTCATCAAAACCTATTATCCAGTCAGTCGTTATGCCGGCAAAGAAATTGCGCGGTTTATTAAAAGAATATTCCCCTGACACTCCAAAGATGACCATGTTTTGTGTTGATTCTGATTTAAGGGATTGATCATTCTCTTTAAACTGGAAAGTGCCGTAACCGGCATGTGAGCCGATCCCGAAATTACTGCCGGAAGCGTTCGAACAGACGATGAAAATGATAGAAATAACGAATAATGATTTAAAACCCTGCATTAAACATACTAATACAGGTCGGGAACTCTTTACCAGTGCCTAAGTATAGGACCCTCCCTTTTCAACCGGTTTCTGACCCGAACAGGAGGCACCATCCATTAAAACGGGCTTTGACTGACCATAAATAACAATTTCTTTAACATTGCCCCTCCTTATTGTTCACTATTCCTGTTCTGTCGTTATTATTAACAACTTACCGTAATGACAGAAGATTGCAATCCGAACAATCTTTTTCCTACAAACACATCATAGAGGTTGCAGGTTCTCCGCTTAACGACTAATATATATAAAAACCCTTTATGAGTAAAACTGGAGACAAAGCAATGAAGATCGGCCTCGTTGGTCTGGGAAAAATGGGCGGTAATATGGCCCAGCGCCTCGTAAACAGCGGACACGAAGTTGTGGCCTTTGCCCGAACAAAAGAATCCGTCAAAAAAGCTGAAGAAAAAGGCGCTATTGGAGCGGATTCTCTTCAGGACATGGTGAACAAACTTGATCATCCCCGCGTTATATGGCTTATGGTTCCAGCCGGGAAAATAACAGAGCAGACTATAAACGATATATTACCTTTGTTAGATAAAAACGATATTCTGATCGACGGCGGCAATTCATTCTTTAAGGACTCAATGCGAAGAGCTCGTGAGCTTGGCGAAAAAGGCATTTCTTTCCTTGACGTAGGTACCAGCGGAGGCATCTGGGGCCTTAAAATAGGCTACTGCATGATGATAGGCGGCAAAAAAGATGTTTTTGACAGGGTAGAGCCTATACTTAATGCGCTGGCTCCGGAAAACGGATACGCGCATGTAGGACCCCATGGCTCGGGTCATTTTGTTAAAATGGTTCACAACGGCATAGAATATGCCATGCTTCAGGCATATGCGGAAGGTTTTGAGATACTAAATGCCAGGGAAGAGTTTGATCTGGATTTGAACAAGATATCCAATTTATGGAATCACGGAAGTGTCATTCGGTCCTGGCTGCTGGAACTTGCTGAAAATGCTTTTAAAAAAGATGCCAAGCTGAATTCGATCCGCGGTTATGTGGAAGACTCTGGAGAAGGCCGGTGGACAGTTGCTGAGGCAATAGAAAAGGACGTGCCCGCACCTATAATAACACTGTCGCTTCTGGAACGTTTTCGTTCAAGGCAGGACGAGTCCTTCAGCGCGAAGGTCATTGCGGCATTGCGTAATGAATTCGGAGGACACGGGGTTAAAAAAACAGAATAGAAATAGCGTTTTCCATATAATCTAATACACATAGCAGGTGAAAAAATTCATAATGCGACCTGCCTCTACCTGTGGCAGACAGGTTCCGGCCCGCAGGTGGGATATTTAACCTGCCATATGCATTATATGAAATCAATCACTACATTCAGACATTGAATAACAGATAAAACATATACGAAAGGGAGTTAATTAATGGCAAAGACAACAGTTATGGAACTGAGCGAACTGGGGCAGAGCATATGGATGGACAGCATAAGCAGGTCGATGATCGAAACAGGAAAACTGCAGGAAATGATAGATCAGGGTGTAATGGGGATGACTTCAAACCCCACGATCTTCGATCAGGCTATCAGCACAGGGACTGATTATGATGAGAAGATACGGGAACTGCATGGATCCGGCAAAACAACATTTGAGGTTTATGATGAACTTACTGTCAAAGACATACAGGACGCGGCAGACCTTTTTAAACCTGTCTATGAAAAAACCAGCGGCCTTGACGGTTATGTCAGCCTTGAGATCAATCCAAAGCTCGCTGCCATGACCGCTGAAACTATCCAGGAAGGTAAAAGGCTGCATGCTAAAGTAAACCGGCCTAATGTCATGTTCAAAGTACCCGCTACTGATGAAGGGTTTGAAGCTGTTGAAGCACTGCTGGCTGAAGGAATAAATGTTAATATCACCCTGATCTTTTCTCTGGAGCAGTATATCAAAACCGCGCGATCTTTCCTAAAGGGAATGAAAAGGTTTCTTGATAAAGGCGGCGACCTTAGCCGGATGGCGTCGGTGGCAAGTGTGTTTGTGAGCCGGATTGATACGGCTGTAGACAAAATACTGGACGAAAAAATATCCGCCGGGACAGAAAAGGCCAAATCCCTCAGGGGAAAGGCCGCTGTTGCAAATTCAAAGATCATTTTTAAAAAATATCAGGAATTTTTTTCCGGCAGTGATTTCCGGAAATTAAAGGACAATGGGGCAAGGGTGCAGAGAGTCCTCTGGGGCTCGACAGGAACAAAGGAACCTTCATACAGTGATATCAAATATGTAACCGAACTGATCGGCAGCCCTACAGTCAATACAGTACCCCGGAAAACATATGATGCCTTTCTGGACCACGGCGCTGTAAAAGAGTCTCTGACACAGGATGTAAAGGGTTCTGAAGAGACAATCGCCGCGCTGAACGAATTGGGAATAAACGTGGATGCCGTCTGCGCGAAACTTCTCGCTGACGGAGTCGTATCTTTTGAAAAATCATTTGATTCTTTGTTAAGTACAATAGAAAAAAAGGCAAATGCCTGATAAATGACGATACATTCTTTGGGGAGGATATATTTTGCCTGAAGATACCGCCGCTGTCGGAACAATAGCTGCTTCGCCGCAATTTTGCGAAACGCCATCGGATAAGTTTGAAATTCAGCCTTTTACAATGGTGATATTCGGGGGCAGCGGCGATCTAAGCAAGAGAAAACTTCTGCCTACGCTTTACCATATCTTTCACAACAATGACCTGCCTGACGATTTCTCAATCCTGGGGTTTGCTTCAACAGCCAGGTCTGACGAAGAATACCGGGACCTTATAAAAAACTCGATCCTCGAATTCAGTGAAGAATCTTTTGACGAGAAGATATGGAATGAATTCAGCAGGCATATCTTTTATATGTCAGGTAATTTTGAAGAAGCTGAGAGTTACAGGAAACTTTCCACACGGCTCAAAGAGATCTCCAGGCCGACTGACAGGGGCAAAAAAGAGATCATATATTACATGGCTGTTCCTCCCAATTTCTTTCCAAAGATCATAGATCATCTGTCCGGCTGCGACCTGTGCAGAGGTACATTTAACACCAGGCTTATAATTGAAAAACCGTTCGGCAGAGATATGCCGTCAGCAATAGAACTGAACAGTATTATAGGCAGGGCTTTTGACGAAGAACAGGTTTACAGAATAGACCATTATCTTGGCAAAGAGACTGTGCAGAACATTATTTTCTTCCGGTTTTCAAATAGCATTTTTGAGCCCTTGTGGAACCGCAGGTATATAGACCATATTCAGATCACTGTCGCGGAAGACCTCGGCATTGAGAACAGGGCTAAATTTTATGAAAAAACAGGCGTAGTAAGGGACATTGTTCAGAACCATTTGATGCAGCTTCTGTCTTATGTTGCCATGGAGCCGCCCATCGGGTTTGATGCGGACATGATCCGTGACGAGAAAGTTAAGGCACTGCGTACTATTAGGTCAATGGACGCTGATTATATTGACAGCTTCACAGTCGGCGGCCAGTACGGCGGAGGCAGCATAAACGAAAATCAGGTGCCCGGCTATAGAGAAGAGAAAGACATATCTCCTGGTTCCATAGTGCCGACATTTTTTGCCGGCAAATTCCATATTGACAACTGGAGGTGGGCTGGTGTTCCCTTCTACCTCCGTACGGGAAAGCGTCTGACAAAACGCATAAGTGAGATCAGCATTCACTTCAAACAGCCCCCTCTCAGGCTCTTCAGCTCATCATGTGATGTGCCTGAACCTAATATACTTGTTCTCAATATCCAGCCCCATGAGGGAATATCTATTCATTTCGGTGTCAAATACCCTGGAGCCGGCAACCAGATATATCCTGTTAAAATGGATTTCGGTTATGAGAATACTTTTAAGACAAAACCTCATCCGGCTTACGAACGCCTGCTGATCGACTGTATGAAAAGCGACCTGACCCTGTTTGCCCGGCAGGACGGGATCGAGGCAATGTGGTCAGTTGTCGACCCCATCATCAAACAGTGGGAAGAGACGCCTTCATCTGATTTCCCAAATTACTCCTCAGGCACATGGGGGCCTGAAGAGGCCGACAGCCTGATCAAAAAAGACGGGCGGCAGTGGCGTACCTGGTAGCAGGTCTACGACTCATGGAGCATGCAAGTGCGGAAAATAACAGGCAATAAAAAAAATAATAGAAGAGTAGTTATTTTTAAAAATGTCTCAGACATGTCGGATTTTGTTGTTGAAAAATGGAAGGAAATTTCCCGTATTGCGATCAAGCGTAAGGGTCGTTTTGATGCGGCACTTTCAGGCGGAACAACTCCTGTAACCCTGTATCAGAAACTTGCTGATATAGGAAAGGCACTGCAGTGGGATAAAACACATATCTTTATTGTTGATGAGCGATTTGTGCCTTTTAATGACGATAAGAGTAATTACAAAATGATACTTAGTACTCTTTTAGATGCTGTTGAAATTCCGAAAGAGAACATTCATCCGATTTCAACATCGGAAGATTCACCCCGTGCAGCTGCATTAACATATGAGCAGGAAATGATATCCCATTTCGATCTTTTACAAAATAACTATCCTGAATTTGATCTGATATTGCTGGGTATCGGGGAAGACGGACATACAGCATCACTGTTTCCCAACAGCCCCGCGTTAAACGAAACTGAACACCTTACCGCTTCGGTTTCACCCGGAGACCCTGCAAAAAAAGAAAGGATCACCATAACTTTTCCGGTTATCAATAACTCAAAAAACGTTTTTTTCCTTGTCAGCGGGACCAATAAAGCCAAAGTGATAAATAAGATCAGCGGCAATGACAGGTCACTGCCGGCCACCAATATAAGTCCGGCCAAAGGAACCCTGTTTTTCCTGCTTGATAAAGACGCGGCTTCACTTCTGCCTGATACAGGCATTAACAAAGAGGTATGAACATGCCAAAAGTAGACGATACTGAAGAAAATACAGCCATTTGCCTGAAGTCCTGCGAATCATGCATGTCTTATCCCGGTGTTGAAGGAAAAGCCCTGTTCCTTGAAAAAAACCTCTGTATTCATTAGAATTCTGCATAATGAGCGCACTAGAGGAAATACTAAAAAATAAAAAAGAAGAGCTGAAACTGACCAAGAGCTCTGTCCCGTTATCAGGCCTGAAGGCAAGACTTTCAGATGTAAAAGAAACAAGGCCTTTCAAAGTATCAGTCACGCGCGGACGGGGTGAAGCTCTTAAACTGATCGCTGAGCTTAAAAAAGCCTCTCCGTCAGAAGGCAGGATAAGAGATAATTTTGATGTCAATGAGATCATAAAAACATACGATGAAAAGCAGGTTGCCGCAATTTCCGTTTTAACAGAAAGCCGCTATTTTGAGGGCAGTCTTGATTACCTGAACCTCGCAAGGGGCAAAACAAAAATACCCCTTCTGAGAAAAGACTTTATTGTCGATAACTACCAGATATATGAAGCAAGGGTCAATGGCGCGGACGCTGTCTTATTAATAACAGCCGCCCTTGACAGATCTCACATGGATGACCTGCTCGGATTATCAAAAGAACTCTCCCTTGACTGCCTGGTGGAAGTGCATAACCATAAGGAACTCGATCAGGCTCTCAGGTCGGGAGCGGACATTATCGGCATCAACAACAGAGACCTTGTCACTTTAAAAACAGGCATTAATACTACCTTTGAACTGCTGAAGGATATTCCAGCGGGTAAGGTCATTGTCAGTGAAAGCGGCATACATACCAGAGAACATGTAGAGAGTCTCGGTGCAGTGGATGTGGATGCCGTACTTGTCGGCACTGCGATAATGAAGGCTGAAGACATCGGCGGTAAGATCGATGAATTAATGGGGAGTCCTTCGACAAGCTCAGGATAAACTCCTTCGGCCTCTTCGATTGGGGTCAGGCTTGCAAACATGCAAACAAACTTTCTCCTGAATGCCTGAATACCAGCCTGACCCTATTTCTGTTTCCTGCATAACGTAAAACTGAGAGTATAAAACAAACCTGGACTGGAATTAACTTTGTTGTAAATCTTACAATACTATCCAAATGGTCCAGGTAAGCAACTTAGATAAATCATACGGACAGCAGGTTGTCTTTAACAATACCGGTTTTACACTCAATCCAGGTGAACGGGTGGGTCTTGTCGGAAGAAACGGCTACGGCAAGACGACCCTTATCAGAATGATCCTGGGTCAGGAGCAGCCTGATTCAGGGACAATACGAATTCCGGCCGGCTACAATAAGGGATATCTCTCACAGCACATCAGTTTTACAGGAGATACAGTGCTGAAAGAGGCATGCCTTAGCCTTCCCCGCGAAGTGGACGGTAAAGATGAGACGTATAAGGCGGAAACCATACTGATGGGCCTCGGGTTTTCCATCGACGATTTTATCATTGACCCCATGGATCTGTCAGGCGGATATCAGGTGCGTCTGAACCTTGCAAAGGTGCTGGTTTCAGACCCTGATCTCCTTCTTCTGGACGAACCGACAAACTATATAGATATTGTTTCCCTGCGCTGGCTTGCACAATTCCTGCGTAACTGGAAAAAAGAACTCATCCTGATCACACATGACAGGGATTTCATGGACAGCGTTACCACTCATACCATGGCAATACATCGCTGCAGAATACGAAAGGTGTCCGGTACTTCGGAAAAGGTATATCAGCAGCTGCTGCTGGAAGAAGAAGTGTACGAGCAGACGAGGATAAATGACGAGAAAAAACGGAAGGAAGTCGAGCAGTTTATAAACCGCTTCAGGGCAAAGGCGACCAAAGCCAGGGCTGTCCAGTCAAGAATAAAGGCTCTGGAGAAAAAGGATAGACTCGAGCAGTTGTCTGAAACAAGAAACCTTGAGTTCACATTCAAATCAGCTCCTTTTACCGGAAAACAGCTTATGGAAGTAAAAGGCCTTTCTTTCGGCTTTGACGCCGGAGCACCCCCGTTGATCAGCGGGTTAAGCCTTTACATCGGGAAAAAGGACCGCATTGCCATTGTCGGAAAAAACGGAAAGGGAAAAACAACACTTTTAAATCTGCTGGCCGGAGAGTTGTCACCTTTGGGCGGAACAATCCGCCGTCATTCATCTCTGGAAATGGCCTACTTCGGACAGACAAATATTAACCGGCTAAGCCTGCAGAATACAGTTGAAGCAGAGATTATGGCCGCTCACCCAGATCATAGCAGGGGCACGGCCCGCAGTATATGCGGTTCCATGATGTTCCCCGAAGACCAGGCGTTAAAAAAGATCAGCGTACTTTCAGGAGGGGAGAGGAGCCGTGTCCTTCTGGGCAAACTGCTTGTCAGCCCGTCCAATATGCTGCTGCTGGATGAGCCCAGCAATCATCTTGATATGGAATCGACCGAATCTCTTGTCGAGGCAATCGATGAATTCAGCGGCGGCATAATCATTGTTACACACAGTGAAATGATACTCCACACAATAGCAACACGCCTTATTGTCTTTGACGACGGGAAAGTGACACTTTTTGAAGGGACATACCATGACTTCCTGGATCGTGTGGGATGGAAAAATGAAAAGGATACTGCTAAACCCGAATCAGCGGTTAACAGTACAACGGCCCAACCCGCAAACAAAAAGCACATCAAGCGTATCCGGGCTGAATTGATTAATAAAAAATCAAGGACGCTGAGAACACTTCAGGCTAAAATTGATGAGAAAGAAAGTGAGCTAATAAGCCTTGAGGAAAAGACCGCGCAGGGTAACAGTGATCTTATAGAGGCATCTCAGGCAGGAGATGGAGAAACTATCGAAAGACTATCAAGAGCCATCCATGTGTATAAGCCGAAAATTGAATCACTCTTCTCCGAACTGGAAATCCTGCATATCGAGTTGGACAGCAAGACAAAGGAGTTTGAAGAGAAGATTAACAGCGTGGAAGTAAACCCTTCGGCCTCTTCGGCCGGCTCAGGACAGGCAAGCTCAGGATAGGCAATCAGGATAGTCTGTTAACTTAATATCATTACTTTTGTAATGCTATAAGGGGAACAGCAATAAAGAAGACCAGGGGGCGGCACTTAAGAGACTAACCACAAAACAATTGAATTCCTTTTTTTCGCGGATGTACCTTCTGATCCCGGCGATCAAATTGTTGATCTGTTTTCAGGGTTTGTGATACTCCCCATTTTCCATCATTATTTTTTTTGAAAATATAAGTGACCACTTCACAATCAAAACTCTGGCCTGACTCATTTGTTCGATCTTCCTTATAAACTTGATACCTAATTTCACAATAGCCAAGCTGGTCCTCTCTTTGCCCGCCTCCACATCTCAACGTTGTTGGTTCCTTTACCCGCTTATAACCGCCTTGACGCGCATAAATTTCATTTTCGAATTTAACAGCAGCCATCGGGGAAAAGATATAAGGAGGTTTATTCCTAAAGGGAGGCTTAATTGGATGAGCCTTAAACATTTGAGTGGGTTTCAAAAATTTAATTTCTTTCCATTTCCCATTTATCTTTTCCAGCCACAATTTAGCTATCCTGATTTTTCCATCTTGATCCATATAGAGAAATGCACATGCAGCTACCTGCCTGTACGGCGTCTTACGCTTTTTCTTCGGCGTATTCTCCATTGAACAGCTATCTGCAGTATTAAAAAACTCCTTTACTTTATTGTTTTTCTTAGTCCACTCTTTTGTTAGCCACATAATACTGTCGAGGTGATCAAAGCTGCGATCAATAACTCCATTATTCATTTTTATTCCTGCTGTCGCAGCAACTAAACTGCCCTTTATTTTCACTTTATGCGGTTTCGCTGCCTCTCCCTCAATGGTTACATGAACTTTGAAGTCCTTTTCCTTGCCAAATGTCACTTTGTACTTAAACTCCTCTAGCCAGACTGTACTTAAATTCACGCTGGGATCTTTTTTTGAGTAAGTCATCTGGCCCGCCTGGAATGAATTATCTCGAGCGGGATACTCAATAGACTGCCCGTCAGCCTTTTTGGGCATATGCCAAAAGGAAATCTTTTGACCATATTCCCATGCGGGGTCCTCTCCAGTATAGACAGTCAGGATTCCGTTTTCAAACCAACCCTTAAAACCCTGAACAGTGACGCCATCAATTTCTGCCACAACAGGCCCGGCATTGGCCGCATATGGATTCAAACCAAGAGTCAAAGCAGACAATACCAATAAGATTATTATCGATGTTTTCATTTTAACGCCTTTGAGAATAATGGTGTAACAAGTGATTATATAGTTTTTGTTATATCAGAAACAACTGTTACAGTCAACACAAAACTGACTAATAATTCGATGACACTAATGATCTTCCAGCTTAATATCATTACTTTTGTAATGTTATAAGGAAAATAGTATAATTCTATTGTTATGAAAACCGTGATCGAGAAAGCGCACGTATTGATCGAGGCCCTGCCCTACATCAGAAACTTCTACGGCAAGACCGTCGTCATCAAATACGGCGGAGCGGCAATGGTCAAAGATGAGCTTAAGGACGCGTTTGCTCAAGACATAGTCCTTCTGAATCTCATCGGCATCAAGCCGGTAATAGTTCACGGAGGCGGGCCGCAGATAAATAAGATATTGGACAAAATGGGCAAAACACCAACCTTTGTTCATGGACAACGCTATACAGACGAAGAGACCATTGATATTGTTGAAATGGTCCTTGGAGGCCTTGTTAATAAACAGATCGTGTCACTCATAAGCAGTCATGGCGGACGTGCTATCGGCCTGAGCGGGAAAGACGGCAACCTGATAAAAGCCAGAAAGAAAATTATCAGAAAACGGACCGCTGACATTGGAACACCCGAGATTTTAGACCTGGGACTGGTTGGGGAAGTCGAAAAAATCAATCCACGGGTCATTCTATCTGTTGAAAAAGACGGCTATATTCCTGTGATCGCTCCCATCAGCTCTGGACAAAAGAACGAGTCTCTGAATATAAACGCTGACTATGTCGCCGGCTCGATGGCTTCAGCCTTACAAGCGGAAAAACTTATACTCCTTACCGATACAAAAGGAATTATGGACAAAAAAAATAAATTAATCCCGACACTGGACAAGAAGAAGATCAAATCTCTGATCGCAAACAAGACTATCTCAGGCGGAATGCTACCAAAAGTCCAGGCATGCCAGACCGCGCTCAATGGCGGAGTGAATAAAACTCACATCATAGACGGCCGTGTGCCTCATTCTCTTCTCCTGGAAATATTTACTGAAAAAGGCATTGGCACCGAGATAGTTAAGTGATACCGGATAATATCCTTTGTGATACATTAACCGGATATTCCTTATTAAAAGGAGGCGGTCTATTATGAAGAAGTCATTCGCAGTGTTATTATTTCTTGTTTTGATCATTGCTTCGGCATCGCTTGTATTTTCAGCCGTCAAAACAACGAGGCAGATAACAGGAAATGTGACCGCTATTGATACCGGCGCAAACACGATCACCGTCACAAAGAAAGACAGGGAAGTCAGACTTAATATTGAAGATAAAACAAAAGTTATTCAATGCTCTGAAACAGCCGTAAGCAGTATAAGCATAGGGGATAAAGTTACATCAAAGTATAGTGAATCTACTGACATGAACACTGCAAAAACGATTACCATAAGGGAAACTATTTCTAAAGAGTAACAATAGACAGGGGCTGCCGGAATTAACGGCAGGCCCCTGCATTGTATTTAGAACCTCATTCTCACTTTGTACTTCAGCTTGGCTTCTTTGTCTTTAGGCACATTGATATTGAATTCAGCGGTAAATGCCTCTGTTTTTTTGTGCGGATAATTAGATCTTAGCATCTTCCAGTCTCCGGGTATCGGCTCAACGACTCTCACCGTAACATTTTCTTTTTTGTGATTCCTTATTGACACCTCAAAACCGGCTTCATACGTATCATGTGCTATCTTTTTCCAGCTTGTCTGCTTCCTGCTTCCTACCACATCAAACGCATCTCCGATCTTGATCCTTATCTTTTCATCCTTTGGAGTATGGTCAATAGAGTCCTCACCTATGAACTGAAGGCTCTCCTCCTTATCCTTCTTGTATACCCTTACCGTACCTTTTGGAAGAGGCATGCCGAGATTGTTCTTTTCTCTGTTGTCGATCTCCACAAATACGCCTATCTTCTGGTTGGATACAACTTCACCGTACCGACTGCGGTAATAATGCGCCGCACCATAATAGAGGAACTCTTTATTGACCGGGATATCTGTGGCCGTCACAAGACTGATCTGTTTTGTCTGGTTGTTCTTTATTGTGGAGGGTCTCTGCAGTGTGTATATGTGATATTCAAAGAACGAGTCTTCTGTAAACTGGGCACGTTCAGAAACCACATCTGCCATGGCGTATTTCATCATTCTGCCTTTTAATTCAAATTCATCCCTTACCCTGTTCACATCTCCGGCAACAAGTTTCAGTCTGGCGTTCTTATAAGTGGCCCCGCTTCTATTATCAATGGTAACCCATCCTGAAAGGTCGGCCCTGTCGTCCTTGTCATTCAGTGTTACAACATAATCAGACAGCCAGTTAATTCCATTCGTCAGATAAGATGCCTCTACCTTCTGCTTTGCATAAAGGCCGTTCTCGAGAAGCCACACAAGCGTAGGTTTCGCCATAAGGTCATCAGGAACGCCCGGAAATATTATGCGGCCGGGATAACCATATGTTATCTCATCACCTATCTGAAATATGGGCTGTCCGTTATTTGAAAGAAGAGTAGCTTCAACAACCTGCTCCCTTTCAGTATATGGGTTCATATTGTAAAGCTTTACCGTTTTACCAACATACTTATCCAGCAGTTTTTGCGGATTCAGCAGGTCATACTCATAATTCTGCTCCAGAATACTGAGGCTGTCAGCGCTTACAAGTGATCTTATATAAACGCTGGCAGGAATGATCTTAGACGCGACATCCATGAATCTAAGTTCACTTGCTCCTCTGTCAAGCTTAATGTCTCTTACGTCTTTTACCAGTCCCAGGTTAACATTGTAAACTGTCAATGCCATGCCTGACTGGTCGTTCAGGTCTGTAGACAGCTTATGAAGTTCTGACGATGGTTTTTTTGCCTCCACATTGCCGCAGGCAGCCGGTGACAAAAGCGCCAATACCAATGTGATACAAATCAATTTTGTCTTTAATCTCCCTTCTCTCATTTTGAAACCTCCTTTGTTTTATGATTTTCCGTCTCTGGTTTATTAGACAAAGGAGGTTTTAAAAAAGTTCCCGGGAATTGAATTATCATCATTAATAAACGAGAAAACAGTGAAAAAGAGAACAGAAAAAACACTACAGAGGACAGATATCCCGGATAAATTATCAGGATTCAGCCGGGGCCATATTTGTTGTAGATTTTTACCGGCGTGATTCTAATAATTAACAGTAACTGCAGTTACTGCAGAATCCAAATTCAAGAAGGAGGGTGTATGAGAGTCTTACTGGAATGGACACGTATTTTTTTTATTACAGTCATTTGTCTCACTCTTTGTCCTGCAGTTGCTTCAATAGCAGATGCGGCCGTAAGCGGATTAATGTGGAAAGACGTAAGCAATGACATCAGAGATTCAGACCTGAGGACAGTGGCAGTCAGCCCTGACAATGCGGAAACGGTTTACGTCAGCTCCCTCACTGCCGTATATAAGACTGTTAACGGCGGGAACAGCTGGATAGAAATTCTGTCTTTCAGGGGTACGGGGAATACCATAAACTCAATCGCAATTGACCCTTTCAATACAAAGGTTATTTACATCGGAACCCGGAACAGCCTGTACAGAAGCAAAGACCGGGGTGCAAACTGGAAAATTATTTTTAGCGGTATCGGAAATTCAAAAGGCTCAATCCTCTCTATAGCCATTAATCCCGACAATCCAGACATCATATTGATTGGCACAAAAGCAGGTGTTTTCCGGACAGACACCGGAGGAAGAGACTGGAAGAGAGGGAAGAGTATGCCTTCCAGAGCTGAGGTCTCTCATCTTTCCACAGACCCTTCCATTCCTGATTATGTCTACGCCGCTACAGACAAGGGAATATATAAGAGCATAAACAATGGAAAAAACTGGGAGAGGATCCTTGATACATATGTCACCAATAATATTTATCCTCAAGAAAACAACATATCAAGCGAAGTCGATCCGGCGGAAAACAGCAAAGTCAGAGCAAAGATAAGAGGTATTACTATTAATTCATCAGGTACGGAAACAGTATACGCGTTTACGTCAGAAGGCCTGATAGCAACTGAAGACGGTGGACTAACATGGAAGGCATTAAGTAGTTCGGGGCTTATCAGCCGCGACGTAAACCGGCTTGTGACAAGTTCAGCAGATCCGGACAGTGTATATGCCGCAACCGGGAGAGGGGTTTTTAAATACTCCGGAGCCTCAGGAAACTGGACAGAGCTTTACCAGGGTCTTACCTCTGCTAATATCCGTTTTCTGACCGCTGCCCCGGCTTTTAAAAATACGCCCGTAACACTCTGGGCTGCCACAAAGAAAGGTGTATTTAAAACAGTTCCATCCGTACAGGAACAAATTTCCGTGGAAAATTCAGATGAAATACGTGATATTCTTTCCACTTTTGATAATGAACCATCCATTAACGAAATCCTTAAGGCCGCTATAAGATATGCCGAGGTGTCCCCTGAAAAAATCAACGGATGGAGAAAGGCTGCGGCAAAGAAAGCCTGGCTGCCGGATTTGAAGGTAGAATACGACAAAGACAAGGACTGGCAGAGCAGTGACTATTTTTACAGCAATGCCACTCAGAAATATAAAGACGATGACATTACAGAGGGGAAAGACTGGGGATGGTCAATCTCCGTCACATGGGAATTAGGGGACCTCATATGGAATGATGACCAGACGTCCATCGACACAAGATCAAGGCTCATGGTTCAATTAAGAGATGATATTATGAATGAGGCGACAAGACTTTACTTTGAGAGGAGAAGACTCCAGCTTGACATGCTTTCATCTTCTAAAATGAACTTAAAGGAAAGGGTGAAAAAGGAACTGCGGCTCCGGGAACTCACCGCTGACATTGATGCCCTGACCGGCTTTTATCTTTCAAACAGGCTTGCCAGGACGTAAGAGATTTCGTATTTGGGGTCAGACTTAAGAAATTGATTTGCAGACAATAAATTCATCAGAACAGGTCAAGTCAATTTCTTAAGTCTGACCCCATAAGTTCTATAATTATTTCCACGATATCTCCTGCTCTGGCATCATGAAATGCTGCGGCATAAGAGGTATCTTTATCTTTAATCTCACCCATGCTTACAAGTTAAGTTCCCCTATTTTCTCAGAAGCCGGCTCAGCTGTTTCGACTAAAACTTGTCTGAAAAAGCTTTCACGATCTTTGAACCCGGTAATCGCTGACTGAGAGTCTCAAAATACGGCCTTGCCTTTTCAATGTTCCCGTTTTTCAGATCATGCATAATTATTGTAATCAGGGTCGAATTTGACGCCTTCCCGTACTTAAATTCTTTTCTTAAAGAAGCTAAAGGGTCCTTTGGTATCCCTCTAAGCGTAATCCCCCCGATTACATCAGATTCATTATTGTCAAACTCATCCAGACTGTAACATACGGGCAGCTGACGGCGAGGCGACACTTTATTCGAAGTGGATGCAACCCCCGAAGCCGCGATATTAATTGTATCAGGCCCCATCAGCTGCCATTCCTGACATTCTTCGTAAGAAACGATCACTACAAGCCCTTCTTTTTCAATTTCAATAATATCCCCCCGGATAAGATTCAAACCGACTTCAACTGAGATATGTTTCTCTCCCCGTAACAATTTCACGCCACCCTTTGCATCCATCAAAATGCCAAAATCATCATTAGTATCGGCAAAGCCCTGTGAGCAAAAAAGAATTAATGCAATAAATAAAACAATTAATAGTCTCAGTTTCATATATTCCCCCTTTTCATTGATAGTATTTCATAGAGCTTAACTTCCTGGGCCCTGCCTTTGATCTTTGTTTCAGAAACGAATCTGGCTTCAACTCTTTCCTTTACAATTGCATAGGTAGCCTCACTTATTAATAGTGGTATATCGTACTTTTTTGTTGCCGTTTCAATTCGCGAGGCAAGATTGACTGTGTCACCAATAACAGAATAATCCATTTTTTCATAACATCCTATGTTGCCTGCTATTACATCACCTGTGTGAATGCCGATTCCTATCTTCAATTTCTCTGATACACCCGGGAATATTCCTGATTCATTTAACTTTTCAAGATTTTTCAACATGCTTATTCCGCATTGTACAGCAGCCATTGCGCCGTCTCCAGGCAGCCGTTGGGGATCTCCAAAAATTGCCAGAACACCGTCACCCATATATCGGTTAAGATAGCCTCCCGCCTCGATAACAGATCTCGTCATCTCCGCAAAGTAACGATTCAGACCTGTTACAACATCTTTTGGATTCATTTTCTCAGAAATGGTTGTGAAATTGCGAATATCCGTAAACATTACACTAACTACCACGTGCTGCCCCTCCAATGAGATCAGAGAAGGATTATCAATAATATTCTGCATAACGTCTTCATTTACATAACTTTTAAAATAATGCTGTAAGCGGCGGAACTGGTTATATTCAACTGAGTACTTATATGTGCCGGAGATCAATCCCGGAATGAGAAGAGCGAATACGGGGAGGGTTACAGGCATGACCCAGAATGATAGAAAAGCCCTGTACGTTCCTGCTAATGTCAGAACAAGCAATACAGCAATCATAATAACCGCTTTTCCGGGAGACATAGATAAAAACAGCACTCCTGAAATTAAACTTAACAATAAAGCAATGCTCCAGATCATAATTGGGGGGACATCACGAAGCAGGCTTCCCGGCAATAATGTCGCAGTACTCATGGAATGGATCATAACACCGGCTAAACGGTCCTGACCGGTTTGAGGCAATTTCACAGGAATACTATACATATCCGGCAAATTAAAAGATGTTGCTCCGATAAATACTAATTTATCTTTAAATAAAGATTCCAGGGTTTCCACATCTTGATCTGCGATCAGATCATATACCTTTTCAAAAGATATAACCGAAGGCATGGGCAATCTGTAATCAATATAGATATCATTTGGCAGACTATACATGGACACAGGCACGTCCGATCCATACATCAGAACTGATAATGCGGGAGTTTTTCTGCCGTTTTTGCCAGTAAGGAACAGTTTCTGTTTCCTTACCCTCCTATCGCTATCCGGCTGCAAATTCAAAAAACCCATGCCGGATGACGCAAAAATAAACTTGCGATGCGGTGCGGGGCCGTTTGCAGATGCCTTAAAACCAAGATAAACCGGCGTTCCTTTATCCCTCGACTTCTTCATGGCCTGTATGAGCCGGCGATCCAGTTCTGGTGCCAGCTGATCCAGGGATATTGATGGAATAATGTCCAGCGCTACTGCTTTTGCCCCGCTTTCAGCAGCACCATCAATAATTGCCGCAAGATATTTATGCCACAATACCAGCGGATCTTCAAAGCGAGCCAGTGACTTGTCATCAATTCCAATAACAATAATATTATTGTTATTGGAGGTTGGTTTTGTGCTTCCTATTAAAAAGTCAAATGCGTAATGGCTGAGATTATCAGACCATTGAAGTTGTGACAGGAGTAATACCAGGACAAACCCGATAAGTAAAATAACTGGAGAAGTCATCTTTTGCATAGTCTTGTCAGCGAACCGATATTACATTCACTAAAATTCGATATTTTTGTCCAGCGATCCCCGAAACACCGGTGTTTGTTTACCATCTGTGTGGGATTCCACATTATCCCTGACATAATTAAACAATTCCAGTATATCAACCTTTTGGTTCTTATCAGCATCGGCCTTCATATCCAGTCCTTGCAATAAATAGTGCGTAAAGACACCGGACTTCAGCTTTTCAGTTTCCTGGCTGGCCTGGTTTTCAGTGCTGGCAGCCAGTATAACCCTGCCCTCACCGGAAATGGCAGTCATATTTTTATATGACCTTTCGCTGATCCTGATCCCCTTAATGCGTGTTAAAGTATCCTTTCCTGCCACACCCGCGAAACAGCTGTCAATAAAAATCAGTACCCGTTTGGCAGGCAGCTTTCTCAATAGCGCTGCAAGGTCATCAAGACTGATCGCGGTCAAAGGCAGGGCGTCAGGCTCGCTGTTATGCAAAAGCAGGTATTTACGCAACCCGTCAGCATCAGAGGATGCGGGATCCAATTCAGGCGTTCCGTGGCCGCTGAAATAGAATATAAAAGTATCATCTTTGTCAAGAAGCCTGAATGCATTGCGCTCTAAAAAACGTCTTACCTTTATCGCGGTCGCGTCTTCATTTTCAAGAAGCATAGCCTGGTCAGCGGACAGTTTGTACCTTTTTCTGAAGAAATCCACAAAACGTCTACTGTCACTCGCGGCATAATTCAGATCCGGAAAATGACGGTAGTTGTCAACACCGACTCCAAATATAACAACTGAACCTGATTCAAGATCATAGTAACTGTCCTGTTCTTCAACTGTGGCATTCAGACTCTCTTCAGCTTCACGCCTGCTCTCAGCCCTTTGAGACTGTAAACTCTTTATTTGTTCTATAAACGCCGCATACGTTTTAGAGTCCATACCGTCACGCTCTTTTGTCATAGCAATAAAGTAAGACCTGGCAGGCTCTTTCCTAAGGCGTTTGGCTATCTCTATTCCGGCAGTTTCAAGGAATTCATTTCCAATCTCGTGAAAATCATCTGATGCTTCATACAAAGCTCCTGCTACACCGCCGCCGAATAAATAAGATCCCATTCCTGTGAAAATTCCGCCTTCGGCCCTCATACTGCCTTTACCTTTCAGATCGAATGAATCCTTAAATACAGTATTGCCATCCAGATCCGATAGAGTAAAGTCTACTGTTCCTTTCCATTTATAATCCAGTACACCTCCGGTATAGCTGTACAGCATCCCTCCTAAAAGGGGGACATATTTTGCTTTTGTCAAACCGGTTGAGCTGTACCGCGTGTTCAAGGTGATATCAAGGAATCCCTCTGCAAATTTCTCCTGACGTGAACTCTTGATCTGTTCTCCGATCTGCGAAAAACCCGCGACAAAGGGTTCATAAATGTCCCTGTTACGGCTTTTCATGGCGCCGGCAAATTTGATCCGGCGAATAAAGACCGTATTATCCGTTTGAATTTCGTGGTCATATTTTACGACTGAAGTTGCGCGAACACGCGGTTTACTCGCGCATCCGGCTAAAAGAACCGCAAAGATCAGTATTGCCGCAATACTTAGCTTATTCATAGAGTTGTTTGTGGACTAAAGCACTTTCCAGAATGTCCTTTCCAGGGATATAAAAGTATAGCACAATAACTCTCAAGAGTATTTTTTTTATCCGGGCAATAATCCGCATTCAAATAGCCTAATCATCCATTAATTTCAAGTTATATCCAACAATTAAAATTACCTTTACAATCCAGACAATATTATATATATTATTCCCATTATACCTTAGAGCATAACTGTAACTTTCAATATATAAGGAGTATGAAATGGGAAAAAGCAACCTCTCTTCAATTTATCATTCTCATGCAATTCTTTTAGGAATAATCCTGGTATTTGTTTCACTTCTGATGTCAGGCTGTGGTACTCTTCATGAGACGGCGCTAAAACCCGGGGACACAGCCCTGACTCTTAATTACGAGTCAATAGTATTGTTATCAATAAAAACCCAGAACAAATATAAACCCAAACATGCTCCGGAAGTTTACCGGGTTACAGTAATCTCTGACGATGAAAATAAAACCGAGTACACAACTATGCTTGTCGATACCGGCGTGGGTTCACTTCTCGGAAAGGCATTTTCAGATATAGCCAAACCACACAAGGGTGACTCCTGGGAGGATTTCGTAACTCTAAGACTCCCCCCCGGTTCCTACCGATTAACTTTGATTGGTGGAGGGACCACAGTCGGTTTGTCTGCTGGTCAGTTTAACTTTCCATTTAATATTCCTTTCTCACTTGGTTCTCAGACAATCGTCTATATCGGTAAAATTGAAATGGTAAATCGCAAAAGAGAGTCTGATGATGAGGTCCCTTCCGGCGGTAAATGGCCGCTTATAGACCAGGCAGCCAGCGGGTTCGGCGGGGGAACATTTGATGTATCAATATATGACAACTTTGATCAGGACCAGATAAAATTTAATGAAAAGTATCCTGCGTTATCAGACCAGAAGATCATAAAGCAGATACTCAGCCCCTGGGAAAAACCGCCAAAAGAAGACAAATAATAATATAAAAAAGCCAATCGGGGTCAGACTTAAGAAATTGATTTGCAGACAATAAATTCACCAGAACAGGTCAAGTCAATTTCTTAAGTCTGACCCTATAAGATTGATCTCTATAATTATTTCTACAGTTCCCCCTGCCCGCTCATCATAAAAACCAGGGACATATAAAGCATCTGTTTCTTTAAGTTCACCGATCTTAGCGAGGTCTTTATTCAGTTCATCTATTTTCTCAGAAGCCAGCTCAGCTGTTATGATCTCACGATCCGCTACTGTCTCTGTCCGGATTATCTTACCGCCAAGTTTTTCAATTGATGTCCTGATCTGTTTTCGGGATGCCTTAATATCATCTACATAAATGATCAGGGGTTCGGTTTCCCATTTTTCTTCTATCATTCCTTTTAATTCAGGCGCTATTCCACGGACTTCTTCTTTTACATCCATGTCAAGAGCCTTGAATTTCTCTGTTTTCGCAGGATATTGCTCCCTGGTTTCTGTTACGCCCTCAATAGCCTCAAATGATCGCTCAACCTCGTCAGCGCTCAGCCTGGATTTCTTCCGCAGGGTTTCAGATTCTTCTCCCGCGCCTACCGATGACTCGATCCTGTCCAGCTCCGGCGCCGGAGCGAATTCATTCCGCTTCATCATCCTTCCGGCAGTATCATCCGCTTCTTTGTCCGCCCTTTGTCTCCCGGCTGTTGACGGCGCAGCAGGGGCTTCTTCTAAAACAGCATCCTTTCCGGAAAAAAACTTAGGCTCATCAGTGGCTGAAAAGCCTGTTTTCTCTGAAGGCGCCTCGGCATATTTCAGTTCCGGCTCTACTGTTTTATAAACATAAAATGCTGTAACAGCAACGGCAAGTGTTGCAATGACCTGAACAGGGCCTTTTATGCTGACCGGGTGGAACAATTTCCAGAGAAAACCCTTTTTCTGTTCCTCTGCTTCCCGTATTCTTGACATGACCTTTTGAGTCAGCCATGCCGGAGGCTCAACCTGCTCCAGCCCCTTTGAATAGGCTATTGTCCTCTTAAGATCATCCATATAAAGAGTACAATCAGCGCAACCCTTCAGATGCTCATCCACACGTGACCTATCATCAGCAGACAACTGGTTATCAATATGAGCTGATAATTGCTCTTTTATGTTGTTACATTCCATAGTTATAATCCTTAAATAATTTCATACAATAATGCAAATGTTGCGAAAACAGCTTATTTTTCGATACCTTGAATGCACTGGTACTAACTCATATCTATAGTCTAAAACCACACGCGTGATCCAATAATAGTTCATCGAGTTAAATAAGGTGTTGAGCAATGTTTGCATTATTGTATTACTTTCCAATTACCTTTTTAAGACAGTTCCTCACTGCTTCACGCGCCCGGTGAAGCCGTGATTTAACCGTCCCTGCCGCAATTTTAAGCATATCACTTATCTCATCATACGCAAAGCCCTGCATGTCCCTCAGAACAATAACCTCTCTGAAATCAGCTTCAAGGGCATTTATGCACGACTGCACTTTTTGATCCAGTTCTCTTTTTTCAAGTTTTTCCAGCACAGACAGGCCTCCGGACGCAAACTCCACCTTTACCTGCCCGTCATCCGTCTCAACAGGTTCATCCATGGAAAACTGTTCACGTTCCGCCCTGGTTTTAACCTGCTTTATACGGTTCCTTGACAGGTTAACAACAATTGTATAAAGCCACGTAAAAAACCTCGACCTTCCCTTAAAACCCCTGATGTTTTTGTACGCCGAAACAAAGGCGTCCTGAACTACCTCTGAGGCATCGTTATAATCGGACAGCATATGATATGCAATATTGAACATTTTATTCTGGTATTTCATCACAATTTCCTCAAATGCCTCAACATCACCCTTCTGACATCTGGCTATGATCTCATGATCCTCGTCCTGTCTGTTTTCCTTTTGTTCCTTCATTATATTAGACAATTTAGAGCCGGGAATTGTTCCGGAAACAGTTATAAATTAATAATTTCAACATGATGACAGAAAAGTCTGGTGAAAAAGTTCTATACGACACCTTTTATAATAAAAACTCTATCAGCATTAAGAATTACCTTAAAATAATAAAGATAAAACAAAATTTAATTATTCGTCGATTATAGCAAATGACGCAATGAGTTCAGACGAATGAATATGATTAACGTAAACTCATTACATTTCTACTCCTCCTTGGGAGCAACTATTTCCGAGACAGATTTTTCTGTCAGTTCCTTCAATTCTCATCTCTCAATTCTTAATTGCTACTGGTCACCAATCACTGATTACTGATTACCGTTCACTGGTTGCTGATCACTGTTTCTTAAGTTTTTTTATTATTCTTCTCTTGTCAGCAAGAATGCCTCTT
>CAZNPC010000008.1:0-40668 GCA_964574765.1 uncultured Nitrospirales bacterium | reverse complement strand
GTAGAGCAATTGAAATGTTATATATATAATTAAAAAATAGATTTGTTTGCAGCCGATGTAGCTCAGTTGGTAGAGCAATTGATTCGTAATCAGTAGGTCGGGAGTTCGAATCTCCCCATCGGCTCCATTTTTTAATTAACAGGTCGTCCCCTATTCTTGCTTTCGCTTTGCCCCCACATCTTTGATTCGAACAACGAATCAGAGGGGGCAAGAAAGCATAGGGGGCCATCGGCTCCATCTTCTTTCATAAGAAGATAAGAAGTGACCCTCACAATTTTGTTTTCACAAAATTAACCGCGAGGGCTGAAGGAAGTTGAGAAGCTGTGAAATTGAAAGGAACAGTTTGAACGCCTGTCCCGTGGTCCAAGTCCATTTGGACTTTACGGGAGATCGATAATTACTTCTTCTCTATGACAACTAAATAGACCTGACCCCATCAGTTAAGTCTCTTTAGACTTTCCAGATAAGTTCAAAATTGCAAATAATGGCTTCCGGATCGCCTTTGCTGTTTTTCATCAGCTCCCCGTTACTGTCAATTGCCAGTAAAAGATCATTGGCCCTTAGTAACGACCCGTCATAGCCGGCAGCTTTCAGTTTTTCTTTTGCCTCGTCCAGCAGGCCGATGCATTTTATTTCACTAAAGATGCCTTTATCAGGGGCTCTGGACAAATCTATCGGAGTAAAGAGGGCTGTCTCATGTCCCGCAACCCAGTCATCCGGGCCGTTATAATAACCGCGGATAGTAATATAGTTGTGTTTTTTCTGAAGAATACGTTTGCCTTCAGGGTCAAGGATATGTTTGTGCGACTCGTATTTCCTGACATCTCCTGATTTTTCGATCTTTGTTGTTCCGGTCATGTATATAGCTCTTACATATACTGTCGGGATTCCAAGCCGGTTCAATTCGCGGGCAATGGCGAATTCCTCAAATGGACTGTTGATACCATATCTGTGCAGCCTCGCATTGAACTCTTCATCCTCTCCGGTTGGGGTTTCACCAACACGCGAAATCTTCCAGACAAGGTGAATATTATCTTTTGTGATCGAATAGAAAACCTCTTTTGTGTCAGACAACTGAAGGGAGGTTGTTTTTCTCCATCTCTCAGGAAGGAAATAATCAAACAGACGTGGATTCTTGCCAACTACCCACAGATGTCCTCCTGTGCTTTCCGCGTGTCCGTATATATAAGGAACATCAAAGATATCCATGTTGGATAAATGTCCGGGCAGAGGGGTCGGTTTAAAGCGGTCCCGCTGGTCATCGAGATATGTGTGTCTGCGCACAGACTTGACTTCTTCTTCATGCTCAGGAGTTCGCAGGAGAAGTTCATAATCCACGACTGAATACTTACCCTCGTTAATCAATCGGTACATCAGTTCGATCTGTTTACCGGAATCGCCGGTCTTTCTGACAATCTCAACATCGGTTTCTCTGATAATTACATGCTCGGGCTTCATGTCAGCTACCAGAAAGCCTTTCTTCTTCATGTCATCAAAGACCTTGCCGTTCATCTCTCCGGCATGATGCTTAAGCTGTTCTTTATCAATATCCATTTCCTGGAACATTTCGGTAATACTTAACCCGTTTATCCACATGTATATAAGCTTGTACTGCTTGAGGATATCCAGATCAATGCCCGGATGTTTGGCCCTTATGCGGTTTATTTTGGATCTTGATCTGCCGCTTTGCCATATCTGCATCCTGTCAGGCGGCACATATATTGCCATGGGATGTTGAATATCGACGTTAATATCCCCGGAGCCGTATTTACCTTCTCTTAATTCTTCATTTAACGCGAATTCTTCCCAGGGGCTGTTGAACTCGGCGTCACAAAATTCCTTAAGTGTATGAGTGTCCAATGGGACATCTTCTCCAACGCGGCAGTTCTTGACAACCAGGTCGAGGCTTACTCCGTCAACTTCTTTGGTAGGAACCTTATAAACAGCGCTTGTGCCCTGAAGCCTTATTTTATGCCGGTTAAACCATTTCTTTTCATGCCAGTTCTCTACGTCAAGATGTGCCTGAAACGGTTCTGCAAACCGGGTCAGATAGATATCTCCTCCGTCACTGGTCCTGGTATGGACATATACCATCCCTAAAACATTAACAAGTGTTTTCTTAGGCATAACTTTATACCTACAATAAGACAAAAACGGAAAAAAGTTCAATTTTCCCCCTGCATTCCTGCAGGTCGTAATCCTTTCCCATTTGTAAATGGTACAATAAAAATCTACATGTCATTCTAAATTTATATCTTAATAGAGAAGATAATGAAACGACTAACGGTAATACTTTTCACTCTGCTTTTTTTGTCTCACACCGGCTGCAATCTTTTTTCAGGAGACAGTTTCAGTAACGGGATTTACGTAAATGACGACATTGGATTTTCCATGGGAGGGCAAAATACCGACTATTATATTGAAATTGTCCTGTTTGCCCTTGAGAACGGATTGGTAGAAATGGATATCATGTTCAGGAAGCCGGTTGATGAAGCCATACTCTCTGAACTGAAAGGGGTTATCGGGAGTATCCGAAGATTCGAATAAGCATGGGAATGCCCCTTGACCGCCTATCGTTCATTGTTATACCAGTAAGGCTTTAGCTTATCCAGGGATTTGCGAGATAACAGCAGTCCGTAGAAGAATCTGAGAATGAGCCAGAGATAGTGCCACTCTCCCAGTTTATCAAACTTGCGTGTCGAGGAAACCGCCTTGACAGATGTTATTCGAGCCAGCTTCTGCCCCCGGCTTCTGCCCAGCCGCCTCAAATCGAACAAGAGCTGGACATCCTCAGCAAAAAATCTCTTCTCGTTATAGCCTCCGATTTCCCTGAAGTCCCTGCGTGAACTGAAGACCACACCTGTGTCCATACCCGTAATCCAAACCATCGGAATCATCACCAAACAGGTAACCGCTATTCCCAATGACATTCTTTCAAGCTTCACCCCTGTAGCGCCTGCCACATACTTGCCGGTATCAAGTGCCCGGTCAATAGCATTGAATGTCTCGGGGTGAATCATGCTGTCCGCATCCACGAAAGCAAAAACTTCCCCTTTCGCAATTCCTGCACCTCCATTACGTACAGCAGCAATAATTCGCTTTTCAACCCGCACGACAAGGCATCCGCGGCTTCGGGCTATACCTGCTGTGTCATCTGTTGAAGCATTGTCTGCAACGATAACCTCGATTGCTTCCCGCCCGCCGCGATACTGTGCTCGCGCGATATCAACAGTATCAAGAAGCCGCGGCAGAAACTGCGTTTCATTATGTGCTGGAATTATCAGGGAAATCCGTGGGTTCATACTTATCAAACCGCCTTTGTCATGTAACTGAGATTCTGCTATCTCTATTATGATGCACCTATATATTTCAGCAGAAAACAGCACGTATGCAGTGGAACAGCTTTATCCCAGGCGCGTGATAAGTTCCTTGAGTTGTTTTCTCAGCCTGTCCGGAAGACGGTTTCCAAAAGTAGCGAAGTGCTGTTCAATATCCGGAATCTCAGCCTTCAACTCGGAGACATCAACGTTCATCAGCTCACTCATGTCTTCAGATGATATTTGCAGTCCTGTTAAGTCAATGCCTTCTTCTTTCGGCAATAATCCTATTGGTGAATTCCGGGCATCCGCCTTACCGTCAACACGCTCGCACATCCACTTCAGCACCCGTATGTTGTCACTGAAACCGGGCCATAAAAATTTGCCGTCAGCGCTTTTCCTGAACCAGTTGACATAAAAGATCCTTGGGGCCTTGTCGCCCAGTTTGTCGCCCATATCCAGCCAGTGCCGGAAATAATCGCCCATGTTGTATCCGCAGAAAGGCTTCATTGCAAATGGGTCGCGCCTGAGGTTGCCGACGGCTCCTATATTCGCAGCTGTTGTCTCGGAAGCAGCCGTGGAGCCAAGAAAAACCCCGTGGTCCCAGTTATATGCCTCATGCACCAGGGGCACTACACTGCCGCGGCGTCCGCCGAATATAAAAATATCAATTGGAACACCCTGCGGATTTTCCCAGTCACTGCAGATAACAGGACATTGAGACGCAGGAGCTGTAAAACGCGCATTCGGATGCGCTGCATCAGTCTTGCTCTCCGGTGTCCAGTCTTTGCCCTTCCAGTCAATCGCGTGAGACGGTTCATCACCGTCCATTCCCTCCCACCAAACATCTGAGTCGTCCGTAAGGGCGCAGTTTGTGAACAGAATATTTTCTTTAAGAGTATCCATTGCCATGGGGTTTGTTTCATACGATGTCCCGGGCGCCACTCCAAAAAAACCGGCTTCGGGATTAATTGCGTACAGGCGCCCGTCCGCTCCTATCTTCATCCACGCGATATCATCTCCAATGCATTCGCATTTCCAGCCTTCGATAGACGGCTGCATCATTGCCAGGTTGGTCTTGCCGCAGGCGGAAGGAAACGCAGCGGCAATGTGATACCGTTTACCCTCCGGGCTTGTCAGGCGCAGGATAAGCATATGCTCCGCCATCCATCCCTCCCTCCTTGCCATTGCAGAAGCTATGCGCAGTGCCAGGCACTTTTTACCAAGCAGCGCGTTCCCGCCATAGCCGGACCCATAGGACCATATCAGGTTCTCTTCCGGAAAATGGCTGACATATTTCTTTTCTAACGGCGCGCAGGGCCACCTGCTGTCTTCCTGTCCTTCCGCGAGAGGAGCTCCGATCGAGTGCAGACAGGGTATGAAATCACCGTCCGTTCCGAGCAGGTCCAGTACTTTATCACTAACGCGGGTCATGATATGCATGTTTATTACAACATATGGACTGTCGGATATTTCAATGCCTGTTTTTGAAATGGGTGACCCAATCGGTCCCATTGAAAACGGAATTACATATAATGTGCGGCCTTTCATACAGCCCTTATAAAGGTCCTTCATGATTGTTTTCAGCTCTGCAGGATCAATCCAGTTGTTTGTAGGCCCGGCTTCGTCCTTTGAAGAAGTACTGATGTAAGTGCGGTCCTCAACACGCGCTACATCGCTCGGGTCTGACCTGAAAAGAAAACTGTTATTGCGTTTTTTCAGAGGTATTGCAATATCACTGTCTATAAGTTTCCTGACCATCCTGTCATATTCTTCTTTAGACCCGTTACAGACATAAATATCATCAGGCTGGCACATGTCCGACACCTCTTTGATCCATCCCTCAAGTTTTCTGTTCTTTACATCAATATTCATACAATTCCCCTCTTTAATCTTATTTAACAGAACATTTCAATACATCAGTCTGCCATTATATACATCCAGACAAGTTAATTAAATCAGACAACCTTAAGTTCAAAACCCTGCAGAATTGCTCACTAACACATTAGCACCCTGATTTTAGATGTTTCAGTTGAGGCTTCATCAGGGCAATCGACTTATCTTATTTATATTGGTTATTAAGTTCTCGCCTTTACAAGTTCGTTAAAATATTTCATGTTGTCCGCAAACTTCTCGCCGTCAGTCACTGATATTTTCCCCTCGGTGCAAAGAGACGCCAGACTCTGGTCAATGGAGGTAAAGTCTTCAGCGCCTACCTGCATGAGCGCCCTTATGTTGTGAGTCTTGTTCTCCCGTATAAAGTTTCTTATCCTGTGAGAGTTAGCCAATTTTTCAAGCGCGATTACACGTCCGCCTTCATTGCCCTTCTTTGGAACCAGTCTCTGTCCAAGAACGAGAAGAAAAGCGTCGGCAAACTGCATCCTCACCTGGTGCTGCTGATTTCCGGGAAAGATGTCAATTATCCTGTCGATGGCCGTTGTTGTATTAAGTGAATGCATTGTACTTAACACCAGATGGCCCGTCTCTGCGGCAGTCAGGGCAATAGCTATACTCTCGGGGTCCCTCATCTCGCCGATAACAATAACATCAGGGTTCTGCCTGAAAATATGCTTGAGCCCGATAGCAAATGACGCAGTGTCCGGGCCGAGCTCTCTCTGATTAACATTACTCTTTTTATGTTTATGAAGATATTCAATAGGATCTTCAATCGTGACTATATTGGCTCTCCTTCTGGAATTAATGATATCAAGCAGGGCGGACATAGTAGTCGTTTTTCCATGCCCGGAAGGTCCGGTAATTAGTATAAATCCCTGTCTTTTCAAGGCAACATCACTTAGCGATTCCGGAAGATTAAGTTCCTTAAGTGACGGGATATCATCAACTATCATACGGGCGGCAAGTGAATAAGAGTTCCTTTGTTTATAGACATTCACTCTAAAGCGCCCCGAATCCGGCAGAGTGACGGCGAAATCGATTTCTTTGTCCCTGAAAAAGACTTCTCTCTGTTTTTCCGAAAGAATTCCCATGCATAATTCTTCGACCTGATCAGGGGTCAGTACCGGCACCTGCATCCTCTGAATGTCGTTGTCTATCCTGAGACTGGGCGGAACACCGGCCGTAATATGCAGGTCCGTGGCATTATTCTCAAGAACTTTTTTCAGGAGGGAATATACATCCGGCACTTTCGAAACCTGCGCAGTAGTGACAACAGACTTCAGCACCCGTCCGTCAAAATCATCTTCACCATAAGAGTTTTTCTTAAAATAAGATATGGCCCTTTCCATTTGATTATACGGCACTATAACAGGCTCTACCCTTCTTCCAAGAGCAAATTCCACATCCTGTATAGAATTAATATCATGCGGATGCACCATGGCCAGAGTTACTTTTTGTCCAACCTCCTTGACCGGCAGTACCTTAAAGGTCTTTACCTTTTGAAACGGTAGAAGATTGAGCACTTTGGCATCGATTTTTGTCTCTGTCAAATTAAGAGGCGGGGCGTTCGACTGCTTGCTCAAAAAACTTAGAAGCGAATCTTCATCAAGAAAACCCATTTCCTCGAGAATTGATCCTATGTGGCCGCCTGACTGGTCCTGTCTCTGCAATGCCTTTTTAAGCTGGTCCTGCGTAATAATGCCGTACTCAAGAAGAATTTCACCAAATCGGGATTTGATATTCTGTTTTGTCATTATTTCACCTCAAAACGATCAAAATTCACGAATAATAGAAAAACACCATTTTCATTGAGGAATTATGATATCTAAACTCTATATAATAATATTAACTTTGTCAATATAAAGCATTATGTATCTGCCGGCAACCGGCGAACAGCAATATCCACTGTTCAAGATGCCGTCTGCGGACATTGTACCGCCGCCTTGCCTGCTGACTGAAATTCGTAGTAATATTATAAAAATCATGATGCGGGAGATTATGGATTGAATAAGCATATTGAACAGTTCTGCAGCACGTTGAAGATCGAGAGAGATGTTTCTCTGCATACTCTCAGGGCATATACCAGAGATCTCGAGGATTTCTTTTCCTTTACGGACAAAAAGCCGTCAAACATAAACAACCTCGATATCCGGGATTTTCTGGCTTCACTGCACCATAAAAAGCTTAAAAAGTCATCTATCGCCCGAAAACTCGCAACGATAAGGTCTTTTTTTAAATTCCTGCACAGAGAAAACATTGTAAAAAAGAACCCGGCAAAGCTCGTTTCAAGCCCGCGAGTTCAAAAGACCCTGCCCAGGTTTTTGACAGTGGATGAAGTGTTTGCACTGATGCACTCTCCCTCTGGCGATTCATTTCAGGCATCAAGAGACAGGGCAATACTGGAATTGCTCTATTCTTCCGGCTTGAGAGTCTCTGAACTGTGCACTCTGAATATACACGATTTCAATATCAAGGAATCGCTCGTAAGGGTAAAAGGTAAAGGGAAAAAAGAAAGAATAGTACCGGTAGGATCAAAAGCTGTTGATGCCATAAATAACTTTTTACCTGAAAGGGTATTGCTCAAAAAAAGATCAAATGCCCTGTTTTTGAATACCCGAGGAGGCAGGTTGACACAGAGAAGTGTTAGACGTATAGTATATAAATATAGCAGGATGATTTCCCTCAAAGGCCACCTCAGCCCTCACGCATTGAGGCACACTTTCGCAACGCATTTACTTCATGGTGGCGCGGACCTGAGATCAATACAGGAACTATTGGGGCATTCGTCTCTCTCGACAACGCAGAAGTATACACATGTTGATATTGTCCATATGATGGAAGTTTATGATAAAGCGCACCCAATGGCCAATGAAGAAAAAATCAGACGTAAGAAATAAGAAGCTTGCCCGCCGATTTTTTCTTGCCTGCCAGTTTGTTTGGCACGGTGGCGGGTTAAAAGTTAAAAAGGGAGTTTAGATACATATAAGTCACTGTGAAATTAAGTTATTCAGTTATTTTATGACTCAATTACTCAATAACTAAATTACTTAAAATGCAGGAGGGAACGATGCCCGACAGACCTGATAATGAATTTCTCGGAACTACAATCCTCTGTGTCAGAAAGAACGGCAAAACAGCTATTGCCGGCGACGGCCAGGTCACACTTGGAAATACTGTTCTGAAACACAACGCGAAAAAGATCCGAAGAATGTACAACAACAAGGTTATAGCCGGTTTCGCCGGCGCAACTGCAGATGCCTTCACTTTATTTGAAAAATTCGAGGCAAAAATCGAAACTCACAGGGGCAACATTACCAGAGCCGCTGTAGAGCTGGCAAAAGACTGGAGAACGGATAAGATGTTAAGACGGCTTGAGGCGCTTCTAATAGTTGCCGACAGTGATCATTCATTCATTATATCCGGAACCGGAGACGTGGTTGAGCCGGATGACGGCATAAGTTCAATCGGTTCAGGCGGAGCTTATGCCCTTGCGGCTGCCAGGGCCCTTAGTGCACACACAAAACTGGAGCCTTTAAAGATCGTGGAAGAAGCCATGAAGATAACTTCAAAAATATGCATTTATACAAATGAATCAATAACCGTTGAGGAACTGGATGGATAATTTAACACCTAAAAAGATTGTTGAAGCTCTTGATAAATACATAATCGGCCAGCACAAAGCAAAAAAAGCAGTCGCCATTGCTATGAGAAATCGCTGGCGAAGGCAGCAACTTTCCGAAGACCTTAAAGATGAGGTTCTTCCCAAAAACATCATCATGATAGGCCCTACAGGGGTAGGAAAGACTGAGATCGCCAGAAGGCTGGCCCGGCTTGCCCATGCGCCTTTCATAAAAGTGGAAGCATCAAAATTCACTGAAGTCGGCTATGTAGGCCGTGACGTTGAGTCAATGGTCAGGGATCTTACAGGACTGGCCCTGAACATGGTTAAGACAGAACAAATGGAAGAGGTACAGGAAAAGGCCCGGACACTGGCTGAAGAAAGGATCCTGGATCTGCTGCTTCCTCCGTTGCGGCCGCAAGCCGCGTCTTCCGAGACTGTTACACCTGCTGACGAAAAAGCAAAACACCGTGAAACACGGGAAAAGCTCAGGACTCAACTGCGTGAGGGGAAACTTGACAGCCGTTATGTTGATCTTGATGTCAGGGAAAAGTCAGTACCTTTCGGAGTAATATCGAATATCGGAATGGAAGAGCTTGAGATCAATCTTAAAGAAATGATGGGGAATTTCCTTCCTGAAAAATCCAGGAGGAAAAAAGTAAAGATTCCCGAAGCTGTGGCAATTATCTTAAAGGAAGAGGCGAACAAACTGATAGATATGGACAAAGTCATAAAAAAAGCTATCGAAAGGACCGAGCAGAACGGGATTATTTTCATAGACGAAATAGACAAGATCGCGATCAGGAATTCAGGCCACGGGCCCGATATCTCAAGAGAAGGGGTACAGAGAGACCTTCTTCCGATCGTTGAAGGATCCACGGTCACAACCAAACACGGCCCTGTACGGACTGACCATGTACTTTTCGTCGCTGCCGGCGCATTTCACGCGGCAAAACCATCCGACCTCATTCCCGAACTGCAGGGAAGATTTCCGATAAGGGTAGAGCTTGATGCTCTGGATAAGGATGATTTTCTCAGAATACTTCTGGAACCCCGGAACGCTCTGATTAAACAGTACATTGCTCTTATCGAGACGGAAGGAATCAGTATAAAATTTTCCAGGGACTCTATTCTGGAGATAGCCTCCATTGCTGCGGAAGTGAATGAAAAAACTGAAAACATAGGGGCCAGAAGGCTGCATACTGTCCTGGAGAAACTGCTTGAAGACATTTCATATGAAGCACCGGACAGAAAAAATGGCACTCTTTCCATTAACGCGAAGTATGTAAAAGACAGATTGAAAGAAATTGTCAAAGACGAAGATCTCAGCCGCTACATTCTGTAATTCAGGCCCGATAAAACCACTGCCGGCACTTTAAATCAGAGGGGTTTTCCTGACAATTATGCTAAAATAGCTGGTATGGTAAGAATCAAGATCTGCGGAATAACCAATCTTGAAGACGCACTTGCCGCAATCGAGTACGGCGCCGATGCGATTGGCTTTGTGTTCCAGCCCAAAAGCCCCAGATCAATCACACCCGAAACCGCAAAAAAAATTACATCTTCCATCCCTCCTTTTATAACTACCGTAGGAGTGTTTGTAGACGAAGACAGGTCATTAGTTGAAAAGATCGCTGAACAGGTCGGACTGAACGTTATTCAGCTCCACGGGTCCGAGCCTCCGGAGGCGTGCAGCATGTGCAGAAGAGTAATCAAAGCCATAAGAGTCAAAGACCTCACTGATCTAAAACCTCTTCAGCGGTATGACATCTCAGCTTTTCTTCTTGATACATATTCTCCCCATTTTATAGGCGGTACAGGCCAGATATTTAACTGGGACATCGCAGTTGAAGCGAAAAAATTCGGCCATATCATTTTGGCTGGAGGATTGACACCTGAAAATGTGGAAGAGGCCATAAAATGGGTCCAGCCCTACGGGATAGATGTCGCTACAGGCGTTGAAAGCAGAAGGAAAGGCAGGAAAGACCACAAAAAACTTAAACTGTTTATTAAAAAAGCCAGAAGAGCGCTGTTGGGAGATGCTTGATACTTCAGAATCCGACTTAAAACCCCGGGGTAGCGGAAACCCTTTCGAAAAATCAACAATTGAAAAGATACTTCGTCTTTCCTTTTCAGAAAATAACCATGTTCGTCTTTTACCGAGCGGGAGAGAAACATTTCAAACGATACTTGATTCTGTTTCAGGTGCCACGGATATTATATGTATTGAGATCTATCTTTTTAAAGACGACAATACAGGGAACAAACTTGCGGCCCTGTTAAAAGAAAAAGCAGGACAGGGTATAAAAGTATATATCCTTTATGATCACTTCGGGTCATTCGGTACATCGAAAGAGTTCTGGCTTGAACTGAAAAAAGCAGGTGTAAAAGTCAGGGCGTCTCATCCATTTAACTGGTTGGAACCTCGCAGCTATCAGCACAGAAACCACAAAAAACTTTTCGTTATCGACGGTCATATAGCATTCACAGGCGGGTTCAATATAGCTGATGAATATCACAGGTACTTTAAACGATGGCGCCAGGCATGGAGAGATACGGGTATATACCTGAAAGGCCCCATAGCCTTTACACTTCTCCATATGTTTATAAAAAGCTGGGAAACCCGCAAGGGAGAACCTATCTCCTGGGAAAAACAGACACAGCCGGAAAAAGACGGCGTTTCCGTCATACCTGTCTTTACACGGTCATCCCGGGACAGAAAAAAGGCACGGAATCTTCTCTTGTACAGCATCAACAAAACAAAAAATAAAATATTCATAACAAATGCCTATTTCACTCCCGGCAGCCGGATTATAACAGCACTGGAAAATGCCGTTAAAAGAGGTGTTGACGTAAAACTCCTTCTCCCGGGGAAAAGTGATGTTTTGTCAGTTTATCTTGCCGGCAGATCATATTACAAAAAACTGCTCGCGGCCGGAGTTGAGATATACAATTACCAGGACATTATCCTTCATGCCAAGACATCTGTTTTTGACTATTGCTGGAGCGTAATTGGCTCTGCCAACCTCGACTTTCAGTCTTTAAGAAGAAATGACGAAGGCAACGTGGGTATCTTTGATGACGGTTTCGGCCGGCAGATGACAAGTGTTTTTCTTGAAGACCTTCAAAGGTCTGTCAGGATCGATGCCGAAACATGGCCCAATCGCCCCTTTTATGAGAAAGTAATGGAGAAATTCTTCTACCTTTTCAGGAAGTTTCTCTAGCCTGCTAAAAACAGCCCATGTATTACAATTTCTGCAGGATACACAGATAACTTAGAATCACACCTGCTATGGCGGTAGGAGTAACTAATAGACTGCGGGAAATTGATGATATTGTTTCTTTATTGGAGACAGTATAATCTTCAAAGAAGTGTCCCAATATGAAATCAACAGATTTATTTCTTCTTCGCGGGGAGTCTTAGAGAAAATCTCTTTTCTGGATAATTGATCTTTAAGATAAAATCTTTTAAAAAAGTATTGACCCCTAAAAGAACAACATCAAAATTTTCTATATAACATGCCTGAATATTTCTAATACTGTGAAGAATGTCATCCGTATTAAAATCACAAATTTTTAAATGTGTGCGGTGTAAATATCCTTTTCCCTCCCCACCAACAACATTAAATATCTGCTTTTCACCTTTTTCTAAGTTATGCCCTAAAATTTCAGCATATTTAGCGGGAATACAGCAATGATCAGCCCCAGTATCAATAATCGCCCAATGAGGAATAACCACACCATTCTCTGGACTAATAATTTTTATAGGTAATCTTGGGCGTGGGTGTTTTCTTAACTCAGGTACTGTGAAAGGGAAATTGCGGATAGGCATTAATAAAGATGTGCTACTTCTTTCTCTGGCACATAAATAATTACAGGCTCTTTGATTCCCTTCTTTTTGGCTTCCTCAATAACTTTAACAGGGTCTTTTCCATGAGTTATCACTTCTTTGTCTTGAAAAGACTTCGTTGTAACGTACTGACCCCTATATTGCTTTGCATTTTTTACTAAAGTAACAACTGGCATATCACCCACCCCGTTTATTTTACTTCTTGATATTAGTATATCAAAAAGCTTTTTAATAATCATCATCATAATAACAATCTTCATCATCACCTGTTTTTTCTTTATTTATCAATGTGTTATATCTTTAGTTTTATTGGTAGAATAGTCCTAATTGTAAATCCTCCATAAAGGAGGTGAAAATAATGAGTACAGATGCGATACTTCAACAATATGAGTATGCGGAGATTTACCAGACTTACAAATGCCTTTTCTAAGAAAATCGAGAACTTAGAGTATGCAGTAGCACTTCACTTTATGTATTATAATTTCTGTCGTATTCATCAATCTTTGAGGATAACTCCTGCTATGGCGGCAGGTGTAACTAACAGACTGTGGGAAATTGAGGATATTGTTGCCTTGATAGACTGAAAATGTTAAAGTTTGTCTATACCCAATAAATTTAACAGGGCATCCCTCGTATGTCTAACGAAGTATCTAAACTTAAAAAAGAACTTTCTAAGCTTCAAAAAGCTCATGATACACTGATGGCGAAATATGAGCATGCACTCCTTGATCTTAAGAAAGTAAAGCTTGATGCTCAAGAGGAACGATTGAAATATAAAGAGAAAATCTTTTCTTTTAAACAAAAATTGACCGCTTTTGAATCTCAGCTTGATAATTTCAAACATTTAGAACCTCCCACAAGGGAACAATATGCGCAAATGAGGCAAAGTTTAGCAGAATATCAAAAAGAAGCGAACCAAGTAGTGAAAGAACAAATACAAAAAGAAATCGAAGAAAAGATAAACGATTAATCATTTTTTTCTTATTCCTTCCAAACTGACCCACTACCCAACACCCTGATTCCTATTGTTATTATCATCAGTATGATATAATACGAAGTTGAAGTTTTTAAGGCGTTAAATAAGGTCCGGATATGAGCAAAAAATCGGTAAAACTACCTGACAGCAGAGGGCATTTCGGCCGTTACGGGGGCCGGTTCATCCCGGAGACACTTGTGCCGGCTTTATTTGAGCTTGAAAAGGCCTACAAAAAATACAGTAAAGACAAGAACTTCATCAAAGATCTCAGCGCACTTCAAAGAGATTATATCGGAAGGCCTACGGCTCTCTATTATGCCGGAAACCTGACAGCCAAACTCGGCGGAGCAAAGATCTATCTTAAAAGAGAAGACCTGTGTCATACAGGCGCCCATAAAATTAACAACGCCATAGGCCAGGCTCTGCTCGCAAAAAAACTCGGTAAAAAAAGACTTATCGCTGAAACCGGAGCAGGACAGCATGGCGTTGCCACAGCAACCGGGGCGGCACTGACAGGCCTGGACTGCGAAATTTTCATGGGCAGTGAAGATATCAGGCGACAGTCCCTGAATGTATTCAGGATGAAGCTGCTGGGGGCAAAGGTCACAGAAGTAACAATTGGTTCCAGAACGTTAAAAGATGCTATTAATGAAGCATTAAGAGACTGGACTTCCAATGTCCGGACCACCCACTATGTCCTTGGTACTGTATTCGGCCCCCATCCTTACCCATTGATGGTCAGAAACTTTCAGTCGATCATAGGCCGGGAAGCAAGACAGCAAATACTCAGGGCTGAAGGCAAACTGCCTGACTGTCTTATAGCGTGCGTAGGAGGCGGCAGCAATTCTATCGGCCTTTTTCATGCCTTTCTTAAAGACAACATAAGAATGATCGGCGTTGAAGCCGGAGGCCTTGGAATCGATACCGGCAGGCACGCCGCACGCTTTGCCGGGGGATCGCCCGGAGTCTTTCAGGGCTGTATGAGCTATCTTCTTCAGGATAATGATGGAAATATCCTCGGAACACATTCTGTCTCTGCCGGCCTTGATTATGCATCTATAGGACCGGAGCACTGCCATCTGAGAGACCTTAAGGCAGTTGAATATACTCATGCTACTGATGAGGATGCCCTGAAAGCATTCGAACTGTTGTCTGAGACAGAAGGTATAATTCCTGCGCTTGAATCGGCGCATGCTGTTGCTGAAACAGCGAAAGTAGCCGGTACAATGTCCAGGGACTCAATAATCATTATCAACCTTTCAGGAAGAGGCGATAAGGACGTGCAGGAAGTAGCAAAGATAAAGGGGATAGAACTTTAATTTTCAATTGTCAATTGACGATTTACAATTAACATTTTATATGCCATGACGAGAATAGCTAAAACATTTAAGCGGTTGAGAAAAGCCGGAGAGAAAGCTCTTATACCATATATTATGGCGGGCGACCCTGATCTCGACGCGACCAGAACACTTGTCTTTGACATTGAAAAAGCAGGGGCTGATATTATTGAGCTCGGAGTTCCATTTTCCGACCCTCTCGCAGACGGCCCCACTATTCAGAGGGCTTCCGAGAGAGCCCTGGCAAAAGGGGTCACTCTAAGGAAAGTATTATCGCTTGTGGAATCTATCAGAGAAAGATCCGATATCCCTCTGATATTAATGACATATTATAATCCTGTGTTTAAGTTCGGCCTGGAGGAATTCGCCAGGGAAGCCGTAAGGGCGGGTGTGGATGGAGTTATTGTTCCGGACCTGATACCTGATGAGGCACATGCGTTTGTCAGCCATGCAAAAAAACACGGCCTTGACACGATTTTCCTTCTTGCGCCGACCAGCACGGAAGACAGGATAACAAAGGTGGCCAGAGCATCTTCCGGTTTTATATATTACGTCTCCATAACAGGAATTACGGGTTCAGATCTGATACTTGACAGCAGTATGAAAGATACCCTTTCGCTGATCAGGAAACATTCCGGAAAGCCTGTGGCCGTCGGTTTCGGTATTTCTAATGCTGAACAAGCTCAGGCAGTAGCCGGGCTGGCCGACGGAATAATTGTCGGGAGCGCAATTGTAAAGCTTGTCTCGGAAGGCGGAGATATAATCAGCTTTATCCGTTCGCTGAGAAAAGCCGTTTGATCATCTGTAACAAATATTAATTGACAGTAAAAGTGAGGAATAATGAAAATACAGGTTTTGGGATGTTCAGGATCCGGGTTGCCGAACCATAACCCTCCGGCATTCCTGATAAATGAGATGCTTCTTATTGACGGGGGCACCATCAGCAGTGTTCTTACTGAACGTGCACAGAGTAAAATTCGTCATATTCTTATCTCCCATGCCCATCTTGACCACGTCAGGGAGATCCCATCGTTTGCCGATAATATGCTGCTTAGAGACAGGCGTCATCAGATATCACTGATCGGTATTAAAGAAACTCTTCAGCAGATCAGGAAGAATATGTTTAATAACATGGTATGGCCGGACCTCACGAGGATCCCAAGTCCGGGCAAGCCTGTACTCATGCTGAAAACCATAAAGACCGGCACAAGTTTCAAGGTGGGGGACTATAGAATAATTGCCGAAAAAACCAATCATTCGATCCCTTCTGTCGGTTTTATTGTTGAAGATCCGCGAGGCGGGAAACTTCTCTACACCGGGGATACCGGCCCAACTGATTATTTATGGCAAAGGGCTAATAAAGCCCGGTACGGCACCATTGACGGAGCGGTCATAGAAGTTACATTTCCAAACAAAATGCGTGATGCCGCTCTGAGAACGGGACATCTTACTCCGGCCATACTTTCAGACGAATTAAAAAAAATGGAGCGGCCCCCCCTGCGGGTCTTCATAACCCACACAAAACCTCAGTTTTTAAAAATCATAGAAAGGGACTTAATAAAACTCAAGATGAAGAATTTAACAGTGCTGAAGCAGGGAAAGACATACACCATCTAAAATTAGCAATTAACAATTAGCAATTAACAATTAAGAACTATGGCATGGTTTAAAAAAGAAAGAGGGGCAATTTCGGGGAAAGTTAAAGTACCTGAAGGGCTATGGGTAAAATGCGACATTTGCAAGGAAATCGTTTATCGCAAAGAAGTCGAAAAAAACCTCAATGTATGCCCCAAGTGCAAATATCATTTCAGGATTTCCGCCAAAGAAAGAATATTGCTTCTCGTTGATGATAACAGTTTTAGTGAAATAGGCAAAAACCTCCTTTCTGAAGACCCTCTGAGTTTCAAAGACCAGAAATCCTACAGGGACCGCGTTAAAGAATCAAGGCAAAGGGTGAACATCAACGAGGCCATAGTCGCGGGAAGTGCTTCAATAGGCGGGCATTCTCTAATATTGTCTGCGCTTGATTTCTTCTTTATGGGGGGCAGTATGGGTTCAGTTGTTGGAGAAAAGTTCACAATGGCGGCAGAAAAGGCCTTTGAGGAAAACCTTCCCTTAATATCTATTGTCTCTTCCGGCGGGGCCAGAATGCAGGAGGGTATCCTGTCTCTTATGCAGATGGCGAAAACATCTGCCGCCATAGCCAGATTCAAGGAAGGCAGCATGCCATATATCACAATACTTGCTGATCCGACATTTGGAGGGGTAACTGCCAGCTTTGCCACTCTTGGTGACGTTATAATAGCAGAGCCGAAAAGCCTGATCGGATTTGCAGGCCCCAGGGTCATTGAACAGACAATAAAACAGCGACTGCCTGAAAATTTTCAGAGAGCGGAGTTCCTGATCGAGCACGGGATGATAGACATGATCGTCAACCGGAAAAAACTCAAGGAAACAGTGATAAAGCTTCTGTCCACAATGGTCAGTACCGGCAATACCGACCCTGAATAACAATAAATAAAAAGACAGACTGTTCAAAAACAGCATACTCCGAATATATAAGCATCATACATTTTTTTGTTTATACTTTTTGGTTTCAGTTCCGGTCTGATGAACAATATGCCTTTAAGACAAGACAATTATAACGATACTGTCAATTTCCTGTATGGACTGCAATATCACGGGATCAAGTTGGGGCTTGAGAATCCTGACAGGCTCATGAGCCTGCTTGGCAATTGCCACAGATCATTCCGGTCCGTACATGTCGCGGGCACCAACGGAAAGGGCTCGACCGCGTCTATGATAGCGTCTATACTTAAGAGCTGCGGTTTTAAGGTGGGCCTTTACACGTCGCCGCATCTGACCAGTTTCACCGAGCGGATAAAAATAAACGACTCCCCAATTTCAGAATCGGATGTCATCAACATGACCTCTCATATCAGAAAGGTAATTTCTCATGACCATATAAATCCGACTTTTTTTGAATTCGTAACGGCACTGGCTTTCTGCTACTTCACCCGGAAAAAGGTAGACTGGGCGGTAGTAGAAACAGGCATGGGGGGAAGGCTCGATGCGACCAATGTTCTTCTTCCTGACCTCAGTATTATTACAAACATCAGCCTCGACCACAGTGAATATCTCGGCGAAACCATTCCCGACATCGCTCATGAAAAAGCAGGAATAATAAAACGGTCTATTCCTGTAATTACCGCGGCAACCGATAAAGAGGCGCTTGAAATCATCGAAAGGACTGCCGGAGACCGGAGATCAGCTCTGCATATACATAACAGAGACTTCAAAGGCTCTCTCCTTAGCATGGACAGCGATCATATTCTATTTGATTACACCGGCTTCAGCCGGCTCGGCAGTCTTTACGTTTCCGCCTCAGGAAGGCATCAGATCCTGAATGCCGCCATGGCTGTGCGGGCGTGTGAGGTCCTTTCACAGCGCGGATTACCTATGCCCGATGACGCGATATCCAATGGCCTTGGTAAACTGCACATAGAAGGCCGCCTCGAGACTGTCTCAAAAAAGCCTTTGATAATCATTGACGGCGCCCACAATCCCGAAGCGGCTGACGCACTGTCACAGAGCATGACAGCCTGCTATCCCTCAAATAAGATCATCCTGGTCGCCGGCATAATGCAGGACAAGAACATTATGGGGATTCTCAGACCTCTTGCAGGAATTTCCCATACGGCCATACTAACAAAACCGGACTGCGAAAGAGCGGCATCTCCTGAAACCATGAAGGAAGCCCTTGAACACCATTACAGAGCCGGAGATAATAAAACTATGCGTTCAATAATAACCTGCAATTCACTGCCTGACGCTTTGAACACTGCAAAAAAAATATGCGGGAACGACGGCGTCATACTTGTGACAGGCTCTTTTTATACCGCTGGTGAAGCAAAGGAACTTCTTGGAAATAAAGGAGGCGTGCTCAAACAGCTGTGCGAAAATTATTCTTCAGGGAACAGAAACTGATATGACAGAAAACACATCTTTCTTTAGCAGCACCCCGGAAAATCGATTTTCGCTCTCCTGCCGTAATATCCTTTTCTTTGTCATTTGCCTCTTCAGTGCTGTTTTGTTATTTCCCGTTGCGGGATCTTCAGCCGGGTCCCCGCTGAACATAAGTGCTGACAAACTGGAACACTCGTCGGACACTAATATTTATTCCGCCGCAGGTTCAGTGAAAATATTATACGGGGACGCGGTATTGACTGCTGACAATATACAGTTCAACAACACGACATCGGACGCCGTTGCAACGGGCAGTGTTATTTATGAGGATAATGAGGTTATTATCCATGCGGAAAAAATAGAGATGAACCTGAATTTAAAACTTGGCACTATATATAATAGTGACATTTTCTATAAAAAAAGGAACTACCATATCCGGGGTGTGGACAAATTGCAGAAACTGGGAGAGATGACATATTTCATTGACAGGGCTGAAGCAACTTCGTGTGATGCCATTCCTCCCGAGTGGCGATTTAAGGCTGAAAACATAAATATAGACGTTAATAAAAATATTAAAGCGCGGAATGCGACTTTTTACATAAAAAACCTGCCGGTTCTTTATAGTCCCTATTTTATCGCTCCACTGAACAAAGATCGTCAGTCAGGCTTTCTCACTCCCAGTCCCGGATACAGCAGCACTAAAGGCTTTACGCTGAAACAGGGGTTTTTCTGGGCGATAAATGACAGCATGGACGCGACCTTTTACGGCGATTATTTCAGTGAAAAGGGCATTGGTAAAGGTATTGATTTCAGATATATAAAGGATTCAAAAACCAACGGTGAACTGTGGATATACCATCTCAAGGATGATTACCTGAAAAGGGATTTTTCTGAAGTAAAGTCTTACCATAACCAGGAACTGCCCTACGATATGACCGGTTACCTAAAGCTTCACATTGTCAATGAATTTGATTATTATAATGTCCTTAATTCGACATCGTCCGAAAGATTCGGCCTTGACGCATGGAAGACAGACCCGACCGGTCTTACCCTGAATGGAAGACTCAGTAAATATCTGGAGTCCAACCTTCACATCTCGAAACCCTTCAAGGGTGGCAGGGCCTACCTGTTAGGCCAGTACAGGCAGAGCGTGGAGGGAAGTTCAGGCTCCATTCCGCAAAGCCTGCCTGAGATTGGTTTTATTATCAATACGCGAAGCCATGGTGCTGCCTCGGCAAATTTATCTCTGACAGGAACAAACTTCTGGACAAAGAACGAACAGAGGGGCCGGAGGATCGACATTTATCCCAATTTTTTTCTTAGCGCTGGCAGAGTGGTCAATTTTACCCAAAAAATCGGCCTCAGAGAGACTCTCTATATCCTTGACAGGCCGGATTACACATCAAGCCGGGAGATCTTTGACCTGAGGTCAACCGTTACGACTCGGTTTCTCAGAAAATATCCGTCGTTTGTTCATGTGATTGAGCCTGCAATCGAATATGTTCATGTCCCGTCTGTTGACCAAAATGATATTCCAGCGTTCGATTCGATAGATTTCATGCCGAGGACAAGCGACGTCGTTTACTCGCTCACGAACAGGCTTGCCGGCGCTTTGCTGGGCGACACTGAGGCACGGCTGCGGTTTTCCCAAGGTTACAGCCTTCTCGATATAGAACAGCCTTTTACCCCTATTCTTCTTGAAAGCAACCTGACAAGCAACAGCCTGAATTTCAGCGTAAATGCATCATATGACTCGTATGAAGACAATGTAACAGATACAATCACCGTGGTGTCTTATAAATGGGCTAACGGACATGTTGGAATCGGAAAAAACTTCAGACGCTCGACCTCGCTTGACCAGTACTCATTCGAAATCAGTTTAAAAAAACCTTTAAAGATTTCCAATACGTCTTTACCGATGGATCTGTTCGTTAAATTATGGTACGACGCTGAAAATCACAGCGTACAGGAACTGAAAGTAAAATCCACATATACAAAGCAATGCTGGGCACTGTCAGTCGCTTTCACCCAGAGACCCGATGATTACCAGATAATGCTTGGCATTGAGTTTATGGGTTTCGGCACATTAAAGATTGAATAAACACCGAATCAAAATTCAACATTTGATCGTCAATTTTTCTTTTTAGCCTCTTCCCAGAAAACATCCATTTCATCAAGCGTCATTTCAGATAATTTTCGGCCCTGTTCCAGTGCTTTCATTTCTATATGCCTGAAACGGTGTATGAACTTGCTTATCGTCTTTCTCAGGGCATCTTCAGGATTTACACTCACAAAGCTTGAAACCCTGACAAGAACAAAGAATATATCACCCAGTTCGTCCTCTATCTCCTTCGGATCTTTCCTGTCAAGCGCGGCATGAAACTCATCGATCTCCTCGTCCAGTTTCCTGAATACATCCTCTATCCTGTCCCAGTCGAAACCAATCCTGGAAGCCCGGTCCTGCAGTCTGCGAGCCCTTAGTAAAGACGGCAGAGTTTCCGGGATTCCGTCAAGAACAGACTCCCGATTTTTCCCTTCTTTTTTTTTGTACTCTTCCCATTTTATTACCTGCTCATCAGAGGATTCCAGCCTTTCTTTACCAAAAACATGCGGATGTCTGCTGACCATCTTCTCTGCAATACTGTCAATAACGTCATTAATGTCAAACTGGCCCATTTCTTTTGACAACCTGCAGTGAAATACAATCTGAAAGAGAAGGTCTCCAAGTTCTTCCTTTATCATAACCGGGTCATTCTCATCAAGAGCTTCAAGAAGCTCATACAGTTCTTCCATAAGGTAAGGTTTAAGGCTCTCTCTTGTCTGTTCCTTATCCCACGGACAACCGCCCGGCCCTCTTAACGCGTCCATGATTTCTGTCAATTTACTGAAAGGCATAGGAAATTATATCAGATTTCTCTTGATAGAGTTAAGTCATATGCGTAAAGTAAGAAAAGACCCTGGATATTGTAATATTTTACGCGGGAGGAGAATGTTATGCAGCGAACTGTGAGTTATTTTGAAAAATCCGGCCCTGAAAATTCCCGGAAGTGCCTTGACATTGTGAAATCAGCCATAGATGATTCCGGTTACAGGCATGTTGTATTAGCGTCAACAACCGGAAATACAGGCCTGATGTTTGCTGAGACATTGAAGGACAAAAACGTCAATCTTGTCGTAATTACTCATTCTTACGGTTTCAGAGAACCCAATGAACTGGAAATGCCTGAACAGGTTAAAAAACAAATTCAGGACACCGGAGCAAAAATCTATACGGGAACAATGATAACGCACGGCCTCGAAACTGCTCTTTCGGCAAAGTTCGGCGGTGTTTACCCCACCCTGCTCGTTGCACAGTCTCTGCGTAGATTTGGCGAAGGCCCCAAAGTCTGCTGTGAGATGGTTATGATGGCTGCTGATGCAGGGCTAATACCCGAAGGGGAAGAGATAGTCACGGTCGCCGGCACAGGCAGAGGGGCGGACACCGTCATGATCGTACGGGCAGTGCCGTCTAAAAGGTTTCTTGATCTCCGGGTTCTTGAAATTCTGGCAAAAGCAAGAGGATAACAAAGACTTACTCTGCCTTTGATTCCGGCTTCAGCCTCAGCAATAAGTCCTGAGATATTATGTTATGTGCCTATTCCGGTCAATAACAAACGTCTCGATTTATTGCCATAATGACATTTAATGATGTCAATATGGCACGGCGTGCAAAACCATCGCTTGTCTAACCACCTGATTTATTGACATTTTCTATTAGGCATGATACTTGCAATATATAATATAATTATTATATATTGCCCTTTTTATATATCTGATTATATATGAACAGGAAAGGCCGGTAATATTGATTCATGGGTTTAATGAAACGGAATAGAAGAGATGAATAACGATATATATATAACAGACGTTACAGAAAAAGAAATGGCAGGCGCAGATTTACATGCCGGCAATATTTACCGGTCTCATCTTTCAGCTTATGATTCTCACATCGATGATGACTACTTCGACGATGAAGACGATGAGTACTATCCCGGAGGTGTCTGACCTTAACTATACCGGCCGGTTCGGCGGGTGCAAAGATTACTTCTTTTGGCTGTAACTGTCTGAATCCTGCCGGTTATTTTTTCAGTTCTAAATCCCTTTCATACTGTTCCAGCTTTCTGTACAGCGTTCTTAATCCAATACCCAGTATTCTGGATGCCTCCGCTTTATTGCCTCCTACAATATCCAGTGTTTCCAGTATTGCCGACTTTTCTACATCAGAGAGCTTCCTGGGATATTTTCCTCCTGACAGCTGCCTGCTGAGATCTGATGACAGAAAAGGCGGAAGGTTGTCCGCATTAACAACACTCTCACGGCTCATAACGACGGCACATTCTATACAATTCATTAATTCCCGCACATTACCGGGCCAGTTGTATGCTTTAACCGCGGACATTGCTTCACGGGTTATACCTGTTATATCTTTATTATGGATTTCCGCGAATTTTTTCAGGTAATGATCAACAATTAAAGGTATATCCTCTTTTCTCTCATTCAATGCCGGCATATCTATGGTAACGACTTTCAGTCTGTAGAACAGGTCAAGCCTGAATTTGTCATCCTTTACAAGTTCTTCAAGTGATTTGTTCGATGCAGATATAATTCTCACGTTAACCTTCAAGGTTTTTGTTCCGCCAACCCTTTCAAATTCACCTTCCTGCAAAAATCTCAGCAGTTTGATCTGAACAGAAGCCGGAAGATCAGATATTTCATCCAGGAAAAGAGTGCCTCCGTCGGCAAGTTCAAATCGTCCCTTTTTTGAATATAACGCGCCTGTAAAAGCCCCTTTTTCATGCCCGAAAAGTTCGCTTTCAAGCAGACTCTCTACCAACGCAGAACAATTGACCTTTATAAAAGGTCCTTCCGCTACGGGGCTGTTGTAATGAATTATGCTCGCGATAAGCTCCTTCCCTGTTCCTGTCTCGCCCTGGATCAGAACAGTCGCAGTAGTGGATGACACATGTTTGACAAGTTCAAAGATCTCAATTATTTTCAGAGATTTCCCAATGAATGCTTTGGTATCGAATTTCTCTTTTATTCTTTCCTTAAGCTGAATATTTTCCGCCCTCAGTTTCTTGTTCTCAAGAGCTTTACTGATTATTATCTCCAGTTTGTTAAGGTCAATAGGCTTTGTCAGATAGTCGTAAGCACCCTTGCGCATGGCATCAACCGCTGATTCTATCGAAGAGTATCCCGTAATAAAGATCACTATCAGATTGCTGTTTTCGGAAAGCAGGTTCTCAAGCAGTTCCAATCCTTCCATTTCAGGCATTTTAAGGTCACTGAGAACCACTTCGATGTCTCTGTTTTCTCTTAAAATCTCCATTGCCTCAAGTCCGTTCGAGGCGCCGTAAGTAATATAATTATGGGACAAAGCCCTGGCCAGTCCGTCCCTGGTATTTCTCTCGTCGTCAGCTATTAAAATTGAAGGTTTCACACTTAGTGCCATAATTTCATTCTATCGGCAGGGTAATTTCAAATACAGTACCCTTCCCGGCCTTACTTATGCATTTTATACTGCCGCCGTGATTTTCAACCACTCTCTGAACTATAGACAGCCCCAGCCCGAGACCCTGCTCTCTCGTACTGAAAAAAGGTGAAAATATCATATCAATGTCTTTCTCATGTATTCCTTTGCCGTCATCAGAAACGCTTAGGATCACATTGCCGTTATCCAGTGCCGTCTTAAACTCCAGGACTCCATTCCTGTCAAGGGCATTAAATGCGTTCAGGGAAAGGTTCATAAGCAAGGTCTTGAACTGCAGTGTATCAAACCTGAAAGAAGGTATATTATTATCCAGTGTTAATCTGACTTTTATTTCAGATCTTTTTGCGTTCTCGGTTATAAGCCCGGCGACCTGTGAAATTACCTGATTTATATCATTGTGCACAAACTGCGGCTCAGGGTATTTTGCGAATTTCACAAACTCCTCAAGAATATTATTTATCCTGTTGATCTCAAACTTCATGAGCGATACAGACTCATAAAACCGGCTGTCTGAACTGAGCTTGTCAGAAACCTCCCGCTGCAGTATCTGGGCGTTAATAAACAGAGAATTCAGCGGGTTCTTGATCTCATGAGCAACACCGGCTGATATCTGGCCTATTGCTGCCATTTTTTCAGACCTGATAAGGGCGTTCTGCGTTTTACGAAGCTTCTCGTTTGCCCCTTCCAGTTCCAGGGTCCTTTCTTTAACCTTTGCTTCCATCTCTTCGTTAAAGCCTCTCATAAGCCTGCTATGCTCCTGGATCTTGTCAGCCATCCGGTTGAATGAATTGTACAGCAGACCTATCTCTGTTTTGGAGCTTGTGTTAACTCTCTTGTCGAATGTTCCTTCAGAAAATTCCAGTGTCGCAGAGGCAAGGTCTTTGATCGGAGATATAACTTTACTTGAAAGTACCATATAACCGATCAGGATAGAAAGTCCTCCCAGCATTAAGAACACCACATACAACATATAAATCCTTTTCATATATATGGCGGATTCTTTCTCCATTTCCGATATCTTCCTGAAATTTATCCTGTTTATCTCAGCAATGTCAGCTTCAATGCCGCCGGCAAACTTCTCAAGTCCATTAAATTCGCTTTTATCTACAGGCCCCGTACTATAATTCTTCTCAAAAACCGCTGTAACACCCTTTGATTTCTGTATCTTTCCCAGAATTGAATGCAGCAGTGCGGTCTCCGCTTCCTGATCCCCGGTCGTGCTCTCACCGGTCAATGATATATACTTCTTTACGTCCCCTTCAAGCGTAACAAGAAGGTAAATAGCCTGCCTCGCATACACTTTGCCTGGTTCAATCATAAAGTTATGAATCGCGAGGAGATAATGAAAAGAATCGGCATGGATACTCTCAAGCATTACAATACGTTCGCTTATTTCCTTGGTCTTGTTTGTATTCTGAAAGATATGCCTCGTCAGAAATATGCTCGCCCCTCCAACCAATACAACGACTATCAGGGCCGTTAGGTTACTCACGGTAATGATTCTGCCAAGCTTGTTTAACATGGTAAATTATATAACTTTCATTTGTAAATTTATAAATAAATGATAGAATAGAAGTAGTAAGGTAGTATAATATATAATTTCTGAAAGTTTAAACATAAAAGAATTCATCAAGGAGAGTTACTAATGATTACCGGCAAGCCGCTTTACACAGTAGACCAGATCCAAACCCGCATTAAGGAACTGGCAAGCCGAATTTCCAGCGACTACTCAGGGAAAGAGATCCTGTCTGTAGGGATACTGAAGGGAGCGTTTATGTTCTTTTCCGATCTTGTAAAGGCAATTCAAACGCCTATGGATATAGATTTTCTCATCGCTTCAAGCTATGCTCAAACTCAAAGTACCGGAAAAATAAGGCTTCATGCGGATCTGCGTGAAGATATAAAGGACAGGCATGTGCTTTTGATTGAAGACATTGTCGATACAGGACTTACTCTTAAATACATCTATGACATGCTGCTTGCCAGAAACCCGGCGTCCCTTAAAATATGCACTTTTCTTGATAAAAAAGACCGCAGAGAAACTGACATACCACTTGATTACGTTGGTTTTGAGATACCCAATGAATATGTAGTAGGTTACGGCCTGGACTATGACAATAAATTCAGAAACCTTCCATATATCGCCGTATTTAAAAAGAACATTTAAATGCCTGCGGGGAAATAAACCTGAGGTGTCGCAATCAGCATTGATATGCGGCGCAGTGCCGCGTGTTAGTGGAAATTCCTCTTTTATATGCGTAACTCTTTGCTTTTGTTGTAAAATATGCTAGAATTAAAGTTTCCAGGAGTCGTGAATTCTCCTGAGTTTTATCCTTAACTGTTACAATGAAAAAAAATCTCAAACCCCGCGCGCATACGCGCGTTAAAACAGGCAACAAATACGAAGCAAAACTCCTTCTTGCGGACGATGTAGTCATTAAAGATATTAGTTCAGGCGGCATTTTACTTGAAACATCTAAACGTCTGAATATCACCAGCAAATACAGGGTGCAGATCGGCGACAGAAATGACAAAAAGATAAAGCCGCTGGCCGTTGTTATAAGAGAATCATTAACGGGGTCTATCAAGAAAAAATTTGACACCGCGCCTCTTTACGAAGTAGCACTGAAATTCACGGAACTGACTGAAAATGAAAGATCTTTTCTCAACAATCTGATTGTTGAACTGAGATAATACTCTTTCTCTGACTTCACATGCTCATAATCATGCATACACGCTTAAATACAGTACATGGTCTGTATTTTTTTGATAGTAAATCTAACCTTTATAAATGAAAGTATCCCTGATAACCGAAACATTATACAGACTGTTCTGCCGCCCGGCTGATTGACAGAACATAAAAATAGTGATAACCATTTAATACTGAACGAATACCGGAGGGAGTTGATCATGGACTTTGGAATGAAAAACAGACTGTCTCGTATTATTAACCCCAGAACACGGAAAACCGTCATGTTAGCTGTTGACCATGGATACTTTCAGGGTCCTACTACGGGGTTAAAAGACCTTAAAAAAAGCATATCTCCGCTTGTGCCTCATGCGGACTGCCTGTTTATAACGAGGGGAATGCTGAGGACATCTATAGATCCAGGGACATCCACTTCGATATGTTTAAGAGTCTCAGGCGGTCCGAGTATACTTCGTGAACTGTCCAACGAGGATATAACAACATCCATGGAAGATGCCTTAAGGCTGAATGCGTCAGGAGTCGGAATGTCGATATTTGTAGGTTCAGACAATGAAGACAGAACAATTACAAATCTGGGCCGGCTCGTTAACAAAGCGGAAAGGTTCGGCATGCCCGTATTGGCGATTACCGCGGTCGGCAGGGAAATGGCAAGGGACGCCAGATATCTTGGGCTTTCATGCAGAATTGCCGCCGAAATAGGCGCTCATATAGTCAAAACCTACTATTGCGACGACTTTCACAAAGTTGTTGAGGGATGTCCTGTACCTATTGTTATGGCAGGCGGCAAAAAGATACCTGAAAAAGACGCACTTCAAATGACTTCAAACGCAATAGAGGAAGGTGCTTCGGGTGTTGACATGGGCAGAAACATATTCCAGAGCGATAATCCGGTTGGAATGATAAAAGCCATAAAAGCTATCGTTCATAAGGGAGCCTCTGTCGATGACGCATATGATATATATTCTAAGTCAAAGAAATAATCTGCGCACGCAAAAAAGTCATTAAGAAATTTAGTTATTAAGTAATTTTTTAATTATAACGTTCAATTAATATCTGACACCTCAATAATTCAATGACTCAATAACTCAATAACTTGTTTTATGAAGGTAGCCGTTTACTATAACAATAATGATATCAAGATAGAAGAACGCCCTCAGCCCGTCATATCCGCAGGTGAAGTCCTGGTACGAATGAGAGCAACGGGCATCTGCGGAACTGACACTATGCAGTGGTACAGGATCAAAAAAGCCCCGCGGGTTCTCGGTCATGAAATGGCAGGAGAGATAGCGGCAATAGGAGAAGGAGTAGAAAATATAAATTTGGGGGACAGGGTATTTGTCTCCCACCATGTCCCTTGTTATTCATGTCGTCACTGCACCAACGGCAACCATACCGCATGTGAGTCGCTTCATGCCGGGAATTATGATCCTGGCGGTTTTTCGGAACTTGTAAGAATACCCGAACAGAACGTCAGATACGGCACATTGAGACTGCCTGATGAAGTATCGTTTGATGATGCCACCATGATCGAGCCTCTTGCCTGCGTAATCGCCGGCCAAAAGCAGGTAAAAATCAAAAAGGGGCAGTCTGTTTTAATAATAGGCTCCGGCGTGTCCGGCCTTTTGCATGTCCAGCTTGCAAAGAGCAGGGGCGCTAAAGTAATAGCTTCAGACATCAACCCGTATAAGCTGGCCAAGGCCCTGGAGTTCGGAGCCGACCACACAGTAAATGCCGGGGAATACACCATTGACATGCTTAAAGAACTAAATGAAGGACGGCTGGCGGACATTGTAATCGTATGTACATCTTCAGACCAGGCCGTGAGGGATGCTGTCGTCTCTGTAGAAAGAAAAGGAAGAATACTTTTTTTTGCGGTGCCTGATGCCGATATCTTAATACCTTCAGCCCGATTCTGGAGGAATGAGATATCATCAATCTTTTCATACGGAGCTGATCCTGAAGACCTGCGGGAAGCATTAAACATGATCGCAGACAATAAAATCAATGTTCATGGAATAATAACTCATAGACTGCCTTTGTCTCAGATCCAGCAGGGGTTTGAACTCGCCTCAGGCAAATCATCCCTGAAAGTTGTACTAGTCCCGGATAATGAATCAGAGAATAATCATTGAGGACATTATCTATTCTTTTTCCGTAATATTCTGTTAAACTTGCAAAAATTAGTGTAAGGATATATATACAGATGGAAAGAAGACAGTCGTTTAGGAAAAAAATCAATATGAGTGCCAACCTTCTTGCCAGTGGTGAACACCACACTGTCACTATTAATAACCTCTCAATAAAGGGTGTTTCCATTACGACCAGGCCTATGACATCATCAAGGGCATTCTCTAAAGAAAAGCTGTTTCAGCTGAAGTTCAAAACCTTAAAAGGCAGTTCAATGGATTTGCAGTGCAGAGTTAAGTGGTCATTCAAGACCCCTCCTGTCGGCTTAACAGACATTATGGGCCTGGAAATTGTTAATCCTCCGGCAGAATTCGAAACGTATTTCAGGACCCTGTAGCTGATCACTTCCGTCCTGACCCTTCCCTGATGCCCGTTCTTCTGATATAATTTGTTTAATTTAAGTTACCGGCTGCAGGGCTTATGGAAATTCAGAATATTCCAGAGAATGTGTCACAAATTACAACCGTAAAAACAGCATTTTAGAATCTCCGGCACTCAGCGGCCTGCTTGCAATTCCATATTTATCCCTGGGAGATAATAGAGCTGAGGAGTTTATTTTTTCCCCCAGATGTACATCTCGTAGCCGTCAACTATTTTGCTGGAGGGGATAAAGCCGTCACTCTGAGTCATCGGTTCAACGGCAGGTTTCGCTATGCAGATATTGTCGGGGTCAGCCTGCTTTTGCATATGACCGGCAATATCGATCACACGGTCACTCATTTCCTGCATTGGCTGGTTCTCGTCATAATACACGTATCCTGAATTGATGCCGCAGCGCACACTGAAATCCTGTTTAATAGTTTTAACGTGCTTGTTAAAACTATCCAATCCGTTTATTACATCCTGAGCCGCCTTCACCGCAGAATCAACAGACGGGAAGCAGATCATCACCCCATCCGGTGTCCATGCAGTTTTGAGAGACCCGTTTGCTTTAATCTTTTCTTCCACGAATTTCTTATACTCTATAAAATCAAGTTCTACCAACGCTTTTTCTTCACCTACTTTCATTTGCGTTGAGCCGACAACATCGATCGCAAGAAAAGCCACGTCCCTGCCCATCATATCAAGCTTCTTTTTTGTCTCCGCGAAAAGCGTCAGCAGTTCATTTCTGTCAGCTTTGTTGAATTTATCAGATTCAAGCTTCTCCTTTATCGGAGCAAGTATATGTGCGTCGTCAGAAAGATGGAGCTGCTTTTTAAGGTCCTCAAACGTGGACCTGAACGAAGCCTGTGTCGACTTCATAATAAAATTACGCCTCATAGAAGTGAACCAGCCGGCGAAGAAAAAAGCTGCCGTAATGAATATCCAACGGGTAAGATCTATGCCGCCGAGCTGGGTCGGGATTATTGCCTGAAGCAGGGATGAAAGAGAGTCCTCAATAATCAACGCTGCCTCAATAAGAAAAAATGAAGATAACCCGCCGATAAACGGAACAACCAGGGGAAGAAAAAAAATAACGATTACTACCACAGACCCGGCAGAGAGTACGCGCATAAAGATCGCCAGCAGTTTAAATTCCTCCTGGCGTTTTCTCGTATCAGCGCCGCCGCTCGCTTTCTCGGCTTTCCACTGCTCGTATTCTTCCCGATTTTTAAATTCCGGCACGACTAATCCTTGAATTATTTATTAAGAACAGCACCGCGAATGTTCACTTTTACAGATGTTTATACTAACTGATAAAAAACCCAAAATCAAGCGGCATTAATAATACAATCAATATTTTGTTATTGACACATTTTGGATCATATGCCAAAATTCAATACAATAAACGCGAGAAAGGAAAATACAGTTCCGTGGCATTTAACGATATAGTAATAAAATATAAGGACGGCAGGATAAAAAAGGGGAAAACCGAGAACTGGAGCCCCAATAATCCCAGGTTCTTTATACACCTTTTAGAGGGTGGAACAGAAATGATCCACCTGGAGCATTTAAAGGCCGTATACTTTGTTAAAGACTTTCAGGGAGATAAGAACCGGAAAGAGTGCTACGATGAAAACCGGCCCGGTGAAGGCATCAAAGTAGCAGTGGAATTTTCGGACGGTGAAACTCTTTTTGGTTATTGCCTGAGCTACTCTCCAAAACGGCATGGTTTTATGCTAACCCCGGCCGACTCTAATAGTAACAACATCAAAATTTATATAATCCAGTCGGCAACCAATAAAGTTGTTTGTGAATTAAGGGAATAAACGACTGTGCAGCTGCAATAGATGGCTGTTCCTGTTTTCCTGAAGTACAAATGCTCTGCAGAGATTAACTTTTCAGAGAATAATTGCTTCCCAGTATTCTCTCTATAATTCCATTCTTTCTCCGGGTGTACTCGTTAGAATTCCTGACACCCTCGTTCATGATGGACTGCTTCAAATCGCAGTACTCCTCAAAGAGCTCTTTGTTTGATTAGAGGAACCTATAGACAATGTCTTTAATATCGTCAAAGAAAAAAAAGAATATGGCCCACAAAACAAGAAAAAATATAATGGACTTGATCAGTTTGCCAATATTAAAACCCTTCTCTATATTCTTAAGTTTTTCAATGGTGGCAAGCTGGTCTTCCGGCGTCAGAAGAATCTTACGGCAGGCCGGGCATCTCATTGCCCCTTTGAGTATTTTCTGCTCACAGTATGGACACGTATCAAACTCTCTGTTCAAAGGACCCTCCTTCCTGTTTAATATTTTATTCATTCCGGAGTTTCTATGCAAGATTAATCTATTACCATGGGGAGAAATAAAATCAGGTTCAACTTTCATCCACAGGGCCGGGCCATGAAGTAATACCCCCCCTTCATGTTTCCGGTACAGTCAAACCCCTCGCTATAACACTTGTTTCTCGGTTTCTTTTTACACGTAGCACACTTCATGATTTCTCCTTTCGATAAGCATCTATGCCCATAAGGCACATACCAATAAGTTCAAACTCCGACTTAATAAACAGATATGATCACGGAATCGTAAATTTTACAAAAAACTAATACGAATTTTCAAACAAGAAATAATTATAAACACATTAATCAGACAACCATCTATAAAATATACCATTAATACCAGGAGTTAGCGCACCAGCTTATCAGGCAGCAAAAAATTAAACCCGGTCAATTATGTCTTCTAAATAAGAATAATTATTTTTTATACATACAATAAGTATTTCTTCTTTGACAAAATCTAACAAGAAGGTTATATCAATAAATGCAATATATTCATGCTGTTGAATATTTTAGGCGAAATTCGTTTTATTCTTCTCAAAACCAATCATTTTCCAGTTGCTAAAAAATCCATAAAAAGGAGTTAAAAAAATGAGGGCATTGTTAATATTAATTTGTTTAATTTTATTTATCCCGCATGTCAGTCCTGCCGCTGTTCCTGTAATTCGTACTGATATATCAAAAGATGCAGAAATTGTATCAACTCGCGGCGACAGCAATGTTAAATTTGTAAAGCAGCAGGCCTGGATCCCTGCTGTTCCCGATCAGGACCTTATTTCCGGCGACTCCTTAAAGACCGGCAATTATGGAAAGCTTGATATTCTGTTCATAGACGGAACACAGATAAAAGTACATAACAAGACCATCCTCACGATAAAATCAGTAAAAAAACCTCCGGTAGAGAACACCGTGTTAAACCTCGAATCCGGTGAAATCTGGAGCAGGGCTAAATCGGTCCCGGAAGGACTCAGGATAGATACACCTTCCGTGACCCTGTCAATACGCGGCACTGACTGGGACATAGCAGTCGATGAAAAAGGAACAAGCTACCTTACGGTTATAAGGGGTGTCATTGAAATGCATAACGATCAGGGCAGTATCAGCGTTGAAGCGGGTGAGCAGGCAATTGCTGAAATAGGAAAACCGCCGGTCAAGATGTTTCTGGTAAAGCCCGGAGACCGGGTCCAATGGATCATATCTTATCCTTTTAATATTACAAAGATCATTCCTTTCAATTCTCACAGAAGGGACAGAATTATGGAACTTCTCCCTTCAGCTGAAGAAAAGGCCCTTAAAGACCACGCTGATATGCAGTCCAGGATTTTTTATGCCGGGCTGCTTTATGATCTTGGGGAGCATGGTAAAAGCCTTGAGCTATTTGATGAAGTGCTTAAAACCGACCCTGAAAACAGCCGGGCGCTCATCTTTAAAGGGCTGATATTACTTGGCCGAGGTGAAGCTGAAAACGCATCGTCTATTATTGAAAGCGCTTTTAAAAATTCTCAGGGTAAAGACAAAATAGCTGCGTCCATAGGGATGGCAGGGGTTCATATACATAATAATGAACTTACAATGGCTGGAAAACTGCTTGAGGGCCTGGAGCAGTCTGAGCAGGATCCGGTGATCGGGGTCGCGATTGCAAACTTTATGGCATATACGGGCAGATTCAGAGAAGCAGTTGAAATGTGTTCTGAATACGCCGGCAGATATAAAGATGATGAAAGATTTTCCATACTGGCCGCCGACTTCTCTCTAGTTTTGGATGAATCTCATAAGTCTAAGGAACTTCTGGATAATGCCCTTGGGATAAATCCGCGCTCCTCAGGCGCATACTCGATCCTGGGTAAATACCATTTCCTTGCAGGTAGAGGCAAAGAGGCGGAGATGTCTTACAGAAAAGCTGTCGAACTCGATCCTAATAACGCGGCCGCATTAAGCGGGCTCGGTAAACTTCTAATGGAAAAAGGCCATTTTGAAGAATCCAAAAAGGTTCTCTCAAAAGCAATTGAAAAAGACCCTGGCAGGCATTCACACTGGTCAGAAAAAGGCATGCTTTTAGACTGGATTGAAGATATCAGAGGCGCCAGAGGTGATTTAAATAAAGCCCTTGAGCTGAATGCTTCTGATTATCAGTCAATGAACGGGCTCGGCTACATTGCGCTTAAGGAGGGCAGAACTGAGGAAGCTATTCAGTATTTTCTCAAAGTCAGCGTTCTCGAGCCTGAGTTTGCGGAACCGCACATTTTTCTGGCAATCGCGTATTATCAGCTCCAGGATTTTGAAAGATCTCTTGAAGAATTGTCGCTTGCTCAATCTCTGGATCCGAAAGACCCTCTGCCTCATATGATAGCGCACATAATTTATCAGGATACATACAGGCCGTTCGAGTCAGTAACAGAAGCCACCAAAGCCCTGGAACTTCTGCCAAATCTGAAGAGCGTTAATCCTATTGAAAAAACCCAGAAAGGCATATCAAACCTCGGTTCAGCCCTCCTTGACCTCGGGATGGTTGAATGGGCCACAAGCTATGCTGAAGAATCATTCAACCCTTATGACGCATCAGGCTATTTCTTTCTATCAGACGTCTACGATCAACGTACGTATTACAACCCGATACAGTCAATAAGCACAGCGCTTCAGGGCTTTCTCTTAAGTCCTGTATCAATGGGGTATTCCAACAGATATCAGGACATTGTCAGACATCCGCAGCACAACCTGACAGTAGGCACTACGATCGGAGATGAGGACGGCGGCTTTGCCAGAAAACACCGAGTAAGACAATCGGGATATATGAGAAAACCATTTGAGATATCATATGTCGCTGTATTTGAAAACATTGACAATGAGGGTTTCAGGAATAATGGTTTTATGGAAGAGAATTCTCTCACATTCTCGTTCGGACTGAAACCAAACTACAAAAATGGCTTTATCGTGCTTGGCGCGCTGGGAGAAAAAAAATTCGGACTTCCCGGGCCTGTGACCATGCCTGATCCCGATGATGTACAAAGAAACAGGAACTTTCTGATAACCGCCGGTTACAGCCACAGATTCGGACACAATAATTACCTGCTTTTTGATGTCGATTTCTACACGACAGATGGCGAGTTCAACAACCCGTCCCCTCTCGGGTCCACGGGCCTGAACAACTTTGATATTTCATTAATAAACGAAGTTGGCCTTGACGACGCACTGGCTTTTCAGAGAAAAGGAATATACTTCCTGGGGAGCATTGGACCGAACAGTTTTTATGCTACTGACTCAACAGGAACACTGGCATTGATGCTATTTCCGCTGCTTCCTGTTACTGTACCCTCTTCGCTGGATACAAATTCTGACCGATACCTTAACAACAAATATGAAGAAATAGGTTACCAATTAAGGCATATCTTTGACATCGGGGAAAATCATGAAGCCACATACGGAGTCGAGTATTATCCGCCTGCAGAATTAAGATTAGATGGAAAGCGAAGCATAACTCCAACCGGGGGGATGATCGGCCTGGATGATGAGAGCTTTCTGCCCGGCGGACTTATTGGTATGCTGGAATATCAATATGGGGATTCTTATTATTTTTCAAAACTTGAAACCGAATCCAAACTCGCATATATAGCAGACAGGTGGAAACCTACAGATGATCTGCTACTGGACCTTGGTATTTTCTATGAATATTGCAAAAGCAATATATTTATCTCCGAGCAGGGGTTCAGTGTCGCTGAAGAACTTGCACACGATGATGAGTTCCATCCCAGGGCCGGAGCTTCCCTGAAGTTCGGCGAAAATCATATTCTCCGGGCTGCTTTTCAAAAAAGACTTTATGCCGGCAAGGCGTTATCGTTATCCCCTCCGACAACCGCGGGGCTATTTTACAAATTCATCCAGCTTGTACCCTGCTCAAAGTTTACAGATACCCAGATCAAGGTCGAATCAAGATGGACAGAAAAGTTTTTCACAAGCGTAAGCGCTGAAAGGAGGGATTTTTACAGCATCAGCGTAACCAATGATAAGAATTGGACTTATTTTCTTACAGGCGCTCTGAATACTATCCTGACTGACCGTATCGGTTTTTTCTCAATATATACCTATTCCCTCAGCGAGAACAGAAACGGCCCTAACATAGGAAAGACTCTTCCGCTTCTTCCAAGGCACTCTGCTACGGCGGGAATCGTTCTTGTATTCCCTCAGCATATTTCTTCAACTCTACAGACACGTTATTTTGTGAGACAGTTTGGAGACCCGGAGAACACCTATCGATTGTCCGATTACACGGTAACGGATCTTTCAGTTTCATGGGAACCTTTTAAAAAACACTTTTTGTTCAAGCTTGATGTTAATAATGTTTTTGACGAAAACTATGAATTAGAACTATTTTATCCTGCCGCAGGCAGGTCATTTTTCCTGACGGCAGAGTACAGATTCTAACCTCATGAATGCCGTTAATAAGCATATCCTGATCGGGATCATATGCGGCCTTGCCGCGTTTCTCATAAGTCTGATGCCTGCGGCTGAACTCCTGGATCTCAAAGGCTATGACTTTATGCACATTTTCAAAAGTTATAAATCCGTTCCCGACAACATTGTCCTCGTTGCCATTGATGAACCGTCATTTGCAGAGATAAACAGGCAGTGGCCCTGGCCCAGGAGCCTCCATGCGAAGCTGATAGATTCTCTGAGAAACTCCGGGGCCTCGGTGATCGGCATGGATATCCTGTTCACAGAGCCGTCAGTTCCTGAAGAGGACAGATCCCTTTCCGATGCCATCAAAAAAGCCGGCAACGTAGTTCTTGCGTCAGACATATTCGAGATCAAAACCGACAAATATGACCAAAGAAGAAATATGGAACCTATTCCGGCATTTAAGGAGTTTGCTTTAACTGGAATTGTCAGGACACCTGTTGACAGGGATTTCGTTGTTCGCCGGCTCCCTTCCGTTGAGGAAGGTGAATTGCTTTTTTCAGAACAGATAGCGCGCATACACATAAAGAAGTCCAGAACTGTACCTGAAGACGCGTATATATCATATGCAGTTCCTCCAAACAGTTTCACGACTGTGTCATATTATCAGGCACTTGACCCGGATGTGTTCCTTCCAAATGACTTCTTCAGGAACAAAATTGTTCTGGTCGGCAGAATGGTCAGTACGAGTCCTGAACCGGAGGCAATCCGGACTGATTATTATGCAACGCCTTTCCTTTTTCTTTTTGCGACAAAAAACCGTCTCATGAGCGGATTAGAAATCCACGCGAATATAGTAAATGACTTTATCAACGATGAATTTGTCTCGAGATTGGGTATCCCGGGGAGGTTCATATTCTTTCTACTGTTCGGTATCGCCGGGAGCTTTCTGCAGATCAGGTGGAGGCCGGTTCTCAGCGGAGCATTAACGGTTCTTTGCTATTGCATATTCCTTGCTTCCGCGTATTATATTTTTGATAGTCACCGATTTTGGGTCCCGATATTAACTTCAATGGTTCCATTTTTTGCGCCTTACGGGGTGTTCGGTATTTCCGCGTATGTAACAAGCGAGAATAAAAGAAGGGAGATCAGAAAAGCCTTTTCCCACTATCTTTCACCATCTGTTCTTGAAAGCGTTCTCTCCAAACCTGATGAAATAAAACTTGGAGGGGAAAAGGTGGAAGCAACTGTAATGTTTTCAGATATAGCAGGCTTTACAACAATATCGGAGATACTGCCGCCTGAGGACATTTCACAACTCCTGAACGATCATTTAACTGAAATGACACGGAAAATTGTTAAATATAACGGAACGATCGATAAGTTCATAGGTGATAATGTCATGGCTTTTTGGGGTGCGCCTCTTCGCGACCCTGACCATGCCCTGAATGCCTGCAGGGCTGCAGTTGCCATGAAGGATCGTGTTGATCAGCGGAAAAAGGAACATAAGGCTAAAGGCCTGCCTGAGATATCCGTCAGGATCGGATTAAACACCGGCATGGTCATCGCCGGTAATATGGGTTCAGAAGATCTGTTTGATTACACTGTGATCGGCGATCCGGTCAATCTGGCATCGCGCCTTGAGGGGGCGAATAAAGAGTTTGGAACCTGTATCCTTATTAGCCGGTTTGTTTATGACCTGGTATCGGACAGGGTCGAGACCACCTCTTTAGGCAAAATAAAAGTTAAAGGTAAAAAGGAAGAAGTGGAAGTATTTGAATTGATAAAGGTTCAGGATTAATATTGACATATTAATAATAAGAAATGGGGGAGGAGTAAAATGAAAAGAGTATATATGTTAATAGTCATTGTTTTAATGCTTACCCTGCCCGGCAAAGGATGGGGAGTGGTCTTTTCAGTGGACGACACAGGAGACGCAGGAGATAATAATCCCGGTAATGGCGTCTGCGACGATGGGGGCGGGAATTGTACGCTCAGAGCCGCCATTGAGGAGGCTAATGCCTTATCCAGCCCCGATGATATCGTACTGCCTGCGGGCAGCTATCTGCAAGGTGCCAATGGAGAGTTGTATATAGACGGCAACGGTGGTGCGCTAACAATTACAGGCGCTGGCCAAGCAGTTACTTTCATTGACGGCGACTGGTTTGGACTCGGTCCAGACAGGGCATTTCATATTGATAATTCAGCTGATATTAACATCTCGGAAGTAACAATACAGAACGCCTGGGCCACTACCGGCATACCTGTTTACGGAGGAGGTATTTGGAATGAAAGCGGAACATTAACGCTTACTAACAGCACGGTAAGAGATAATGTCTCCTGGGACTTTGGCGGCGGCATTTATAATAATACTGGCCAGACAACAACACTGATAAACAGCACTGTAAGCGGTAATTTGGCATTTTTTGCTGACGGAGGTGGTCTCTATAATTACGGTGGAACGCTGAATATTACCGATAGTGCTCTGAGTGGCAATGTGGCTGTGGGCGGTGGCGGCGGAATACTCAATACAAATTTCCCGCCTTTTGACTGGGGGATATTAACGGTTACCAACAGCACGATCGGCACCAATAATGATGGGGTTTTGGGCGGAGGAGGACTTTATAACTGGGGTGGTATAGCAACATTTATAGATACTACTGTCAGCGGCAATTTATCAACCTCCGGAGACGGTGGCGGAATTACCAACGATCAGGGTGATCTCACTATTGAACGTACTACAGTAAGCGGTAATGTACCCGCACTGATCAATGGTGTCGGCGGTATCTTTCAGGCAGGCACAGCTTTACTGACCAATGCAACTGTCAGCAGTAACACAGGTATCGGTCTTGGAAACGGATGCAATCCGGCATTTATTACAACTATAATCAGCAGTACTATAAGCAGTAACACTGATACAGGTTTAGTGAACTGTTTTGGTGCAGTCACTTTAAGAAATACAATATTATCCGGCAATACTAATACTGACTGCATTAACGGCGGCATATTGTCCTCAAGCGGTTATAACTTAGACAGCGATAACACATGCGGCCTGGCCAGTGCCGGAGATATGCCAAATACAAACCCCATGCTTGGTCCTCTCCAGGACAATGGGGGGCCTACCTTTACCCACGCACTGTTAGCCGGAAGCCCTGCAATAGATACAGGCAGTAATACCGCGTGCCCGGCCACCGACCAGACAGGGAGTCAACGTCCGATGGACGGCGATGCTGATGGAATATTTACTTGCGATATAGGAGCTTTTGAAGCAATAGGGATCCTTCTTGATGCTCTGGCAGACCCGCCTCAGGAGAATGACGGCTGTTTCATTGCTACTGCGGCCTATGGCAGTTATATGGAAGATGAAGTCTTTGTATTAAGGGAGTTCAGGGACAAATATCTTCTGACCAATGCCGCCGGCAGAGAGTTTGTAAGGCTTTATTATAAATACTCTCCTCCGGCAGCTGATTTTATTTTAAAACACGAAACATTAAGAACTGTCACAAGGGCCGCTCTTTCGCCATTGGTCTATAGTATTAAATATCCATTTACCATGATCATTATTGTGCTTATTAGCGGGACTGCGGCAGTATTTATCAGGAGAAAGGTTAGAAGTTAAATGTAAATTATAGTCCTGCAACTTACAGTTGCTGGGCTTAAGAAAGAGTACTCACAAATTCTACAAATTCGGCAAGTGGGGACAATATTTCTATTCCGATATGATAAACGAAATGATCGGAACCTGAACTGTCTACACGGGTCCACTTTATCTCCCCGTTCAGATTAAATAATCCTCCTGCGGGAAGCTGAAATTTCAGTTCGGCCCTAGTGTCAGCATAAAATTCAACAGCCGTCCCCAGAGGATCAGCTATAATATATGCCCCGTACAGTGAAAGGTTTTGAATAACGCAGGAGTAGTTTTCTTCGCCAACGGTCAACCCGGCTTTTAGACTAAGCGGTTTTCTTTCATAACGCCTTTTTTCAATTGACATGCCCTGACTCCATGAAGCTTCGCTTTTCCTTGAATATACAGTGTGCCGCCAGTTTATTCCAGGCCTTTTTCTCAGCTGGTTATTGAGCATATATAATATAAAAGGTTTAAATATTATCAGAAAAATGCAGATATTCAACATACCGTGTTATATTACAATATGAGCAGAATTGCACTTACTGTTATCTGTATATTAGT
>CAZNPC010000007.1:0-46123 GCA_964574765.1 uncultured Nitrospirales bacterium | reverse complement strand
GTTTAGTTTTCGTATTTAAACGGTCATTTTGGATGAAACTATCTTACATGGCATGTATCGGTGATCCTGATCGTTAGAGCACTTAGAAGGAGATTTTGCAATGCTTATATCGCATAAAAAGAGATTTATATTTATCCATATATATAAAACGGCGGGAACATCAGTTATGGATGAATTTCTACCATATTCTCGCTTAATTGACAGGATGGCATATGATTACAAATTTTCCAGAAAGATACTTGGAGGAATTGGTTGTCTAATGGGGTGGCATGATGATGGAATGAAGCAATTTACAGGATTCCACAAACATGCCAAAGCCTATGAGATTAAGGAAAAACTTGGGAGCGAGATATTTGATTCCTATTACAAATTTGTCTTTGTTCGAAATCCTTTCGATTTTATAGTAAGCCTCTATTTTTATATCAAACAATCAAAAAACCATCGTGATCATGGCGTGGTCGACAGAATGAGTTTCAAGGAGTTTTTAAGATGGGACATATCGAATAATCCGCCACGTCAATTAGATTTTGTCACAGATCCGCACAACAACAAAAGACTTGTTGAATATATTGGACGATTTGAAACTCTTGAAAAAGATATAGCTGCCATTCAAAAAAGATTGCATCTCAGAATTGGAAGAAAGATTAAACGCAAGAATCCCTCTGTCCAACGACATTCTAAAGATCACAAGGAATATTATGATGAGGATAGCAGGAAGCTTTTGGAAGATTATTTTCAAACCGATTTGGACATGTTTGGATATGACTTTTATGGTTTTAGCGAGAATATACCGATTATGGAAAAGCTCTAACAATGCGCTCCACCTGACCGCTATTCCGCTGCGCTACATAGCGGCAGGTGAACTTTGGCGTTAGATATAAAAACAAAAGGAAAATATAATGCCATATATCATTAAAAATCACGGTACAAAAAAAATACTTGAGGTCATTTACAATAAAGATATAGATTTCGATACAAGAATCAGAGCTCTAACTGATGTAATTAATATTATTAAAAAAGATGGGATAAAGAGAAATCTTCTTATTGATGTTTGTAATATAAAATCATTATTAAGTACGATGCAAGAATATGATTTTGGTGAAAAACTGGCACAATGCAATGAACTTCGTGGTTGTAAAGTAGCTTTATTAAAGATCCCTCAAAGCAGCGAAAATCAATTTATAAATACGGTTGCTATTAATAGAGGCTATATTCTTAAGGAATTTAACTCTAGAGATGAAGCGCTTAGCTGGTTGCAAGTTCGATAAATTTAATACCTGACAATTCGCTTCAGGCAATCGGAACCCGCTCCGTCTTTGCCTTTGAGGAAACTCAAACAAGACAGACTTCACCGGACTAAAGGCCGTTTTCCTCTGCCTGGGCTCAAATGTTATGCTTCAAAAAAAAGAAAAAAGGTAAAATTATGAGTCCTATTATAGTTATTGCCCGAACCATTATTCGAGAATTATTCACAAAAAGCAAATCAGAACGAGTTCCAGAACCGGACTTAATAATGGATGGGGACGATTCTGTTGCTATGTTTAATGAAGTTGCAAAAACAGCATTATCACCAATATATTTATATGGGGCATCACATAGCTGTGGTTTAATTCGTCCCAATGATAAGGTTGTTGATTTTGGTTGCGGGCCGGCTAACCAGCTTAATATGATGGCTAAAATACATCCTGAAGCACATTTTACAGGGGTTGATCTTTCTCAAGAAATGCTAAAAGTTGCTAATGAAAATGCAAAGGAAAAAAATTTAAATAATGTTTCTTTTCAAGAAGGTAATATATGTAATTTAAGTTTTATAGAAGATCACACGGTTGATTTTGTTATTTCTACTTTTGCGCTGCATCACTTACCTGATATCTCTGACCTGGATAAAGCTTCTTCTGAAATCAAACGTATTTTAAAGCAAAATGGAGTTTTGTATCTTCTTGATTTTAGTCGTTTTAAATCTGAAAAATCTATAGAAGATTTCACTTCTTTGGAGAAAGAAAAATATTCCGAATTATTTACTACAGGTTACTATAATTCACTGAGAGCGGCATTCTATTTCGATGATTTGAAAGATATCTGGCAAAAACATTTGACCTCACATTGTGAAATCCATACAACATATCCCGTATCATTTTTTGTTATGTATAAAAGCCGGCCCAGGGTTGAGTGTAATGAAAAACAGAGAGCAGCACTACGAAAGATTTATATGTCTATGGACAAAAGATATCAAAAAGATTTTAGGAAAATATGTTTATCTATTGGCGTAGATAGCTGTAAGTTGAAGAAACTTGTGAAGTAATTCAACCCTTTCAGAGAGCTTTTTAAAGGTTAATGCTCCACTGGCTAAAGCCGGCTGCCTCAAAATTATTCTTTTAGCGGACTGATATTGTACAGGCACTCGTCAATCACTATTTCGTTATCAATTAAAAAAATGTTTATTAAGTGACAGACGGTGTGTGATTCTTCTGACTGGTTGTTAGTTTGCTGAAGAAAATACCATTATAAAGACAAAAAAGAAGGAATGAACTACAATATTAGTCATACCTGCCTGCCGGCAGGCAGGCGCATGCGGGACACATGTTGTCAGTAGACAGCGGCTCTTTCACTTCTCACGAGCTCAGAATAAAGTCATCAAAAAAGAAGGACAATAGAAAAAATATGATAACAAATTAATGGTCATGAATGCTAAACCGCAAGATCTTTTTTGAGTTTTATTAGTTTAAGATTTACAAACGGTAAATTAGCATATTAATACGTTTCCGGTTAAGCATCAGACATTACGCCGTTAACAACTGTTCTAGAAAGGAGGGTATTCATGTCAGGTAAATTGCCAGAGAATATTAGTAAGCTTTTTATTACGTTTAATATGGCCGTTAAAGCAGAACGTGCGGCTCAGGCCACGTACTTGCAGGCCAAGGAGCTATCTGATGATAACGTCCTGAAAGAAATTTTTGAAGGATTCTACCAGGATGAGGTACGTCATGAACACGTACTCATAGAGCGGTACAATAAACTACGGAAGGAATTTAATATTAAAGACGAGTCTTAGCCCTTTCGGTTCGACTAAGCTCCAAACAGATCTCTGTGATGGAGCCTGACCAATGGATTACGTCCGATTTGACGGCAAAATGTACCCGCACGATGAATATATGTTCAAACATGCTTATAAAAAATCAACGAATTTAACATATTGAAAGAAGTTACGGCGAAATAAATAGTTTACAATCTCTTATCAGTTTTTAAATTATCAACAAATTCTAAATAGTCCGGGGATGGGCTTACAAGCTCAACACCTATGCCATTATAAATGCCACTTGATGTTCCAAAGCTTTTAACCATGGCATGGAGCCACAAAGTATCTGCCTGCCAGGGCATAAGTATTTTAAGATGCTGTTGCAGAGGGAAATTGACCGTTGTATTAATAAACATGCCTTTTTCCGAGAGATTTGTCAAAGTGCCGCGATATTCCTGTTTCCCACTGAACAAAACCACCTCTATATTGGCAGGTATCCTTTTAAAAGCTCTTTCACCCATTCTGTATTTATGATAAAGCTTAACTACATAAAATTATGTGATGTAAATCACATACTGATTTTTTGGAAATAAAAAATACAGGGGCAAGTCTTCACGGAATGAATATAATAGAAACGTCTCGCTCTTTATTTCTCAAGCACCACACACGCTATCCCGAACTCTTTTTCATGACTTAATGAAAGGTGGCAGTGCTTTATAGACTTATCTTTGAAGAATTTCTCGAGTTCTCCCCTGGCCTCAATAACCGGCTTGCCGTTCTCAAAATTAATGATCTCAATATCTGTCAGAGGCACATGTACTTCAGACCCTATTGCCTTAATTAAAGCCTCTTTTGCCGCGAATCTGACCGCAAGCGAAAGTTGAGGTTCTTTTCTTTCAAAACAATACACTATCTCCTTGTCAGTAAATACCCTCTTGAGGAAATTATCACCCCATTTGTCCGCAACCTGTTTCATTCGGTCGATCTTTATAAGGTCTACACCTATGCCGTATATCATAGTCGGTTAACTAAACAATGCAAAATGTCCGCCTTTACAGACCTCGGCCCGTTGCTTCGCCCCGAGGCGAGCGAGACGGGCAAAATTAACAATTATCAATTTAAAATTTCTCAACTTCCTGTCCTCTCATCCTCTCATCCTCTCAACTTCTCATCTTCTTGGCGTTCATCGTTCACGGACTTTATAATTTTCCTCATTTCTTTCACTGCCTTTTCCATGCCGACGTAGACAGCCCTTGAAATAATGCTGTGCCCAATATATAAACCGCGCAGTCCTTTTATGGATGCTATCTTTTTAACATTTAAATAATCAAGGCCGTGGCCGGCATTCACTTCAAGTCCGATTTCCAGGGCATGTTTCACTGCCTTTTTCACTTTGTTTAGCTCCTGAGTCTGTTTTTTGCCTTTGGCATTTGAGTACAGCCCGGTATGGATCTCAACCATACGCGCGCCGGTCTCTTTTGACGCGTTAACATCTGAAATCGCCGGGTTTATAAACAGGCTCACAGGAATTCCCCTGTCCTGAATCGCCTTAACAGCTTTATTTATCTGCGCTTTTCTTTTTCTGAAGTTAAGTCCACCCTCTGTAGTAAGCTCCACCCTCTTTTCAGGCACGAGTGTTACCATATCAGGCCTGACCTTTAAGGCAATGCCTATCATTTCATTGATCGCGGCCATTTCCAGATTAAGCTCTATCGGGACACTCTTCCTCAAAAGCTTAAGGTCTCTGTCCTGTATATGCCTTCTGTCTTCTCTTAAGTGTACGGTTATTCCATCCGCATTGCCGAGAATGGCAAGCGCCGCACCTATCAATGGGTCAGGTTCAGACCCTCCCCTTGCCTGCCGAACCGTTGCAACATGATCAACATTAACACCAAGAATCATTTATAATTCCTCCCAGGCAATCAACTGTTATTTGCTTAACGTTATTGATGCCTGCCCCCTTGTCCAGATTCGTCAGAATCTAAGGGGGCCATACTATTATTTCCACAATTGTCAATTGCTAACTTATCTGTTACGCAAATGGCACGCCGCCCATCTGTCTTTTTTTATCTCTTTATAGGCAGGGACTATTTTATAACAAGGTTCGAATCTCCTGTGGCACCTGGGATGAAACGGGCATCCTGAAAATATGTTAACAGGACTTGGGACATCTCCTTTAAGCACTATTCTCTCTCTCTTCTCTCCAACCACAGGGTTTGGCACGGCAGAAAGCAATGCCTCTGTATACGGGTGCAAAGGCTCTTTGAAAAGTTCTTCAGTTTTAGACATCTCAACTATCTTCCCCAGATACATCACAGCGACCACATCACTGAAATATTGTATGACATGCAGGTCATGGCTTATAAAAACATACGCTAGGTCAGAGTTTTGCTGCAGATCCTCAAACAGGTTAATGATCTGGGCCTGAATTGACACGTCAAGCGCTGACAAAGGCTCGTCAGCTACTATGACCCTGGGATTAACAGCAAGCGCTCTTGCTATGCATATCCGTTGTCTCTGTCCGCCGCTGAACTCATGAGGATATTTATTCAGCGCGTCACTATCAAGGCCGACCTTCCCCATAAGATCGGCAACTCTCTCCTTCAGTTCACCCCTTTTCTTTACGAGTCCATTCACAACCAGGGCTTCACCTACTGTATCGATCACCCGCTTACGGGGGTTAAGCGCTGCCTGAGGGTCCTGAAACACTATCTGAAGCCCCTTTCTTATTTTTGACATTTCTCTCCGTTTTGCCTTTACCACATCCATATCATCAAAATAAATATCCCCTTCTGTGGGCTCTATCAGATTAAGTATCAGCTTCGCGACTGTTGACTTTCCGCAGCCGCTTTCTCCAACTATGCCGAAGACTTGTGACTCACGCACGGAAAAGCTGATGCCGTCAACCGCCTTAAGAGTTTTTCCCCTGCTTATCTGAAAATATTTCTTCACATCCCGTACTCTAATGATCTCTTTCATAGATCCATCGACCTTATGCATCTGCTAAGGTGCCCGGGCTCTCCAGAAGGCACAAGTGCCGGTTCCATTTCACGGCATTCCGGTATAACGTAACTGCATCTGGGTGAAAATTTGCAGCATGACGGCAGTTCATCTATTTTCGGTACCTGACCCGCGATAGGCATCAGCCTTTCTCCATTCTTTCCGGGAAGCGACCTGAGAAGCCCAATGGTATAAGGATGTCTGGGATTTGTGAATATTTCTCTTACACCTGCTTCTTCCACTATTCTGCCCGCGTACATTATTTCAACTCTGTCAGCCCATTCGGCAATAATACCCAGATCATGCGTTATAAGCAGCAATGACATCTTATTATCTCTCTTCAGGCCGGCAAGCAGTTCCAGTATCTGCGCCTGGATAGTGACGTCAAGAGCTGTCGTCGGCTCATCCGCTATTATAAGAGACGGGTTGCAGGCAATAGACATGGCTATCATAACCCTCTGCCTCATACCTCCGCTCATCTGATGCGGATAATCCTTTACCCTGAACTCCGGTGATGGTATACCCACAGTATTCAGCAGGTCGATAGCCCTTGCATACGCCTGTTTCCTTGTTATATCTTCATGAGCAAGCAAAACCTCCGCTATCTGATCACCGACCGTAAATACCGGATTAAGCGATGTCATAGGTTCCTGAAAAACCATTGAGATATCTTTTCCTCTTATACTCCTGAGGTCTTTTTCCCCGCTGGCAAGCAGGTTTTTGTCTTTAAATAAGATGTTCCCGGAATACAAAGCGTTGGGCGGCAGCAGTTTGATAATAGACAGGGCCGTCAGAGTTTTACCGCATCCGCTTTCGCCGACAAGGCCGACCACGTCTTCACTTGCCATATTAAAGCTGACGTCATCAACCGTATTGAGCCCGCCTGAACGATTGAATGATATCTTTAAGTTCTCTACTGAAAGGAGGTTTTGATGCATTGTTTATATTATTACGGGCACAGCGCGCAAATTCAAACAAAAGGTCGCTATGCCGCCTTCATCGATAATTTTATGTTATCAATTTATCTTTGTCAAGGACGCGGAACCGCATAAATCAGCAGATGTTTTATCTTACTGCAAACGCTCTCAATTAAATGTTTCGGGTTAATTTTTCCAGGTTTATCTCTTTCTTTCGCATATGTCTTTTTTACTTATTCAGGACTTAGACATCCCGGCTATTATCAGCTATAATAATCATTGACTTAGTGGTATTAAATCTGTTAATTTATAATCTATTTTTTATCGAGTGAGGGACAATGGCTATCAAGAAAAAAACAGCATTAAAAAAGAAAAAGAAACCTGCTAAAAAGAAAGCTGTAAAAAAGTCGCCCGCCAAAAAAGCGGCGAAGAAAAAGAAAGCAGTTAAACCTAAAAAAACCAAAAGCACCCCCGTCAAAAAAACGGCTAAGCGCAAAACCGCCAAAGCCTCTGCAAAAAAAGCGAAAAAATCCTCTATGTCTCATAGAGAAAAGAAAATGCAGGGTATCAAGACAAATCTGCTCGCGCAGAAAAACGGACTGCTCAGAGAGGCGGTAGAGGCATTGAATCTTCTTCCCGGTGAAATTAATTTCCCGGATATGGGCGATCAGGCAACTGCCGAGGCCGATAGAGATTTCATGTTAAGGCTCAGAGACAGAGAACGTATGCTCCTTAAAAAGATCGACGAAGCCATTGATAAGATCGACACAAGCACTTACGGAATCTGTGAGGAGTGTGGTAATGAGATCGGTATCAAGCGCCTTGAAGCAAGGCCGGTTACAAACCTGTGTATAGACTGCAAAACCCAGCAGGAAGAACAGGAAAGAATAATTGAGGGCGGATAGGCCTTAAACTGCTTCTCAAGGGCCTGCAAACAATAACGCGGTTCATACGTCAGCCGTGTTACACTGCTTAACAGTACTCTTATCTTCATCCTGCTTATATATCTCCAGCAAAGACAGGCACAGTGCAACTATCAGTGGACCAAGCACAAATCCTATAAATCCGAAAAATTGTATCCCGCCAAGTACGCCGAATAATACAAGAAGCATATGCAGTCTTGTCCTGTCCCCGATAATCATCGGTCTCAATACATTGTCGATCATACTAATAACAAAGAAACCCACGAGGATCAGTATTATGCCTTTTCCGTAATTTCCGCCTATTATCAGGATTATGCTTGCAGGCCCCCATATCAGGCCCGCGCCGAAGACAGGTATAAGCGCAAGAAGCGCCATAGCCGACCCCCACAATACAGGCGCCGGAAGTCCGATCAGATGAAAAGTCAGTCCGCCGATAATTCCCTGCATTATTCCCACAGCAAGTCCTCCGTAAATAACCGCAATGATCATTTCCCGGAAACGCTGTTCAAGTTGTTTTTTTTGTTCTTCCGCAAACGGTAAACGCGCCTTGATATAGTCTGCCAGAAGATCCCCGTCTTTCAGGAAAAAGAAAGTGGTCAAACACATAAAAAGAAAACTAATCGCAAATACAATTATATTCTTAAATACATCCGATACATGCTTCCCTATATATTTACCTACAGCCTTAAGACTTGTTATTGCCGCCTGGTTAAGGTCAACACCCTTGCCCTCAGTATATGAGTTGATCTTCTCAAACACTTTTGAAATCAAAGGGTGTTTCTGAATTATCGTTATCACTTCAACACCCTTATTCTCGATGGAGCTGTAAGTATGCGTTATCTCCTCCACGAGTGCGCTCAATATAAATGAAAACGATCCTATAACGACAACTAAAATGATTATCAGTGTGATAAAAGAGGCCGCCCACGGGCGCTTTACAAATCTCAGGATCAATTTATATACCGGGTAGAAGATAATGCTAAGAACAATGGCCCAGGCAATTGGAATAAGAAAAGGGCTTATGATCCTGTAAAACAGGTAAAAAAGCGTTATAAATATCGCCGCTGAGATCAGAGAATAAAGATGTTCAACTTTCATTTTTTATAGCTCCTGCTAACATCAGCCGCTTCAACAAATGACCTTATTAATTTCCCGGAGTTCCTGCCTCTCATTATCTCGGGATGCCATTGAACTCCAATAAAGTAAGGGTAATTTTTCAGTTCAATTGCCTCTATCAGATTATCGCGCGCTGAAGCTGCGTTAATTAAGCCCCTGCCAGGTCTCTTCACTCCCTGGTGATGACTGCTGTTCACTCGTATATTACCACTACCTAAAATATAATATAGTTTACCTGTATTGCAAATGCCGACTATATGTCCAGACCTGTGGTCTATCGCGCCAGGCATCTGTTCCCCGATATCGCAGTACAATGATCCGCCGAGATAAACATTCATAAACTGCATTCCGTAGCATATACCAAGCACCGGCTTTTTCAGGATCATTATTTCCCTGAGCAGTCTTTTTTCAAATTGATATCTTTCAGCTGAAACAGGATCTATGCCGCAGGCTTTCTTTTCTCCGAAGTTCTCCGGGCCAATATCTTTGCCGCCTGATATCAGAAGCGCGTCGCATTTCTCCGCGATAACACTGACACCCGCGCGGCTGTTAATCGGGGACAGGAGTACAGGATATCCGCCTGCCTTTTCCACTGCATCGGCATACGTCTTTTTTACAGTAAAAACACCCTTTTCAATGTCCCCTGTTATTCCAACAACTGGCCTGCTCATTAAAAAACCGTTAATAGTGAACTGTTAAGCGTTAATCGTAACAGCCGTAAAGACCGTTATTCGTTAATTGTTAATGGTTATTAATTTAGAAACACTCGTTTAAGGTTGTCGATGCTAGTATCGAGGCCCGTTTTCGAGACTCGTCGAGCGTCCAGCATCTACTAACCAGTGTCGATACAAGTTTCCTAAACGTCAAACCAGATTCTTAGCTGTTCAGAATCTTATCCTCTAACTTCTCAATTTCTTATTTTTTATCTGTCACCTCTTTTGATAATCTTCCCCGGGAGTTCATTGGTGGGCCTGCCTTCCCATACAACAGGCCTGCCGTTTACAAAAACTGCCTCTATCCCTGTGGGAACTTGAAACGGGTCATTATAGTCCGCAGTATCATATATTTTATTTAAATCAAACACAGTAATGTCAGCGTAATAATCCTGTGCTATCCGGCCCCTGCTTTTTATCCCGAAAGTCTCTGCCGGCAGTACTGTCATTTTATAAACAGCATCTTCAACAGTAAGTATTTGCTTTTCCCTGACATATCTGCCCAGGACTCTCGGGAAAGTGCCGAAACCTCTTGGATGCGGCTTGCCTGATGCTGTTATTCCGTCAAAGCTTCTGGCAGAACTGTCAGTGCCTATCATTGCATAAGGAAGATTCAGAATGGTCTTCAGATTGTCCTCATTCATCAGGAAGAAGATCGCGTCCACCTGAAGATTTTCTTCTATTAAAACCTGAATAAAACAATCCGCCGGGCTTTTCTTCAGGCTATCGCCTATTTCAGAGAGCGTTTTCCCCTCCATCCATTTATTTTGCGCTGTCCTGACACCCGAGACCATAACTTTATCCCACAATGACTCATCAGCATGTTTATTAGTAATTTCCCTTATTATACTGTCACGTTCATATTTAAGACGCATCAGCTCTTTTTCTCTCCCTCCCTCATAAATACGGGCAGGCAGCATAGCATCAAGCCCGGTGCTGGATGCTATGTAAGGGTACCTGTCACAGGTCAGTCCAAGACCTTTCTGCCTCGCTTCCGATATCTTTTCAAGTACTGTGTCCAGCTTGCCCCAGTTCTTCTCGTCACTGGCTTTCAGGTGAGATATATGTACGTGGATACCTGTTTCAAGACCGATCCGTATGACTTCGTCAACCGCTTCCAGCAATCCATCGCCCTCACTCCTCATATGGGTCGCGTAAACCGTACCTCTCATCTTTAATGCTTCACCGGTTATTTCTATAAGCTCACCTGTGTCAGAATAAATACCGGGCGGATAAATAAGTCCTGTAGATAGACCTGCTGCTCCCTCATCAAGAGCAGTCCCAAGCAGCTGAAATATCTTTTTTTTGTCAGCTTCTGTAAGTTCTCTATCAGAATAGCCTGCGGCAGAAGCCCGCAGATTGCCGTGCCCTACAAGGGTCAATATATTCACTGCAATTTTTTTATTGCCAAGTATCTCAAAATACTCAGAAAGACCGCCCCACCTATCTTTAATGCCAAGGTCTTCAAGTTCAGTGATCCTGTGTTCATATGCCGCATTATAAAGGGGCGCTGCTGAAAATCCGCAATTTCCGTTTACTTCAGTTGTTACTCCCTGACAGATTTTCCCCTGCGCTCTCCCGTCAGCAATCAGAGTAATATCTGAATGTGAATGACTGTCAATAAATCCCGGGCTGACATGTAAACCGCTGGCATCGAGGATTTTCTCCGCGCTCAGTTCCGACAGACTGCCTACTGCCGCTATCCGGTCTCCAGCAATTCCAATATCCAGCTGATGTGCAGTACTGCCTGTTCCATCAACAACAATACCGCCCCGGATCAAAAAATCAAGTTTCAAAACCTTTCTCCTGCAGATCTCTGGCTTTTTTCATGCTTCGTTCAAACAGCGGCGCAAGAAGCGAGGCAGAGGCCCTTATTTTGTCAGTGATTGTATTCTTTGGGTAATCCTGTATTGTTTCCTTGTAGAGTGCCTGGGCTTCGTTATAAATTATTGGCAGGAACTGGAGAGCTATAGACATTGTCACAATAAATTCTTTAACTGTTTTTAACTTCCCTAACGGGCCCAAAAGTAAAGTAACTGCCCTTATCAGGTCTTCAGCTTTTGTTGTTGCCGTCAGTATTTTCGCCCCGATGATCAAGATGAAGAGCCTTAAAGTCAAATGTCCCCCTATCCTGAGTCCTTCTTCTGTCAACAGCAGCCCCCATACATCTAAAATGACTCTTCCCGGCTGAAAAAGTATATTGCTGATAAATGTAAACAGGAGAAAGATCGATATCGGAACAATACCCCGTAAAAGTGCCTGTAGAGGGACTGTCAGTGTAAATGCAAAAACTGCCGCCAGAATCCCGAGATCGACCAGAATGGAATTCGACAGGAAAACCGCTGCAACAAGCAGGATATAGAGAATTATTCTGACAGGCGGGCCGGGACTTTTCACCTATTCTGGGCGAGTTTTAAAGGAGCGGAATAGTTGTCAACTCCTTTAGCTATAGCCTCAGCTATTTTATAACTGTAGCTGTTACCGGAGAGCCTCTTCTCTTCTTCGTAATTGCTTATAAATGCTACCTCTATCAGCACCGACGGCATTTCAGCTCCAACAAGCACATAAAACAGCGCCTGCTTAACTCCCAGGTCTATTACTTTGTTATAATCCTTTTTCAGCGCATTTACCATTGAGCCCTGCACGTTATGAGCCAGTTTCATGGACTCGTCTTTTTTCTTGTCCCTGGCAAGATCCTGCAGTATCGTCTGAATCGAACCGCTTGATTTCTGCATCCTGTTCATAGATATCTTATTCTCTCTTGCTGCAACTCTCATCGCCTCTTTATCCGTTGTCCAGTTCAGGATGTATGTCTCTATACCTCTTGCCTTTCTCTGGCGGCTCGCGTTTGCGTGTATTGAAAGGAACAGGTCAGCCTTTTTGGAATTCGCGATAAATGTTCTTTTCTCCAGGGGGATAAATACATCCCTGTCGCGGGTATAGATAACTTCAATGTTATATTTTTTTTTCAGTATTTTGCCAAGCCTTTTCGCGATCTTAAGCACAACATCTTTTTCCTTCAACCCCCTTGGGCCGATTGCCCCGGGATCTTTTCCTCCGTGACCGGGATCTATAATGACTCTCTTTATTTCTACGATCTCTTTATCGAGTTTCTTATACGGCACAAGGCCGGTGTTTTCCCTGCCGGATATGTCTATGACCAGCCTGTAAGGATCTTCAAGTATGAAAGTATTGAAGTTTTCGATTTCCTGCAGGTCCAGAACTATTCTCACCGTATTATCGTTGAACTGTCCCGAACGGACGTCTTTGAGAATGCCGTCCTCTATAGGCACTGACGGCGCAATCTGCTTTGAGAGGCGGGAATTAACCAGATCAAAATAAAGCCGGTCAGGGTTTGAAAGGCGATTATGACTATATACTACAGGCCCGCCCAGATCAATGACAACTCTTGTATAACTCTCACTTGACCAATGCCTGATACCGTTGACTGAAACCTCTTTTGATGCCCCTGCAAAGCCTGATAATACAAAGATTATCAGCAGGGACATAAGCAGAGCCCTTTTCATGCCTCTATTCTTCAATAAAAGACTGGAAAAGTCAATAGTTAAGTAGAGGTTCTAAAAGAATTGCGTAAAGTATCCGGAGTAACTATGCTGAAACAATATCTATTTTATTGCTTTATGACAACTTATAAAACACGTCCGTTAAGACAATAAAGCAAGAAAAGTGGGTTTCACTCCGCAACTGCCCGTAACTGCGTAAAACCCGGGCACGTATTATGGAAAATGTCTATATCCCGTACTTTTTCTTCAGGCTGTAAACAGAAGGCCTGCTGATACCAAGCACTTTGGAAGTCTTTGATATATTATTCTTGCACAGATTAAGCGCTTCTAATAATTTCTGTCTTTCGATCGTGCTCCTGACATCCCTGAGAGACAGAATAGACCCTACATCCTTGACTGGAAGGTTCAGGTCAAGATGCTCCGCTGCCACTTCAGTTTCCGGCGACATTATCACAGACATTCTTACTTTATTGATTATTTCCCTCACATTTCCCGGCCATTCATAATTCCTTATTGAATCAATGGCATCACCTGTAAAGGTCTTGCTCACATCCATCTCTCTGGAAAACTTGTTAAGAAAATACCTCGCCAGTATCAGTTTATCCTCACCCCTTTCCCTGACAGGTACAAGATTAATTCCGAACGCATCAATACGGTAAAAAAGGTCCTTTCTAAACCTGCCGTCCGCCAGCATATGTTTAAGATTTCTGGACGTCGCGACGATAATTCTGACATCAACCTTTTCCCCGGTTCTCTCGATAGTTTTATTCTCTATAAACCTCAGCAGCCTGGCCTGTAAATCCATGGACAGTTCTCCAATCTCGTCAATGAAAATAGTACCTCCTGCTGCCTCTTTCAGCTTTCCTTGCTTACTTTTATGAGCGCCCGGAAACGCACCCTTTTCATAGCCAAAGAGTTCTCTTTCAAGGTGTTCCTGTGAAATAGACGAACAGCTTACAGGAACAAACGGGCCTTCTGCGGAAGAGCTTCTCTCGTGGATCGATCTTGCCGTTAATTCTTTACCAGTGCCGCTCTCCCCTAAAATATGCACTGATAGATCCGTAGGCGCGACCTTTCTAATCATAGAAAAAACATCCAGCATCGGCCTGCTGGAGCCTACAAACTCTTCATTGATCTCAAGGCTCTTTCCAATGCCGAGTATCTCAACATCTATGAAATTAAGTATTTTGAAGATGTCTTCAACACTGAAAGACTTGCCCCTGCTTGTGAGCCGGTTGATAAAGGATTCTTTTTCATGGGTCACAAGATAGCCTGAATCACTAAAATTCATGCTCCAGCCGCATACACCGCATTTGGTCACTCTTTTTGTATTGTCTGATGAACAGTACGGACAGGTAGTTGACTCAACGATATTCTCCTTTATATAGTCCCAAAGCTTTATCCGTGCATCCCTGTTTACATTATGGAACTTAACTGCAATCCCCTTCTTGTCTTTGCGGATGACTTCACCGAGCATTTCAAATTCACCGTGCTTAGGAAGCGAGTACCTGAGGCCGATAACCTTCCTGTTTGGGGCCGCGTGTTTATAATTAATATAAGCCCCGTTCAGGCTTAGAACTGAAAATGAAGCGCTCTTCTCTTTTGCTTTCTGGTCTCCATTGCCGTGAATAACACTAACAGGCAATTCAACTCTGCACCTGACATCAACTCTGGACATCGCTATCCCTCCAATATAAAGTTTAATAATAATATGATTTATAATGTATATCATAAAAAAATATCTTTGTCAAGATACTTTACACATAAACTAACTACTTAAAAAAACAAGGGATTGGACAGTGTAAAATGAGGGTAATTTCGTCCAGACCGGATCTGGTCGCCTCTGGCGCTGCCTAAGGTTTACATGCCTTAGGTATGCAGGTAAACTTCGGCGGCGCCAAAAGCGGGTAAACTTGTCCCGGTTTATCCGTTCTCCGTAGCAGCCTGCTTCGCCGAAGTTCCGTTCTCCGTAGCACTGCGAAGGATGAAGCTGCGAAGGATGAATCGGGGAATAATATTCAAAACAAACTTCTATACTTCAGTCATGAGTAATTAAAATAACGCGCAAGACCAACTGGCAGTTATTAATGAGCCTGCTGATAATATCCTGTAACAGTCCCGTCAGTGCGCGCTATGGATAAGCACGGGCAGGCACTTGATGCAAACATACAGATTATCGTTATTATATTCGCACAAAAAAAGTATTATGTCCGTACTAGCAGCTCCACAATTTAAACACTTATTCTCCATATCAATTCTCCTGTTTTATAACGGGCCCGCACTGTTCAGATAAGATCAGGCCGGTTTCAGGCTGTTGATCTCTTCTACGATCTTTTCAGGGTCCAGATTATGCATTGTAGCGCCAAAAGAGATCGACTCCACATTTATACCGGGACAAGTAAAACAACCCGTCCCAAAATGTTTCTTTATCACTTCCTCGGCTCCGGGGATTTTCTTGATAACATCACCTATGATCGAATCTTTTGTGATTTCGTTATTTGCGGTCATTAAATTCCTCCCATTGATTTTAAGTCTTGATATTAGTCTAATGTATCCGCGCAGAATGGTCTATGATGTTAATCATAATCAGAATGTGAATAGAGAATTGAGAATGGAGAATTGTTAATTGTGAGTCTTCAAACTGTGGCGCTGAGGCTTAGAGGTCGTATGGAGTTATATTTATTTTCGATTCACTTTTCACTCTTCACGATTCACGGCCTTTAATTCTACGAGCTATCAGCCGAGAGCCACTAGGCAGGCTTGACTGTCTTGAGGATATTCACGGCAAACAGTACAGCCGCGACCATGGAGAAAATCGAAGAAACTATAAGAACCGGGTTGAACAGTTCTGAGGAAATATCTCTTGCCACAAATGACCAGCCGGCCACCATACCTATTAAACCGGCATTGGCAAGCCAGAACTGAATGTTTACAATCGACTGGCTGTATATATGCGTCCCGCTGAATTTCGGCAAAATATGGTAACCCACCCCGTAAATAATCATGGCCATAAATCCGAGGAGATTCAAATGCACATGGGCAGTCAAATAATAACCCGTTTCCTCAGGCCACAATATCATTGATACTCCTGTGAGGGCGCCAAAAACAAAGTAAATAACACCCATTCTCAGATACCAGACAATTACCCTATCCATTGCAGCTCCGTGACTGACGCATTATATTACTGATCAACAGATTCTACTGATTTAATTTCAGGGATCTCCTGCTTGATCGTCGCTTCAATAGCGTTTTTCAGAGTCATTGTAGACATGGGACATCCTGAACAGGCCCCCACGAGCTTGACTTTGACAACACCGTCATCCTGTACATCAACAAGCTCCACATCACCACCGTCTCTTTGAAGGAGCGGCCTGAGTTTCTCCAGAACTTCCTGAACTTTTTCCTTTAGCATTCTGCCTCCTCGTTTATAATATTTATTAATATACCTGTTCATGCCGGTTTAGTCTATGATTTTAATCATAACCAGCTTCCGCGCTTCAGTGCTTTCAGTTCATTCCCGCCGCCCGGTCAAACATTTATCAGTAGAATATTTTTTTGTTTGACAAAGACCCGTAATTCCTTATATATTTAGTCCTGATAACTCTTGGGACAGCTTGTCTATCATCCTCAAATCGAATAAACATTGTATTTACAGGACCTGATCATAAAACTTCACGCATTCTGGTCTGAGCAGGGATGCGTACTGCATCAGCCTTATGACCTGGAAACAGGAGCTGGAACATTTAATCCGGCGACTTTTTTCAGAGTCCTCGGGCCTGAACCATGGAAAGCCGCTTATGTCGAGCCCTCAAGAAGGCCCACCGACGGAAGATACGGTGAAAACCCCAATCGGCTTCAGCACTATTATCAGTACCAGGTAATCCTGAAGCCATCCCCGGCTGATATCCAGGATATATACCTCCAGAGCCTTTCAAGCCTTGGAATCGACCTTAATAAACACGATGTCAGATTTGTTGAAGATGACTGGGAATCTCCTACTCTGGGAGCCTGGGGGCTGGGCTGGGAAGTATGGCTGGATGGAATGGAAATAACCCAGTTCACTTATTTTCAGCAGGTCGGCGGTATTGAGCTGAAACCTGTTTCTGTCGAGCTTACGTACGGACTTGAACGTATCGGCATGTACATTCAGGAAGTCGATAACGTGTTCGACCTTAGATGGTCCAAAGAAATCAATTACGGTGATATCCATCATGAAACCGAAGTTGAATTCTCCAGATATAATTTCGATGAAGCTGACATAGAAATGCATGCTTCACTTTTTGAAATGTATGAAAAAGAATGCCTTCGTCTGCTGAAACTGGGCCTTGTCCTGCCGGCCTATGACTTTTGTCTGAAATGCTCACACACTTTCAATATTCTCGACGCAAGGGGCGCTATCAGCGTAAGCGAAAGGTCTACCTATATAGCAAAAGTCAGAAACATCGCGAGAAAATGCGCTAAAGGATACATGGACTTAAGGGAAACCATGGGGTTCCCGCTTTTAAAAAGCAGTTCAAAATAGTTCCATGTGGTTCAATGTAGTTCAAAGTAGCTACAGGCAGTTCAATTTTGAACCATTTTGAACAATATTAAACAACTTTAAACGATACAAATTATGAAACCTTTACTTATCGAAATAGGCACTGAGGAAATTCCCGCCCGGTTCATACCCGGGGGTATGAGGTCCTTGAAAGAAGGGATTGAAAAGCTTCTTGATGATAACCGCATTGATTTTGATGGCACGCATGAATATGGGACACCGAGAAGACTATCGGTGTTTATAGAAAACGTTTCAGAACGGCAAAAGGGAAGGACTGTAGAAGTCCTGGGGCCCCCGAAGAAAATCGGAATGGATGCAAAAGGCAATTTCACTTCCGCGGCTGCCGGCTTTGCCCGCTCCCAGAAAATAGACATATCCAACCTTTGCGTCACAACTACCGACCGCGGAGAGTACATTTCAGCCACTGTTAATGAACCCGCAAACGATACGGTTGACGTCCTTGCAGAGACACTGCCTAAACTTATTTCATCACTGCCCTTTCCAAAATCAATGCGCTGGGGCAGCGGCAGTCTGAAATTTGTGCGGCCTATTCACTGGATTACGTCAGTGTTCGGCGAGACAATAATACCTCTTGAGATTGACGGTATAAAGGGCGGCAGCATAACCCGCGGCCACAGATTTATGTCTCCAGGCGCTTTCAAAATAAATGATATCTCTTCATATTTACACCTGCTGTCAAATAATCTCGTAATTGCCGACCCCGGAAAAAGAAAAGACCTGATACTGAAGGGAATCAGGGAAATTGAAACTGCCAACAACTGTCGTGTTATTGCGGACAGTGAACTGCTTGATACCGTCACATTTCTGGTTGAATACCCGACCGTTGTATTGGGTAATTTCGACCCGGAATACCTGTCTCTCCCACGAGAACTTCCTGTAACAGTCATGAAGATTCATCAGAAATATTTTTCTGTAGAGGGAAGTAACAATGAACTGCTCCCGCATTTTGTCCTTGTCAGCAATACCGACAGGAAAAACAATCCGACCGTCAGAAAAGGGGCTGAGCGCGTGCTGAAAGCGAGGCTTGAAGATGCCAGGTTCTATTTTGACGCGGACAGGAAAATCCCTCTCGGGGATTTCATCGAAAGCCTGAAAAGTGTTACGTTTCAGGAGAAACTTGGCAGTCTCTATGAAAAAGCGGGCCGTATTTCATCCATCTGTTCCACTCTGTCTGAGAGCCTGGGCCTTACCGGCCTGAAAAAAATCCAGCGAGCGGCAATGCTTTCAAAAGCAGACCTTGTGTCAGGCGTAGTCAGGGAGTTCCCTGAATTACAGGGTTACATGGGCATGATCTATGCGAATATATCCGGAGAAGAAAAAGATATAGCTGACGCAATATTCGAACATTACCTGCCCAGGTTTACAGCAGACCGCCTGCCTTCGGGCGATATCGGGACCATAGTGTCTCTTGCAGACAAGATCGATAATATTGCGTCTTTTTTCTCCGTTGGACTTATGCCTACAGGATCTGAAGACCCCTTTGCGCTGAGAAGACAGTCTATCGGTATAATTAATATTCTCCAGGACAAAAACTATGATCTTTCACTTGAAGCACTTATAGACGCCGCTCTTGAATGTGTCAGCGGCCATTCTCCAAGCGACACGCTTAAAACCGATATCATCGAGTTCTTCAATCAGCGGTTAGACGGTATTTTCCTTAACGAGGGGTTTGACTACGACCTGGTTAATGCCGTCCTGCCTGGCCGTAACCGGGAAAGCACCGGACAGAATGAAAGCATAAAGAAAATAAAAAACAGGCTCAAGATCCTTTCTGAAATGCGAAAAGGGCCGGAATTCTCACACCTTCTTACTGCCGCGAAAAGGGTCTATAATATCATTTCAAATGCAGACCCGTCAGCGCTTAACGTGGACCTGCTGACAGAACCCGCTGAGCAAGAACTGTTCAGCGCCGTAAAAAGCGTTCAGATCAAACTAGACAACTCCTATGACGCGTTATATGAGCTTACGACTCCGATAAACACCTTTTTTGACAGCGTCCTGGTTATGGATAAAAACTCTGATGTCAGACAGAACAGGCTTGCGCTTTTATGCAGCGTCATGGCGCTTTTTGACCGTCTCGGCAATTTTCCCGAGATAGTCGATTAATTTTATTTATCGTCATATTTTTCTTTGGATTTAGACGGCAACTTTGTGTAAAATATTCAGTGCGGCAATTGTTGTCCGTTGTCTAAATAATAGATCTAAAAAACGATTCACAATAATCTGGAGGCAAATAATGGCAAAGAAATACGTTTATTTTTTCGGAAACGGCAAAGCTGACGGCCATACGGGTATGAAAAATCTCCTCGGGGGGAAAGGCGCGAACCTTGCTGAAATGGCAGGGCATAAAAAATTAAGGCTCCCTGTTCCACCGGGATTCACTATCACGACGGACGTCTGTGCCGAGTATTATAAAAATAACCGCAGGTACCCCAAAGAACTCAGGAAGCAGGTTGATACTGAGATGCGAAAAGTGGAGAAAATCATGGGCAAGAAGTTCGGTGATCCCGCTGATCCCCTCCTGATGTCCATTCGTTCAGGAGCCAGAAGCTCCATGCCCGGCATGATGGAAACTATTCTCAATGCCGGTCTCACAACAAAGACTATTCCCGGACTTATCAGGAAAACGAACAATCCACGCTTTGTATATGATGCGTACCGCCGCCTGATGATGATGTATTCCGACGTTGTTATGGAAAAAGCAGCCGGCATCGAGCCAAAAACCGATCATGACGGAATCCGCCATAAACTCGAAACCGCTCTGGAAGCAGTTAAAAAGAAAAAAGGCTATAAGAGCGATACCGACTTAACGGTAGATGACCTCCAGAAGCTCTGTGATCAGTTTAAAAAAATCATCAGGAAGACATTAAAAAAACCGTTCCCTGACACTCACGAAGAGCAGCTCTGGGGCAGTATCGGCGCGGTCTTCTCATCCTGGATGGGCAAGCGTGCCGTCGCATACAGAAAGATTGAAAACCTCCCGGACTGGTGGGGCACGGCAGTTAATGTCCAGGCCATGGTCTTCGGTAATACCGGTGACACATCGGCAACAGGCGTTGCCTTTACCCGTAACCCTGCGACCGGAGAGAACATGTTCTTCGGTGAATGGCTTCCCAACGCTCAGGGTGAAGACGTTGTCGCAGGACTCAGGACTCCGAACCCGGTCAACAAGGCAGGAAAGACCGCTGATACAAAACATCTCCCTTCGCTCGAAGAAAATATGCCGAAACTGTACAAGGAACTTCACAGTTATGAAAAAAGACTCGAAAACCATTACACCGACATGCAGGACATCGAGTTCACAATTGAGAACGGCAGGCTCTGGATGCTCCAGACCCGTATTGGAAAACGTAACGGACAGGCCGCTATCCGCATGGCGGTCGAAATGGCAAAGCAGAAACTTATCACCAAAGAAACGGCAATACAGCGTGTAAGGCCGGACCAGATCGACGAACTCCTCCACCCGAGTGTTGATCCGTCTGCAGAGAAAAAAGCCGGCCTGCTTGCAAAAGGGCTTCCTGCCGGACCGGGCGGCGCTAAAGGAAGAATCGTCTTTACAGCGGATGACGCCGAGGCATGGGCAAAGAAGGCGGAAAGCGTAATCCTTGTAAGAAGTGAAACCTCTCCTGAAGATGTTCACGGCATGCACGCTGCACAGGCAATACTCACCGCAAAAGGCGGCATGACCAGCCACGCGGCTCTGGTCGCACGCGGTTGGGGAAAGTGCTGCATCGTCGGCTGTTCGGATATTCAGATCAACATGAAAAAGAAATCGATGAGTGTAAATGGGAAGACTCTGAAAGAAGGAGACTGGATCACTCTTAACGGTACAAAGGGAACTTTCTATAAAGGCCAGCTGAAACTCAATCCGGCGAACCCTGAGCATAACAAGTGGTACAAAGAACTCATGACGTGGGCAGACCAGATCAGGTTTATCAAGGTAAGGACAAATGCCGAATCAGCTCAAGACTGCAGAACAGCGCTGAAGTTCGGCGCAGAGGGTATCGGTCTCTGCAGGACAGAACACATGTTCTTCGGAGCGGACAGGATCAGGGCAGTCCGCCAGATGATCCTCTCTGAAACTCTGCAAGGAAGGCAGACGGCTCTTGCCAAACTGCTCCCGTTCCAGAAAAAGGACTTCCTCGGAATATTTAAAGAAATGAGGGGACTGCCTGTCACTATCAGACTGCTTGATCCGCCTCTCCATGAGTTCCTGCCTCACACAGACAAAGATCTTCAGGAACTTGCCAGGAGCATGAAAGTCCCATTCGCTCAGCTCAAGTCAAAGAACGAATCACTCCATGAGTTCAACCCTATGCTCGGACACCGCGGCTGCCGTCTTGGCCTTACTTATCCGGAGATATACGCCATGCAGGCACAGGCAATAATGGAAGCGGCATGCGAGCTGACAAAGAAAAAGATAAAAGTAATTCCTGAAATCATGATCCCCCTTGTCAGTCATGTGAAAGAGCTCGAAGCCATGAAAGAAGTTGTTATAAATGTAGCAAAGGACGTGCAGAAAAAAGCAAAGGTCAGAGTCCCCTATACAATTGGAACAATGATCGAACTGCCGCGTGCATGTGTCACATCTGATGAAATCGCAGAGGTTGCCGACTTCTATTCATTCGGCACCAATGACCTTACGCAGACGGTATTCGGTCTTTCAAGGGACGATGCCGGAAGATTTCTGCCCTTTTATGTAGAAGAAGGAATTCTCGAAGATGATCCTTTTGTCTCTGTCGATCAGACCGGTGTAGGCTCGTTCATGAAGATAGCAGTAGAAAAAGGCAGAAAGGTCAAAAAGGACCTCAAGCTCGGTATCTGCGGAGAGCACGGCGGTGAGCCTAAATCAGTCGAGTTCTGCCACAACATAGGGCTTGATTATGTAAGCTGTTCACCATTCAGGGTGCCTATCGCAAGGTTCGCGGCCGCGCAGGCCCAGCTGAAGAACAAAAGAAAGAAATAGGCAATTAACCACTCACCGATAACAGCAGCTTTTATTGCTGTTGCCGGTGTTTCTTTTTGAAGTAGAGGAGAAGTATTCCGCATTGCCGCACACGTAATTACAGAGAGGTGATGCCTTCGCGAATGGCATACTTGGTCAGTTCAGCAATGCTGTGAATATTGAGTTTGCTCATGATCTGCTGGCGGTGTGTTTCAATGGTCTTTACGCTCACATTAAGCCGGCCTGCAATTTCCTTGGTCATTTTCCCCTCAGCCACAAGCTGAAGAACTTCTCTTTCCCTGTTTGACAGTGTTGAAAACACACTCGGCTTCTTCCCTGGCACACCTTTCATATATTCTCTTAATACCATTGATGAGATTGCCGTGCTCAGGTATGTTTCGTTGCCCATTACAATGCGTATCGCATTAACCAGTTCTTCAAAGGCACAGTCCTTCAGTATATAGCCGGACGCGCCTGCCTTTAACATTTCAATCACATACCGCCTGTCAGAATGCATTGATAAAGCTACTACCTTGATATTACCGTCTTCGGAGACTATCTTCCGGCAGGCTTCAATACCGTTAAGGTCAGGCATAATTGTGTCCATAACAACAAGATCAGGCGCATGCTTTTGCACAAGATCAACGGTAGTCCTTCCATCACCGGCCTCTGCAATAACCTGCATGTCACTCTCATTTTCAAGAAGATTACGCAGACCCTCGCGCATGATCTGGTGGTCATCGGCAATTACAATTCTTATTTTCATATTATTTCTACCTAAAATATATTAGCCGACCTGTACTACTATTTCAACCCTTGTTCCCTTTCCAGCCTCTGAATCTATTGTAAAAGTTCCGCCGAGATAGTTGATCCTCTCTCTGACATTCAGGAGTCCGAAACCTCCATCCTTCGCCAGATAAGGATTGATTGCCGATATATCGAAACCAACACCATCGTCTCTGACAATTATTCTCAGTTTTGTGTCAATACAGTCAATGGATACCGTTGCTTTCCCTGCATCGGCATGTTTGACGATATTGTACAACAGTTCACGTACCGTCTTATAGAGAAGCACGCTCATTTCCCCTTTTATACTGCATACGCTGTCTCCCGGGATACATTCCGCTTTAAGGCTGTGAGTATTATCTATCTGCTCGACAAGCCATTCTACTGCCGGAATAAAACCCAGTTCATACAGCACCGGGGTGCTGAGCTCAAATGTTAACGACCTCGAATCTCTGATCGTCGCTTCGATCAACCCAAGCGTCTTTCTCACATCTTCCGATACATCAGGGTTTTGCTTTATCAAATTCTCCAGCCTTATTTTTGACATAGCCAGGTTTTGACCGATCTGGTCATGCAATCCTTCAGCAATACGTTTTCTTTCCAGTTCTTCAAGCATTGACTCTCTGACTATCATTTCTCTCAGACGCAACTGGTATGATTCAAGCTTGACGATGGTCTCCCAGTTAAATATCTTGAGCATTCCTGCTACTGCCCACGCGGCTGTCAGCGCGCACATAGCCCGAAAAACCTGAACAGGAACTCCAACCCCCGCATAAAACGATTCTGTGTTCAACCATCTCGCAGGAATGAAACTGCCCTTTGGCACTATCAGGCCGCCTAAAATGCCATACGCAAAAAAGGCCAGGCTCAAGCCAAGAAAATACTTTTTCACATTCAGCACTTTTAAGGTTTCTTTCTGATCCGTATAGTACATATAAAAACCGGTTCCTATAAAAATGCCTCCGGTAAGTCCGAACAGGTATCTTGTCCATATACTTCCAACCAACCAGAAATCAGAGGACAACAAACCTGACAGCAGAATTACAAAGCAGATAACAGGTGTTATCCACCATCTCAATAATTTAACAGCTTTTTTTTGAACCAGGGAAGATCCAGGCGATATCTGATTCAGCAGCTTTCTGCCGAACTCAAATAAAAACAGATATGAAATAATAAGAATAAACCACCGGACCAGGTCAAGGCCGGCGGTCCTGCCCTTTATTATCGCCCACATGTCTAAATGCTCGTTTATGCCGTGCGATATCCCGAAAGCGGCTAAAAGCCACAAATGGTTGGCAATGCTGAATTCACTGTTTTTTTTCGGATGTACAAAAATAGTAATCCCCATTACTATAAATCCGAGCCCATAAATAAAAAAAACAATGTCCAGGTGATTGCTGAACCACTCCTGTGCCAAGCCCATGTTTCTCCTTAATGAGACAGCCCGCTTACGCGTTCATAATGGTATGGGACATATACATTGCGAAAAAAATTAAAAAATCAGTTGTCTAACGGACATGCCGGATCTCTTTTGTCCAGCGACCCGTACAAAACATACGCCCTTCCTCTGCAGCCCCCGAGGCACTTATCGCAAACATCACATTTATTGCACTCCAGCGGAGGCGCTGACAGGCTGTCCCTGATATTTCTTCTTTTCTCTGACAGGAATATATCATTAATATCCGTGGAGACAAGACTGCCCATTACTACGGGAAGAAGAGGACAAGGGGTAACATCAAGATTGGCCGCAATGTAGGCCATGGTTTTTGCCCCGTTACAGCCGCCCTTATTTGGGTTCCCTGTTTTTTTGAATAATTCCCACAGAAACGGATCATGAATGCTCAGGTTAACTTTATCTAACTCTATCCCCTCTATTTCTTTCCTGAGCCGCGTGCCGTCATCACTCCCCGGATTAAAGATCTCTCCGCCGTCCGCCCTCGGGATTGGGAATTCTATGTTGTTAATATTTTTCTGTATGCACGTTCGAATAATTGCAGGTATTTCCATGAAATTATCTTTGCGCAGTTCTATTGAAATACCAGCCCCATGACCCGGTTGCGACAATTGCTCAATTATCTTAACAGCCGATTTCAGGTGATTCACACTGTCGACCTCAATGTATATACACTTCAACCTCTGACCTTTGAGCAAAACCATGTCTGCCTCTGACAAATGCCCTCCCGAAACAGTTACTACGATCCTGACGCTCTCCTGCCTGAACCGCTTAATTACGGCAATGGTTCCCTCGCACATTGGAGATGAGTCCCTCAGATTAAGTACAAAGATTTTTGCGGATATCAGACCTTCACATACATTCAGAACAGTGCTGATATCAGAGGAACGGTCGATATCCCAATATATCAGGAATGGATTTATCAGCTCATTGTTCATAGCATAAAAACCGAGAATAGAGAATTGAGAATAGTGAACCGTAACATCAATAAATGATCGTTAATAGTTATCGGTTAATCGTTAAATGTAACCTATTTTAATGTCGTATACAGTTTGAACAGTTTAAACTGCTTGAACCGCTTGAACTACTTATCTTCTCATCTTCTTAACTTCTTCATTGCATAATTCACGATTCACTATTCTCAATTCTCTATTCACGGTCGTTAATCCAGCAGTGGGGATCCGGGTTATTTATATCACCCGTAAGCGCCAGAGCCCTTGCCGAACATCCGCCGAGACAATCTGAATAATGACCGCATGTCTCACACTTACCCTTTGGAGTCTTATTTCTCATTTTTTCAAGCTCAATGGAATTTGACCATATCTCCTTGAGATCATCTTTTGTAATATTTCCGATCACAACAGGGATAAATCCACACGGCGTTATATCGCCGTTCGATTTAATATTCAAAGATAACTTTCCGCAGATACTGCCTTTAACAAGAGATTCACCGCTGTTCTGACCCAGAGACGCGATTATTGGGTCGTCAAGAGATATCCTGATGCCGTGGTTTTTTTTCTTCGCTTCAATGGCCCTCAGATAAAATTCCTTCCACTGCCGGCTGTCAAGGTCTAATTTATCCTTATTGGAATATCCAAGGCCGGAACACTTAAAATTATGAAAATTCAACTGGCCTGCCCCATTCCGCACCGCAAAACTGATAAGGCTGTCAATATCCCTGTTATTGATAGTGCATATGACTGTTGAGATAGATGTCTCAATTCCCGTTTCATTCAGATAGGACAAGGCCTTCTCAGCCTTTTCATGACTGCCTTTGACGCCCCTGAAATCATCGTGTATCTCAGGAATATGGCTGTCTATGCTTATGCCGACTTTTGAGAAACCGGCAGACTTAAGTTCACGGGCTTTTTCAATACTGACAAAAAAACCGTTGCTGTTCATGGAAACCCTGAGTCCGCGGCCCGCGGCATACCTGGCGATCTCAGTCAGGTCGCTTCTCAGCAGCGGCTCTCCCCCTCCAAAATTTATCGAGAGGATGCCGGCATCAGCGATCTTGTCAACACATTTCAAAAGGACCTGGAGATCAGGCTCTTCTGAAGGGTCATCCCGGCTGTAACAATGCCCGCACCTGAAATTACATCTGTTCGTAACCGCCCAATTGACCGTAAGAGGCGCAGAGGGCAGCCAGCTATTCTTCATAATAAATATATTCCTTTTCCTTCAGGTCATCCAGAAAGCTCGATACATCTTCCCTCAGCACTGCCGGATCCACATCAAACATACCGGAAAGTTCGGCAACTATCTCCTCTATCGTCTTTCCATCACTCCTTTTCCATATTTCTGTACCCAGAAGATTCAGAGACAGCATCTGTCCATCAGCGTATAGAACCGACGTGCCCACATCTTCCACGTTGTCTCCTTTTTCAAGCCCCTCATACGCCTTTTTCCTGAACTCATCCTCTTCTCTCCACATCACGTCCGGATTTCTGAATATTTTCATTCTTATTCCTCCTAAAACAGTCGGAATAACGTCAGTTGTCTATAGTCCATTGTTATTCGTCTTTCGTCAATCGTCTCTCGGCAGTTTACAAATTCAGTGCCCTCAGTGGTTTCAGTTCATAGTTCATGGCTCATAGCTCATAGTTATTTTTTTACGATTCACTATTCACGTTTCACATTTCACACTTCACGGTCGTTAAGCCGTAATTGACGCAAAGACAAGATCTTCCTTTGTGTTATTTCTTATCCCATGTTCCTCACCCTGAGGCACTATAGCGACCCTGCCCGCATCAATCTCCTGAGAACCGCTATCAGACGACAGGAATTCTCCTCTGCCCTCTACAATAATCCATATGTGGTCCCCATCATGGACGTGGGGTTTAATCTCCTGTCCGGGCCGGAGACAAATAATATTAATCTTTGATGTTTTGCCGGCCCACATTGTTTTTTTATTCGGCCCGTCATCGCTGAATTCCCTGAACTTCTGAATATCAAATATCATGTTCTCCATACTCACCCCCGATCTAACTCCATAACCGGCACCAAAACCGGCCCGTGTCTAAGTCATAGCCCTGTACATCCTGCCGAGTATCGCTGACGCCCGGTCAAACAAATGAAATAAAGTTGACACATCAAGTTCTTCGCTGTTTTCAGAAAGTCCGTAAAACCTGACTCCAAACATGGAAGCTACACGGTTGGCAGCATACTCTTTTTCATTAACTGAGTTGTCATACTGTCCAGCGACTATCAGCAAACTGCCGCCGCTGTCAACAAAATTTCCGATAAATTCAAGTTCATCATCAGTAAAACAGCAGTCAGAACCTGCTTCGCTAAAAAAGATCCAGAACTGGCTGTATTCATCCAGCAGACCGCGTAAAATTTCAGGAGTTTCTTCTCTGTCAGTGACCCTCACTTTAAACCCGTCCGCACTATCGAGGATCTGAGGAATGCCCCCTGTGCTCAGTCCGGAGCTGTGAAATGTGTTATACACCAATATGTTCCCCTGAGTTGCCGTACCGCTGCTTTCTTCCAGCCAGACAGCAATGTTTTCTATGTATCTGCGATTATCATACTTTTCAGCGGACGCATCAAGAAACCTTTCAAAACCGGCATCAAAAACCACTCCCCCTTTTCCTCCGGCGTAATCATGATAAGTCGCGATTATGTTTTTTCCTCCGGGATCCATTACTATCCGCACGTTTTTGTCTAATCTGGAAATAATCGATGATCTTCCACCGGATAGGGAGCTGATACCTTTCAGCACAGGATTACCTGTATCCACATACGGAACGAATACAAAATATTGAAAAGAATAGGCAAGGATAATCGTTCCGGCTATACTGATAAACATGTACAGAAAAAACACCCTTTTCTTAAACATCGCCCATAACATTGTCATTGCCGGTATAGCTGTAACAGGCCCGCCAATAAGAAAAGCAAGTCCGGCTCCTCCGCTCATCGTACCGTCAAGAGTGCTTTTTATGTGATACAGGATACTCGAAGCGCTGATCTGGTGGAGAAACACAGGGATCGTCCCCAATGTGATCCATACTATACTGAGCCTGCCTTCCTGCCCGAACAGCCTGTAAATCCATTCTGAAGGCATGTAGCGCTCCACAACAGCTCCCATCGAAATTCCAACAAGAACATATTTCCCCACCATCCATAGCATGTCCGATGACTTGGCCCAGAATATAACAAATTTGTTGTCTGTTCCTGATGCTATCCTGTTTCCGAACTTCTCTTTGCAGTTGCACTTCAACTTTTCTTCCGGGTAATCACTGTCATGAAAATCGCCTTCAGGAACTGCTCCTTCAAGGAACAGTGTATCAGTGTTAAAACCTCTATTCCTGATCAGATGAGTTATTACACCTGCAAAAATTCCCATCAGAAATGCCGCTGAGACCCTGACAATAGTCCAGTGCGGCCCGAGATCGCTAAGGGTCAACAGATATGCCGACGGGCTTATTAAAGGAGAAGATACAAGAAGGGCCATTACCGGAGCCAGAGGCACACCCGCAAAAAGCAGTGTTATTGCCGTGCTCAGGATACCGCACGAACACAGTGGAGTCAACACCCCTACGAGTGACGCAATAAATATGCTTAAAAAACCGTGATGGATAAGAGAATTGCGCAGTTTAATCGCAAGCTTGAATGTGCGGATAAAACCGGCCAGGAGCACACCTGCCAGGAAATACAAGCTAATATTCTTCAGCTCGGCCAGGATCCCGCTTTTACCAAAGATCAGGTCCCATATCTCACTGCCAAGAAGAATTATATAAGGTTTCGGGGACACTGCAGAACTTACTGAAGGATCAGTAGGACCGTAAACCCACACATGCCAGATTACAAGTAAAACAGAGGCAAGCACGAGGGAAACGAGCATTTTATTTACTGCCCTGGAACTTGTTCCATGAACTTTACATTTATTGTTTTGATTGCTTTTTTTCATTTCCCGCTGACTGAACCCCTCAAAGTCTAATCCAGCCCTCTCTGAAATTCAGGGGCGAGTCCGGTATCCCTTTCCCTGTACATAAGACCTGCGGCGATCAGAAATATTAGAGCGCTGATCACGGCTATTTTGCCCTGTAACGGTGTCCCCGCGGATGTACCGGCAATGCCCCATTTCTGCACAAGCGCGGCACCGGCAAACATTCCCATGACAGCGGCGCCGGCATCAGAATCGCCCTGCCCTGAAAGAACAAGCTGTCTAAGCGGACAACCTTTTACAAGCACAGAACCGAACCCTACCACAACCAGACCGAGGAAATTCCATAAATAGCTCTCATTGGAACTCGGCTGGCCGTGAAAACCCGGCGAAAACTGGCCTGTCAGCATACTGGCGATCATAGCGGTAATGAACAATGAGCCGATTGCCAGTAAAAGGCCTGTTGACTTCGGACATCCTTTGACTTCTTTAGGACCCCACAGGAAAAGTCTCGCTAATCCGCCTGTAATGCAGAAGCCGGTTCTCTGAGCTACATATCCGATCAGCAGGCCTATCGCCAATGACATCCAGACCGGTGCATGAAGCGCTGCCGAGCCTTTGGCGCTAAAGCTCAGAAAAGGAGACCTGAAAAGCAGCAGGATCAGAAATATGAACATCATAATGGGAATAATCAGGCCGTTTGCAAGAGGAGCTTTCGATGGTTCCCCAAGCCGGAAACCCCTTTCCAGAAAACTCAGGCCGATCCACACACCCGTCGCAAGCCCAATTACTCCGGCTACAGCTGAGAAGTCACCTGCCGAAACTCTCAGGACCATTTTTATCGGACAGCCGATAAATACGGAACAGCCTACAATCAGGATAATCCCGACAAAAAACCTTAACAGAGGAGAACTGCCTGAAACAGACCTGAACTCCCTGGCGGCAAGCGCGGCAATAAAAGAGCCCAGTACGAACGCAATTATTTCAGGCCTCATATACTGCATCCTTTCATAGTCATGAAGGCCTATGGCGCCTGCAACATTTCTCATAAAACATGACACACAAATGCCTGTATTTGCCGGGTTTCCAAAATACGACAGTACAACAGCACCCAACCCAATAATCCCTCCGGCAATTACAAATTTTTTATTATCCACAGCTTCCCGCAAGCCTCCTTAAAAGGTAATACATAGTCTTTCTGGCCTTCTTTGCATCCCCGTCACCGGGGTCATTCAACAGCTTTTTCGAGACCAGCTCGCGCGTTTCCTCAATCGCGACTTTTATCTTGTATCCCTGAAAATCCGGAGTCTTTTTATCCACGAAATCCGGGTTAAGGTCAACCGCTTCCCTGAAAGCGTACACAGCCCCTATCGGGTCCTGTTCTCTCATCATGATATCGCCCTTTATCATGTAGATATCCCCTGCATAGGGATATTTACTCTGAAGCTCCTCAGCGATTGTCTTTGCTTTTTCCAGATTTCCGGCGTCGATCAGGTTCTTAAGAGTTTTCATCATCGGCGCTGATTCATTTAAACGCACGTCTGAATACGCCATTTTGATTACATTGCCCTTTTTGATCCGGACTTCATCAGGTAAATCGACGCTGTGATATACCAGCGCCGAGATTAGTCCAAATAAAATAACCGCAGAGATTATGTCCAGTCTGTCCATTTTAGATTGTCAAAAGTCAGTGTTCCGTTGTCAGTAGTTTATAAATTCAGTGCATTCTGTGGTTAATTGTCAGTATTTCTGATACGGCGGCATATTCGTCCGCCTCGCAATGTCCCGGACCAGGTCATAGTCATCGTCATTTACCTCTTTGAAACCGTCGAGCATTGCCCGATCAAGCACCTTAACCGATTCACCGTCGATTTCCACGATGTCGTCCTTATCCAGTTCAAGCAGTGCTTTTTTAAAGTTTTTCACGAGGGCGTCATCCACCTTCTGTGTCACACCGAATGTGCAGTACGGAATAGGTTCGCCTTCAGCCAGTATCTTAAAGTCTTCCCGGTTTATTCTTCCGTCCTCAATCATCTTTTCAAAATCAAGCATGGGGAAGGCCCCGACATCATACTTACCGAAGAGTACGCTGTAAATAACTTTTTCATGCTTAAATGAACCGGCTGGAATCGTATAAAAAGAAAGGTCAGCCTCAGGGTCAATATCGCTATTGAGCATAATGTCATACTGCTGAAGATAGCCTGTCGGAGCAAGCATCGGGCCAAACACCATACTCCTGCCTTTTATATCCTTTAGTTCATTTATCCCGTTTCCCGCTCTGGTTACAACTGCTCCTTTTGACATGTGTTTCATCTGCCCCTGCTCATCAGCCGCCAGAACCCTTACGCCATTAAAACGGTTCAAGATGATATAAAGAAGGGAATTCGTATGAGTAAAGTCCAGGTTTTCCACCTGTTTTGTGAAATCCACAGTATCTATTGCGACTGCCTCTATATTTACACCGAGTTTTTCCCCGAGATACACTGTAAGCGGCCTGAACCTCTCCAGTGTCTCTTCTTTACTGTTGCAGATCATGTAGCCGACCTTTATTGTCTTTCCGGCATCAATAGCGGAAGGCGACTGCTGACATGATAAAAATATCCCCGCGGTAATAAAAAACGTTATGTATTTAAAGAAATATCCTGATTTCATAACCCCAATAACTTGATTGAACCTCCGCAAAGGAAAATCACAAATTCATTTGACATATTCTTCTTTCCTCAGTTTCTTCTGAATTTCAGTCTCCTGATAAAATACAGGAACAATCCGAGAGTAATAACACAAAATCCGGCGTACACGTACAGCTTGCCCGGGTCCCGTGTCATCTGGATTCCAACATAAGGGATGCCGTATTTATCCCTCCCTGTCTGTGTATGATAGAAGCTTATCCCGTTCCATTCAAGAGGGTGATTCACTGCCGAGGTTCCTTGCGCAAGCACTTCAGAATCTCTGAGAAGCCTCAGGTCCAGCCATGCCCTCTTTAACACAGGGGTCCTGAACGCGACCAGCTTAAATTCATAAGGAAATTCTTCAGAAACTGTTTTTTCCCCCAATGTATCGGCTGTTCCTATATAATCCGAATCATTAAAAACACTAAGCTGAAGATTCAGCATCCGGAGATCCAGGCTGTCCACTCTTATCTTATATTTCTCAAGATCGAAATCCTCTCCTGTTCTGAGCACAAAGAGCCCCACCTTTTCGTCTCCTTTAAGAACCCCTACTTTAACCTGAATGGGATAATATTCCTCATTTAGATTCTCTACCCTTATCTCCATATCAAGCGGCGTATACTCATTGGTATCCCATCGAAAAACCCTGTCAACCGCATCCCCTTCATAGATATTAACAGTAGCTACATATCCGAAAGAGCTAATAAGGCCTCCTGAAAATATTAAGAGAACGCCAACGTGAATGATCAGGGCCTGTTTAGAAATGTACCTTATTCTGTCCAGGGTACAAAGTGAAAGATTCGCGGCAATTATTACAAGCAAAAATCTGACAGCGCCCCAGAGGATCGGGGGCTTTTCTGCCATAAAGGTCGTCCAGGCCAGTAAAACAGCAAGCGCCCCGAAAAGGAAAATTGTCAGTTTTTTTGATACAAGTGAATAATATATCCATCCATGTTCCCTTTTAGGCAATCGCGACCCCTTTGTTGATCAAGTCATATCAGCTTCTTTTTCTTAAGAAATCTCCTTACAACTTTTCCAGGCTTTTGGCCCGCCTTGATGGATTTCAGGACATCGCTAAAAAATTTATCATCCAGAACACCTGTCAATTTGTTAATGACCCTCGGGAGGGCGGGAAAATTAATCAACACGTCCCTGCTTATAACAGGCGAATAAAAATGCACATTATTCCCTGAACTGTCCGGCAGAGACCCGAATGGTTTCAACCATGTCAGGTTAAGGTTGTTTCTAAATTCTTCCTTCAGTATGTTATATGCTTTCATATGGTCTTCTACGACCGGCATGTTCAGCATTATCATGGCCCTATCCGTATTTTCTATCAATATTGTGAATTCCTCTTTTTTTACAGCAGTGTAGAGTTTGTCCAGACTATCATAAACCTTTATATTTACCGTTGTCCCTGTCCTCTCATTAATCATGACCGAGACCAGTTCAGCTATCATGTGTTCATTTTCCGTACCAAGAATACTTATATTGATAATCCGTCCTATGCAAGCATCCGACTGACTGCTTATAAACAGAAGCATAAATATCAATATGACCATTTTTTTCATCTTAATTACCTCTGGTTTTATACATATAATCAAATAACCGTAATTCTCAATTTAGATTTATATTTTAATACATCAGAGATGTTTTTTTCAGGTTTCCGCGCGCCCGTACCGTCTCTGTCAGTTACGCTCCCGATCGAAATCCGGATGTACCATGATATCAAACGTCACACTGCCGGCCCCCACGGTCATTTCCCTGTATATATGATATTCCGCCTCAAGCGGATATTCTTTAGAATAGCCTATGTAATATGTCCCGGGAATGAGATACAGCGAGTATAGTCCCCGCTCATCCGTCCAGGCAGATATATAGTCAGGCATACCTGTCAGCTCTTTTGTCCTGTTGGCAAATACATAGACCATCTTCACGTTGTTACCTTTTGTGTCAGTTACAAGACCGCTTATCTTCCTAACGTCTGAGGCGGTCTTTATCATAAGCCTGGCGGCTTCCCGAATATCCACAACTGTAAACACAACTTCATCCGGACTTTCCTCCTGCAGGATTATTTCAAGCGGCTCACCGGAATGTTTATCGCCCATCATAAGCGGCCCATATTTCTCTCCCTGCCTGAGGCGCGCGACAGCCCAGTATCTCCCCCGGGGAACTGTCATGCTGAATCGACCGTGCCTGTCAGTACGCGGCGATATAAAATCAGCCGGCCTTTTTGTATCAGTCGTGCTATAAACAAATACTTCCGCTCTTTCAACAGGTTTTTTTTCAGCACTTATAACTCTGCCCTTAAATGTAGAATAGTTGTCTGCAAAAGCGTAGCCGTAAAAATTGCAGGCCAATATGATCAGGGCAAAGAGAATAACAACCGCAAACCTGCCGACATTTTCTTTATTCATATTTGACCGGTTTTTCAAGATACGGTTCGAAAAGGACCTTGCCGACACCCGGCTCTCTTCTTCCGTCATAAATTGTTTCAGCGGGGCTGCCGCCTCCCCACCAGTTTTTACGCGCGTCCACATCCTCCTCATTGAAATCGCCGACTCTGATATTATAATCAGTGTTCATGTGGATGTTGTTATTCCTGAAAATCACTCCGCCGCCTTTCTCCCGGATGAATACTCCTATTTCGTTATTCGCTATTGTATTTTCCGCGATAAGCCCGTTCCCCCTGAATAACCTCAGGCCGATTTTATTGCCGGTAAAAAACGATTTTCTGATCTCCACAGGTCCGCTCCTGAACCTTATTCCGCCGAAATTATTCCGGAACCCGGAATTCTCAATCTCCAGGCGTGTAAAATGACTGTGTACCGCCCAGGTTGCAAACTCAAAGTCAGTATATACAAATGCACTCCCGTCAGCGTGCTCCAAAAGCACCTCATCCCATGGCCGTTCCGGGTCTTTCGCCATTGACGTGAAAGTCACCCTCTTATCTTTCAAACCCTCAGACAATATTTTACTGTTAAAAACTCCTATCCCCGTGCCTTCCGAAAGCACTATCATGGTCCCGGGCATAATTCTAAGTTCCGCTCCGGCCAGCACATTAATCGAATGATCCAGATGGATAACGTCTCTCCATATTACATCCCCCTTAATCTCGTTCAGCGGCCAGGAATAAGGGAAAGGGTCTCCCTGTGCACCTGAAAAGTCTACCCTCCCGCGGGCCGGTTCATCGCTCTTGTCAAAGATAACTTCTTCCGCATCACTTCCGCCCCACCAGTTACCAATGGCTGAAATATCCGACTTTCCCTCCACTTCGAGCGCGTACAGTCCGTTACCCGCTATTGAATTCCCGGTTATAATACCCGCGAATGACTGAATGCCTATTCCTCTTTCCCCGTTTTCCGAAATATGGTTATTTGTTATGCTCACACCTGATGAAACAATATTTATTCCATTGAATCCGCTGTTCTGCACAAAGTTGCCGCTAAGTCCGATATTGTCACTGTCTTTTATAGATATGCCGGCTTCATAATTACTGGTAATAATATTCCCGCTGAACTTTCCGAAATATGATTCATATATCATGAGACCAAACCTGTTGCAGTCAACAAGGTTTTCCCGCATATCAGTAGTTCCTTCCCTTATTCTTATCCCCTCTTCTGTATTGCCGGTTATATTGTTTCCCGTCGCGGTCAGAGTTGAGCGGAAGAAATTGACACCGTTCAGATTGGCAGTGATGTCATTATTGTAAAACAGTATCTCCGAATCACGGGCCTTTATCCCGCTTCTGTTGCCGAAAATATTATTGCCTCTCATCTCGACAGCAGATTCCTGGAACTGAACCGCCCTGTAATTGTTACTTAATACCGACTTATTTACAATGACATTTGAAAAATGAAAGTGCAGTCCCCTGTAGGCATCCCGGATCTGACTGAATTCAATGAGATTCTGAGCGCCGTCACTGTTAATAATATTGATCGCGTCCCAGTCTCCCATTCCGGGTGCTTCTTCCGCTGATCTGAAGATTATAGGTTCTTCACTGGTACCCTTCGCAATAAGCAGCCCCTGCAGTAAAATCCCGTTCTCTCCGATACCGTCTCCATTCGTGTCCTTCTTCCTGAATTCAATGATCGTGCCGGGCATTATTATCAGCCTCGCGTTCAGAGCGACCCTTACAAGACCGTCAATCACTATTTTTCCGCGCCAGACCGTGTCTTTCTGCACCACATAGTCCCCCAATGTCCTGGCGGCCGTTTTATCATCTTTTTGATATTCTTCTAACAGGCCTGAATTGATACCCCGGCATGAACCGCTGTCTCTCATATAGAAACTTCCCGTATTCACAGAATCATCGGGCAATGTCTTATATAAACCGGTACTGCCGTAAAAAAACATGTCCTTTTTTATATTATCTTTAATATATACTTCACTATATTCCACAGCAGCGCCTGCAAGTTCAAACATGCCGTAGCTGTTACCGGTAATCCGTGTTTTTGTTAATTGAACAGCCGTATGCCTGCCGTGCGCAATCAGACCATAACGATTATTCTGTATTGAGGAATGCCTGATTTTTAACGATCCGCCCACAATATTAATTCCGGTTTCAGCGTCCTGAATCCTGCACCAGTCCATTATCACTGTTCCGCCGTCGACTATTATTCCAGCCCATTTTCCGCGCTCGCCCGTTTCTTCCAACCTGAACACAACCGGCGATGATTCATCGCCCTCAACAACAAGCCTGCCTCTTACCGTGATTTCCGTGAGAGGGGACATATATTCCGGGTCTGTTTTAGTGCTTTCAGACGGCAGGATACTGATCACAGCGCCTGATCGTACAGTAACGGTTATCCCTTCCGGAATAAGCACGTCTTCCTCTATAACAGTCTCCCCCTTCCATACTGTATCGGCTTTAATTATTTCCCCCGCGGAAACAGCCGGATAACATAACAGTAAGACGAACACTAAAACTGAAACAGGGGGGCAGGATCTTTTTATAAGTTTGATCATTGGCTGTATTTTGGAGCGCGCAACAAACAGCACTCTTAGATTTTGGCTGAGGGCACAAAACACTTGTACCCGTCTAAAAAGGAGAATACATTGATTTATTTTAACACATTCCAAAAGCCCGTAACAACTTAAGCCGGCTGTTCAAAACTACTGATATGAAAAGGCAGCCATCAGGAATCAGAATAATCTTTTTGCGGACAGACACCCGGTATTTATTCTGCATGCGGCGGCTGAAAACGACCGGGACTGTTTGCTCATTGCTGTTTTTTTCTCATTTTGTCGGGAGCAAACATCTGCGGGATATAAAACTTGTCATACTTCGTCAGCATATTGGGGATATCAGGCGAGGATAATCGATTACTCCGGCTTTTTGAGTACCCAAGCGCTTCATAATCTATGTACCCCTTAACGTTATGGCAGTCAAGACATGTTACAGATTCCTTTGACAGGTTGTGTTCATGTACCTTTTTTACCTCGGCAAGCTGATCCGGAGTATATTTATCTCTCATCTGCAGATATTCCTCGGAAAAATGCCTGCCGACTTCTTCATCCAGCCTTACAATCCGCCCGTTCACATTCTTAACAGGTACTATTATTGCCGTATATTTGCCATACCCCCCATCCGCTTTATCTGATAATTTCCCCGTCTTCAGATCAGCCCAGGCGAAATAAAAATTATTGTCATCGGGGTCTTTTCGGACATGACATATCTCGCATGCCGTAAAACCGTGATGCAGATTAAGGATAGCGCTGTTCTTTTTGTCTTTCCTGTGGGGATATGTCCCATGGCACTTAAGACAGAGAGGAGGATTCGAGTCAAGCTCATGTATAAGTCTTTCTATGTATTCGTCAGTGACGTGAAAGTGCCCCCGCGGTATGGGATCACTATGCTTTTCAATTTTCTGTATCATCTCCTCCTTCCCTGTAATTTCCGTTACTGTCTTTGCCATCTCTATCCTCTTCTGGAAAGACTTTGGGATATAGACCCAATCGGGGTAAAACACCGTCTTAAGCAGCCACAGGCAGAACAGGACAAAAAAGGCGATATATATTGATTTCAACAGGAACACGAGAAGTCTTTTCGGCATCTGCAATAATTTATCAGTACTCATTATTTAATCACCGACATATCAGCCTATTTTCTTTTTATATAGATATCCTGAAGCCCGGTATCGTCCATGATCTTTTTATAATGCAGAAAATATTCTTCTTTCATTTCCTCTTCATCGATAAGACCTGTCAGTATCGTGCCGTCTAACGGAAATTTCTTGGGCTTAAGGTGGACTTCATACAAATGCCAGATAATAATCGCGAGACACGCCAGAACAGCTTCCATTCCGTGAATGATCGTCGACAGGTCCAGATAAAATTTATCCCACAAGTACTCAGTCCACAGGATCAGGCCTGTAACCGCCATCAGTACATTGCCGACCAGAGAAGCTAAGTATTCGATTTTCTGTTTGTATGAAAATCTGTCGAATTCAGGAGGACTGTCCTTGACTCCTATGTAATAGAAGAAATTCCCGCTAATATCCCTGAAATCCTTCACACGCGGAATCATGTCTTTAATTATGCGCCGTCCGGCGGGTTTAAAGATCAGATAGTACACATGATAAAAGCTGACAAGAATAATGATCGTACCGGCGGCCCTGTGCAGAATACTCCTGACAAGAAATATCTTCGCGCCCGCGGATCCGAACAGCACAACTACCTGCTCCGGAGTCTTCACCATAAATCCGGTAATAACAAGAACAATAAAACACGAAAGAAATATCCAGTGCTGAACCCTCTCAGCAAAATTCAGCCTTACAAAATAAATTTTGCCCGTTTTGTCAGCGCCGCTGTCTGAACCGTTCTCAGTCGTTTTTTCATTATCTTCCATGAATATTGCCCTTTACTACTCCAGTTAAATACCTGTTTCAACAAGGGTTGCCTTCATCTTTCAATCAGACAGACCGTGTTTTTTTCTTGACTTCAGATAGTCAAGCAGTTGATGAAGGACCATGAATATAACGACTCCTCCTATCAATAATTTATATAACAGTTTTACAGCTTCAAGAATAATATAGTGGAGCGCGTCTTCCTCCGAAATATTGTCTTTATTCCGCTTTGCCATAAGGGCCTTGTATCTGCCCTCTACGTCAAATACGCTTTTACCCTGCAGGAGCTGTTCTTTTATGCCATACGCGTGCACCCTCCCCTTTGCAAAGTCAGCCGTGGCATTGGGATGGCATTCGCGTGTCGCGCTCCCGAAACTGCAGGTATTAACCCTGTTGGCAGGATTGACAGGTGAGATCGGATCACTTCCTGTCCGGATATCGTGAGATGAGTATCCCAGTGGAACGTGACAGCTTATACAGTCAGGAGCATCTTTAACACCATACTTCAGCATCTCCCAGTGAAACGTATCCTTTAAAGTATCAATAACTTCAAGGTCATGATTTGCCATCATTTCCCGGTCCTGATGACAACTCGTACATAGATCCACGATCTGTCTCTGGCTTCTCCTCGCCCACGTCTTTCTGCCAGTCTCATCAGAATGGTCGGCAATTTGATTATCGTGACAGTACTGACATAACGGCAGATCCTCGAGATGAGGTTTGGGCTTTTCCTCAGTTCCTCTCCCATGAGCACTTGCTTCATATCTTTTAACCATATCGGAATGTGTATATTCCTGATTAGTAGCCCGATTAAACGCATGACATCTTACTGAACAGTCAACTTTTCCTCTGTCAGGATGAGGGATACTGTCCAGTCCTACATGACAACTCGTACATGTAAGATTCCCGTGTCCGGAGACAGCAAAGTTCTCTTCATTAATGTAATAAACCCTTTTCTCACCTGTTTTGTCGTCATACCTTCCCAATGTGGGGTATCTGTGGCACCACAGGCAGTTTTCCGAATCAGTGAATTGCGCCTGTGAACCGGCTGTGAAAAGCAATACAAGAATGCAGGAAGAAATTAATACAGCGGCTGATTTAATATGAACAAATCCTTTCAACTTTGTTTTCCCTTCAGCACAAATATGAAAGATGCGGTTATAAAACTGCCGCATTACCCGGCAAAAGCCCTGTTCCAGGTCTATGTTAGCATTTTTCTCCGTATAATTTCATATTTTGCGGGCTATTTATAACAGCTTTTTGTAAATGCAAAAACTTTCCGGGATGTTTTAAAAAAAAAATGACACAGTGGGAAAACAGATCGACATAGACTTGAAGTAGAATGTAGATGCGGCAGGCATATAAAATTAGCCTGCGATTTGATAATAAAACAAAGTCAATATACCCTTTCCCTGATACTAAACTGGAATATTAACAGGGATGAACAGCTGAACTTCCGACTATTCTCGGCTTGACGTATTTGATCTTTTTCACGCTAAACCTCCTGATATTTTGTATATTTTAACATAATAACCCGCTATTTATCCATCTCCTCATTACTGCCGTCTGTTTTGTCCTGCATTTGCGGCTGAATATTACTGCTTCCAATCCGCCCCGCTTTAGGACCCCTGCCGGGAAACTTTATGACATTCATATCAATGCCTGAGGTAATCTCACCTGTTTTCACAACAACCGCAACTGGTTCTTTATGTCCATAACCGCCTAAAATCTGGCCAGCCACAGGAGGACCTCCCCCGTATATATTCCTGACCCTCAAGTAGTATTCCCCTCCTTCATAAACTCTAAGGATATATTTGCCGTCCTGTCCTGTTCTGTCGGACACGTACATGGGTTTCCCTAATAGATTCGCAACATCCATATATGCAAAGACCAAAGCCCCTTCAATAGGATTCCCCTCTTGGTCAAGGATCAGACCCTCAATAGCCGAATCTCCCTCTTTCAGTTCAACAATTGCAGGGTCATAAGGGTATATTTCCGAGACAACGCCTGTATCTGTTTTCTCACCTGCTTTCACAGGATACCACTTTGGCTTTCCTTCTTCGTCTATGCTAGCGTAGAAAATTTCTCCCTTTTGCGGAGGCCCAATCCTGTCCGGGCCTTCAATCCTCTTAATTGCTCCAAACCAATATCTTCCCTCAGGAAGTTCTGTGGAAAAACTTCCCTCACTGTCAATCTTATCCACGTAGTCCGGTATCTTGTAGTAGTCTGTTTTAGAAGGTTTTGGACCCGGTACAAGATTGAAATAAATAACTATTCCTCCTGCCATTGATATGCCGTCTTTTTCCACAAACTTCCCATGGATTATGCCCGTCTTAGCCTGTTGGGCAGGAACACCGGTAGTAACAAATAAACATAAGAGAAAGACCAACAAAAGACCTGTTCTTTTCAATTCGGTTCACCCCTTTCAAGCATTCAGTTATTTACGTTAGTTGTTTCATCCCTCAGTATAAATATTATATCACGACAAAGCAAATCGCTTCAGCCTTTTGTAAAGATAAGAAAATACTGGTATGGCAGGAAATAATATTCAGCCTCTAATTTAAAGCCCGCCTTTATTACCTCTTCTATTGTCTTCCACTTTGGGATTCTCTCATTAATCGGCGGCCCTATAAGTTTGTTCACTACATGGAAATCCACTATCGTCAGCCTGCCGTTTCTTTTCAAATCCCTTCTTAATATTGCAAGATAATCCTCCCTGTTTTCAATGTGATGATAAGTGTTGCCCATAAAAATCAAATCAATTGCATCTTTTGGCAGCGTTGGGTTGTCCGGCTCGGCAAGGACAGTCTTTATGTTTCCTAAACCTTCTTTTTCTGCCCTTTTCCCTAAATAGTCTATCATCTCTTTTTCAACATCCACAGCATAGACCCTTCCGTTCTTTCCAACTCTCTTCGAAAAAATTACCGTAAAATAACCGATTCCGGCGCCTATGTCTACCACAGTATCACCGCTTTTTACCGCGAGATAATCTACTATCTTTTCCGGCCTTTGCCACTCAGCTCTGTGAGGCTCCTGCTCCTCCATCGTCTCTATTTGTTGATCTATAGAACTTGGCTGAGATTGTGAATGATCTTCGCCGGATACAGTTCCGGTAAAACAAAAAAACACCAGCCCTGCAGCCAGATATAAATATAATCTTGAATTGTTGACTTTTATTTCCATTTTCTGTTTGAATTTTTTCCTGAAATTCACAATTTACAATTTACCTCTAACACCGGCATTCGGTACGGGTTCTGAAAGATATGGTGAATAAACAACCTGCCCTAGCTCGCTGTCCTGTTTTTTGTCGAATATAAATTCCTCTATATATTCCTTCTTTTCACTTCCCCACCAGTTATTTACAACATCAACGTCCATAAATTGCCTGTCACCCATTTGGATATTATATTTGTGGTTGTTATATATATTATTGTTCCTGAACTGCATCTGCTCCAACACCTCAGGCATTATTTCAAAATCAACAGTATTGATCTGTGACTGCCTGAACAAAACCCCTATATCGTTCCCTCTCATAATATTGTTATTAATAAATACCCAACCTTCAATAATTGTATGCCTCAGAGCTGTATGATTATTCAAAAAACTGTTGTGTCGTATCACTGCATCACTTCTGGTTAAGCGGATGCCCTCATCGTTGTCCTCGAAAAGACAGTCTTTAATACTTACACTTGAATAGATAGCCTGAAGCCCTGAAAATGCATGCCGGAATTCACAATACTCAAAGACACTATCCCCTCCGGTTGCCAGAAGCAGGATATATGACCAGTCCTTTGCCCCGGGATTTTTATCTGCTGATTCGAAGATGATCCTGCTATCCTTTGTTCCGCGTGCTATTATCCTGCCCTGCACCATTATTTCTCCATCCCCTATATTGTTATTGTCTCTGTCAAGTTTATTAAACCTTACTACCGTACCTGGATCTATCAGCAGGGTAGCTCCCCGTTTAATCGAAACTCTTCCGTTAATAGTTATGTTTCCTCTCCATAAAGTATCCCTATCTATCACATAGTCATTCCGATATTCAAAGTCCTTTACCTCTTTAAGGTCCAGTGCCTCCCGCCTGACTGCATCTATCTCCTTCTTTCCTACCATTATATCGATATTTTCAACGATCTGGTCCTTTTTGAAATGGACCGTGTAATCAGGTGAGCCGTCGTAAATACCGTATAAATCTTTGCCGCGCGGAGCCCTGCCGAGTCTATTCCTGGTCACAATATGAAAATCACCATCAGAATCTATGGGAATAAAATAATTGCCGTCTTTGTCTGTTTCACCGGAGTACTCACTGCCCTTACTAGCATGAAACAGCAAAAAAACAGGGGCTTTACTCCTGTATGCAAGTACAAACATACCTGGCACAGGATTTCCATCCACATCTGTAATCCTGCCCCTGATTCCGGACTCAATCCTGCGCGCCTGAGTTCTCAGGGTAACATATTCTTTTGATTTCACCTGTTTGGCGCCGGCAAATGTTTTACTGTCTGCCTTCGGGTAACAGGGCACTTCGATCCGGACGGCCTTATCGAACTTGACCTCAACAGGGTTATGCGGATAATAACAGTAAAGGTCCCCTTTTTTAAGCGGCCTTAATCTCTTTCCACCCTGCATCTTTTTGGCAATCACCACATACTTACCTGCCGGGATCGAAAGATCGAATGTGCCGTCGTTGTTCACGGATTCGGTCCTGGCTCCAAGGCCCTTAAAGGACACGGCTTCAGGTACATACAGGGCAACATAAGCGTCTTTTACAGGACTTCCTTTATAGGTAACAATGCCTTTAAGTGATATTTCGCCGTCTGAATAGGCGGGAGGCTTGACCTCATTTACCATTAGAGCGATCCAGAGGCTTTCCCTTTCAACCTTAATAGGATTGTTGCCGTGATAGGCAAAAAACTCTTTCCCATCCTTTTCACCCCTGGCAGTGAAATAATATTCCCCGGGCGGCAGTTGAAGCTTATATACTCCCTTTTCATCAGCAGGAACCGACACAGCAAACGGTTTGCCGGCTTTTATATCATTATAGTCCTCATATATAAAAGCCTGGGCTCTCGGCATAGGGCCTGACTCTGTAAAAACCCTGCCTGCAATCTTTGTATCCTGATCTATATTCTTTGTATCCTGATCTATATTATCAGCATAAGATAAAACCGGACACAACAGTAAAAGTATAATTAGCTTTTTTATCATTACGGTTCCCGAATTAATTATTTCAATTCCTGATTACATTGATCTCTTCATTCTCAACGAATCCCAAAATATCGGGACAGACGATTGCATAGATTTCATCCCGGATCATGGACTAATAATTTGCGCCTGCCTTTATTTATTCCGGATTTTTTATGCCTTTAAACTCTCTCCCTATCGGTCCTCTCCCTGGAACCTTTATAACTTTAATGTCGATCCCTTTTGTTACCTCGCCTGTTTTAACTTCAACTGCAACTGGCCCCTTTTCACCGTATCTGCCTATGATCGAACCCGGGATGGGAGGGCCGCCACCATAAATATCCCTCACCCTCAGGTAATATGTTCCGCCCTCTGCAACAGCCAGCCTGTATTTGCCATCCTTACCGGTCCTCTCAGACACAAACATCGGGATCCCGATCTGTGTAACTGAAACATACGCAAACACAATCGCGCCTTCAATGCGATTACCATTAACATCGCTTATAGTTCCTTCTATAGCGGTAATCCCTTTGCCGTCATGCCGCTTGAACGGGACTACCCCTGAAATAGCACCCAGATCAACTGTTTCACCAATTTTTACGTAATGCAACTTCTGTTTCCCCTCTTTATCCCGGCTCATAAATAAATAGTCTCCGTCCAGTGGAGGACCGCCGATTTTTCTATCCCCCATCCTCATTAATGCACCCATATAGTAGTTTCCCTCTGGAAGCTCAACAGAAAACCTGCCGTGTTCACCGATTTCAGCTATTACATCCGGAACCCTCCAGTATTTATCGTGCGAGGGCGGCGGCCCTGATTTTTCATTAAAGAACATTGCTGATCCTCCGGCCATTGCCCCCCCATCCTTGATCATCAGCTTCCCTGTAATTCGGCCGGTATTGATCACGCCGGCAGATATTAATGAAAAAGACAACACCACTACAGACAAAAATAGAAATGATTTAATTGTTCTCATTTTATTCTCCCAATCCTAAACCCTGTATTATCTGCAGGGATTCGGAATATCCGGTTAATAAAAAAACATGCTTTTTTGTTAACACGGGTGAACAGCAGAACTGCCGACTATCCTGGGTGGTACATATCGAACCTTATTCATACCCACCTCCTTCCGTCCGGTTACTGGTCACGGGTTTCTGATGACCGATTTCTGGTCATAGGGACCCGCTGTATAAAACACTTTAATATTAATTCCCGAGACAATCTCTCCTGCTCTTGCAGAAACAATCCCTTTTTCATGATCCTTTATTGAAATACCATGAACAGCAGGGCTGTCTTCGCGCACATTCATTACACCGATACGGTATTCTCCGCCTTCATGGTACTGTACATCCTCTAAGGTGCAGCTGTCCGGAAGCCTCTTAAGCAAGGACTCGACCTCTGCTTTTGCAGTGCTCATTGGCACCAACTCTCCAATTTTTACGCTTGACTACAACAATATATAGAATTTTTATTTATTATACGGTAAATTACAGTAACTTACAAATAATTTTCGATTCAAGGTTGTCTTGATAAACAAAACTTTGTTTTAGACAAATATTCCATTATTTAATTTCCTAATT
>CAZNPC010000006.1:11267-47406 GCA_964574765.1 uncultured Nitrospirales bacterium | reverse complement strand
GCGGCAGAAATGATCAGGGTGTGGTTTACAACCGGATTTGAAGGCGGCAGGCACAAAAAGAGACTCGACAAGATAAGTTCTATTGAGGAAAAACTTAAATGCCGATAAACATGAATGAATTAAAAAAGTTCGACCCTGAAGTTTACGATTCTGTTGTCAACGAGATCAGGCGTGAAAGAGACAAGATTGTGCTTATAGCATCTGAAAATTATACGAGCAGGGCCGTACTTGAAGCTCAGGGCTCGGTCTTTACCAATAAATACGCGGAAGGTTATCCTGACAAGCGTTATTACGGTGGCTGTGAATATGCCGATGAAGTCGAATTACTGGCAATTCAGAGGGCGAAGGAACTCTTTGGAGCCGAACATGTTAATGTTCAGCCCCATTCCGGGACGCAGGCCAACATGGCGGTTTATTTCTCCGTCCTGAAGCCCGGTGACAAAATACTGGGAATGAACCTTTCCAACGGAGGACATTTGTCTCACGGCGCGTCTGTTAATTTCTCAGGCATGTTCTATAAAACATACTTCTACGGAGTTGAAAAAAAATCCGGTCTTATTGACTATACCAATGTAAGAAAGCTGGCCAAGAAGCACAAACCGAAAATGATAGTTGCCGGTGCCAGCTCTTATTCGAGAATTATAGATTTTAAAATATTTTCGGAGATCGCCCGGGAAGTCAAGGCATTCCTGCTTGCCGATATCGCCCATATAGCCGGCCTTGTTGCCACCGGTCTTCATCCTTCACCCGTGCCTTATGCGGATTTCGTAACAACAACTACTCACAAAACTCTGAAAGGGCCCAGGGGCGGCATGATAATGTGCAGGGCGGATTACGCGCGGGCGATTGATAAAATGGTCTTTCCCGGCATTCAGGGCGGTCCTCTGGTCCATGTAATAGCCGCAAAAGCGGTATCGTTCAAGGAGGCTCTTTCCCGGAAATTCAAAGACTATCAGATCCAGATAGTTAAGAACGCAAAAGAGCTTGCTGACGCTCTCATGAATAAAGGGTTTAAAATAATCTCAAACGGTACTGATACCCACCTGATACTGATAGACCTTACAGATAAATCCATAACCGGCAGGGATGCTGAATCTGTCCTTGATATATCAGGCATCACTGTCAATAAAAACTCAATACCCTATGACAGTAAATCTGCCACCGTAACCAGCGGGGTCAGGATCGGAACACCGGTTGTAACAAGCCGCGGGATGAAGGAACCGGAGATGGTCAAAATTGCCGACCTGATTTCAGGGGTATTGAACAATCCTAAAGACAGTGCTGTGATCGAGCGGGTCCGGACAAAAATCAAACGCCTGTGCAAAAAATTCCCTGTCTATGACTATGAAGACGCCTAAAAAGACATGAAGTGCCCTTTTTGCGGTCATCTGGAAGACAAGGTTATTGATTCCCGCATGAGCAAAGACGGCGACGTCATCAGAAGAAGACGTGAATGCCTGAAATGCGATGCCCGCTTTACCAGTTATGAAAAGATCGAGGAAGTTATGCCTCTCGTTGTAAAAAAGGACGGCAGACGAGAACCTTTTGACATTCAGAAAATCCTGCATGGTTTGGAAAAAGCATGTGAAAAAAGACCAATCAGTGTTGAAGTGCGTGAGGAAATTGCCGCCGCGATAGAGAAAAAACTTCATGAGAAGGGTGAAAAAGAAATACCCAGCTCCTGGATCGGCGAAGAAATAATGGCCGGCCTGAAGGCAACTGATGAGGTTGCATATGTGCGATTTGCCTCTGTCTACAGACAGTTTAAAGACATTAAAGAATTTATGGAAGAGATCAAGGGCTTCCTTATAAAAAAGCCCTGACAGTCAGATATTCTGCAGACTTTCTTCTTTGGTCCAATCCAGTCTCAAATTACCATCAGGCAAAAAATGAACTGCCCCGCTGTCACGACAAGTCTGGACAAGGTATGGAGTCTGTCATTCCGGGTCGATTCGACCCGGAATGACAGAAGTGACAAAAACTATTGAAACCCCGAAGCAGAGCTGCGAGGAAGTCTTTGACTTCAGGCAGAAAAGACACTCACATCCGGTGCTTTATCTTGACAATCAGGGGCATATAGCGATATATTTAAATTAAGGCGTTATGTTCGAGAAATTTACTGATAAAGGCCGTAGAGTAATAATTCACGCAAAAGAAGAGGCTGAAAAACGTCAGAATGATTATCTCGGCACTGAGCATCTATTCCTTGCGCTCCTCAGAGAAGAAGAAAGCCTGCCTATCATTATTCTGAAAAAAATGGGACTGTCCCCTAAAGAACTCTGGATAGAGGTTGAAAGAAATCTTCCGCTCGGTTCAAGCGTACCTACCTTCGGTGACATACCGTTCACTCCCAGAGCCAAAAAAGTGCTTGAACTTGCCGTAGAGGAAGCCAGGCTGTTAGGTCACAGCTACATAGGGAGTGAACATCTGCTGATAGGCCTGATCCGTGAAGAAGAAGGCATAGCCGGAAAAATACTGCGCAGTCTTGGCGCAAATATTTTAAGTGCGCGTCAGCTTACCATTAACCTTGCTCTCAGGGGCCAGCCGAATTTAGCCAATGATAAAAAGGGCCTTACACCCGCTCTGGACGAGTTTGGCAGAGACCTGACCGCTCTCGCAAAAGATAACATCCTTGACCCTGTAATAGGCAGAAAAAATGAAATAGAAAGAGTACTTCAGATATTGGGAAGACGTGTAAAGAACAACCCGGTCATTATAGGTGAGTCAGGAGTTGGAAAGACGGCGATTGTCGAAGGACTGGCGCAGAAGATCGTTTCTGAGGACGTCCCTGAAAACCTTTTCAATAAGCGTATAGTCAGCCTGGACCTCGGCGCTCTTATCGCCGGCACAAAATACCGGGGACAGTTCGAGGAAAGACTTAAACTGGTAATGAAAGAGATCATTCAGGCAGGCAACATAATACTCTTTATTGACGAGCTTCACGCCCTTGTAGGCGCTGGAGCTGCTGAGGGTTCCATAGACGCGTCCAATATGCTTAAGCCCGCGCTGTCAAGAGGTGAAATTCAGTGCATTGGCGCAACTACACCCGGTGAATACAGAAAGTATATAGAAAAAGACGGCGCCCTTGAAAGGCGTTTTCAGCCCATATTCCTCAAGCCTCCTCTTATCAAGGAAAGTATCAAGATACTCGAGGGCCTCAAGAGCAAATACGAGGTCCACCACAGGGTCAAGATAAGTAAAGAGGCTATCGAAGCTTCCGTTTCACTTTCTGACAGGTATATTGCTGACAGATTTCTTCCTGATAAGGCCATTGATGTGATGGATGAAACAGGAGCGAGAATTAAACTGCGCAGGTTTACTGTTCCGCCTGAGCTTAAGGAAATTGAAAACGATCTAAAACGCCTTAATAAGGAAAAAAACCTTTATCTTAAACTTCGTGATTTTGAAAAAAGCACATCCGTGTCTGCCGAAGAAGAAAAGGTCCAGAGTCTTTATGACGAATTTCACAAAAAATGGCATGATGACCAGCAGAATGAGATCCCGGTTATTAGTGACGATGATATAGCGTATACTGTTTCAAAGATAACCGGCATCCCGCTTTCCAAACTGGAGGAGAAAGAGTCTGAAAAACTCCTCCGCATGGAAGATGAACTGCATAAGAGAATTATTGCCCAGCATGAAGCAGTTGCGGCGATCGCGAGAGCTATAAGAAGATCCCGTGCAGGCCTTAAGACAAAGAAAATGCCTATCGGATCATTTTTCTTTCTCGGCCCCACCGGAGTCGGCAAAACAGAGCTCGCTAAGGCCCTGGCAGAGTTTCTTTTCAATGATGAAAGCGCCCTTGTAAAGATCGACATGTCTGAATACATGGAGAGATTCAGTGTCTCACGCCTGACCGGAGCACCTCCCGGATATGTAGGGTATGAAGAAGGAGGCCAATTAACTGAAACAGTCAGGAGAAGGCCGTATTCTGTAGTGTTGTTTGACGAGATCGAGAAGGCCCATCCGGATGTTTTCAATACCCTTCTCCAGGTCCTTGATGAGGGTGTTCTAACTGACAGTTTCGGAAGAAAAGTAGACTTCAAGAACACGGTAATTATAATGACATCGAACCTCGGCACAAGACTTACTGATAATGCCACACCTCTTGGATTCCACAAAACAGACTGGAAAGACACATATAAAGCAGTCAAATCAAAAATATTAGATGAACTGAAAAAGACTTTTAATCCTGAATTTCTGAACAGAGTGGACGAAACTGTTGTTTTCCATCCTCTCGAAGAAGACCATCTTGTAAAGATAATCGCTCTTCTTGTTACCGAACTAAATAAACATCTGCTCGACAAGGACCTTGCCGTTGAGCTCAGTGATGAAGTGGTTCAATGGATAATAGCCAATAACTTTCAGCCGTCCTATGGCGCCCGTCCGATGAGAAGAGCAATTCAGAAGAATATCGAAGACCCTCTTTCCGAGGAACTGCTTAAAGGAAGATTCAAAAACACGAAGAAAATCAATGTTATCCTCGAAGAGGGAGCACCTGTATTTATAGAAGAAGAAATCGAAGAACTGGTAACTACGACTTAATTTTTCGACAGAACCATAGTTCATATTTCAGAACAAACAAAAGATCAAAGACAGAAAATGCATACTGGCTCTTCATGAAACAGTGAGGCTGCTTCTTAATGCGTTGCTCCCAAGAAGGAGCAGAAATGTAATGAGTTTATATTAGTTATTTTCGTTCGCGTAAGCTCACTGAGTCATTTGCCGCAATCGACAATTGATTAGATTCTGTTTAATCAATAAAGCTGGACGTTTTCGGTTAATACCTCGAGGTTTTCTTTCAAAGGAGTCGCACGGAGATTCATCATCAGCCTCCCCGTTCCTTGACCTGTCTTCCGACTGAAGACGCAGGGGGTGAGGGTCACTTCTTATTTCTAATTTCCTATTTCTTATTTATTCTGGGCGGAGAACCACACTCTCTTATTTGTGAATCCAATTTGAACTGGTTGATCGGTTTAAACGGTTTGTCACGAAACGTCGGAATGAACGATTTGAACAATTTATGTTTAAATTGACTTATTTATTGCAGTATTCTATATTTTAACTTCATGAATATTCAGTCAATGACAGGGTATGGGCGCGGCGAAGACGGCAATTCGAAAGTGGAAGTCCGCTCTTCAAACCACAGGGGCCTGTATATCCAGCTTAACGTCCCTTCATACCTATATTTCTATGAGCCTGATATCAGAACCCTTATAAAAGAGTATTTCAACCGTGGCCGTATCGAAGTGTTTATTTCAAAGACCGATGCTGACAACGCGAAAATAAATATAAACAGAGCGTTTGCAAAAGAGTATTACAACGCTCTTGTTTCTTTAAAAGAGGAACTTTCCATTACTGAAAATATCGGTATTAATATCCTGGCCAATCACAGGGATATTTTTTCTTCCGCAGAAGATGAAGTTGACTTGACCTCATTCAGATCAGCTTTGGAAAACGCTCTCAGGGAACTGAAGGACATGAGGCTTAAAGAAGGTAAAAATCTCATTGATGATATTGCTCTCAGGGCCGGTAATATCCGTGAAAAACTGGACGTTGTTGAAGACAAAAGAAAAGACTTTATAAAAAATGCACGTGCCGTTCTTGCTGAAAAACTCAAAGAATTGCTTGGCAACTCCACGATAGACGAATCGAGGATTATTCAGGAAGCAGCCATTCTCGTTGATAAATCAGACATTACCGAGGAGATCATAAGGCTCAGGAGTCACCTTAAACATCTTGGTGAAATACTATCAGACGGCGATATTATAGGGAAAAAACTGGATTTCCTTGCGCAGGAATTACACAGGGAACTGAATACGATCGGTTCAAAATCTACAGAAGCTTCTATTTCAACTCTAGTCGTGGATATGAAGCATGAACTTGAGAAAATCAGGGAACAGTGTCAGAATATCCAATAGGTCCTGACTATTTCTTTTCTGCTCAGAATAGCATGTCCTGGAACACTGATAATCAGCAGCAGGCTCTAGAGGACTAAATATTGAAAAAAAACAGTAAGAACTCCGGCCTTATCAACATCGGTTTCGGCAATGTCGTCGCATCGTCAAAGGTAGTTGCCATAGTGACGCCCGGATCCTCTCCTATAAAAAGAATTCGTGAAGAAGCCAGAACAACCGGAAAACTAATTGACGCTACTCAGGGCCGCAAGACGCGTGCGATAATCATTACGGAAAGTAACCACATAATCTTGTCTGCTCTTCAGGCAGAAACTATAACGCAGAGATTGAGCCCCGGTGAGAAGAATGACCAGATCTAAGGCCGGGAGTGCCCGCAGGAAAGCCGCGAAAAAAAAAGGGGGGCTTTTTATAATATCAGCCCCGTCCGGCGCCGGCAAAACAACACTTGCCAATAAGCTAAGCGCCAGATTTCCACTGCTTAAACACTCGGTTTCATATACTTCCAGATCACCCCGCAAGGGTGAAATAAACAATGTTCATTACACCTTTATAAGCAAGAACAAGTTTCAATCAATGATAAAGAAGGGAGAATTTGTCGAATGGGCGGTAGTTCACGGAAATCTTTACGGCACAGCCGGTAAAAGGCTTTCAGAATTAAGAAATAAAGGCTACAATGTTCTTCTTGATATTGATACTCAGGGTGCAGTTCAGCTCCGAAAAAGCATCAGGGACGCTGTCTATGTGTTTATTCTTCCGCCGTCGATGAAAATTCTGTCCGAGAGACTAAGGGGCAGACGGTCTGATTTAACCGAGGACATCAAGAGAAGGCTGGAGAACGCAAAAAATGAGATACTCAGTTACAGGGACTATGATTATGTTGTAGTTAATGACGATATATCAAAAGCTCTGAAAGAACTTGAGAGCATAATAATTTCAGCGGGATTGAGAACAGACAAGGTTGACTCTAATATAATAAATGACTTATAATATCGGATTAGACAGCAATTACTCCGTACAATGAGGTGGCAATATGGATTTAATATCATTACCTGTTGAATTTGACGAAAAAAAAATAGACGGAAGGTTCAGACTCGTGCTAGCGGTCGCCAAGAGGGCGCGAGAACTGTATCAGGGCTCACAACCCAAAATATCCAGCAAGGCACGGAAAATGACAACCCTGGCTCTCGAGGAAGTAATAGCTGGGAACATCAGCGTGCTGACCGGCAATGATGCGATAAAGGCCAGAGAGGAGTCAAAAAAGCTCACTCTCGATGAGATGATGGATGAGGCAAAACAGAGAGATTCACTTCCTGAAGACCTTTCCGAACTCGAAAAAGACCTTAAGGTCTATCTGCACGAAAAAGGCGCAAAAGAGAACAGTAAGACAATTGAGGAAATTTTCCCTGAAAAAGGTAAATAACCGTGCTCAGGGACAGGAATATCATCCTGGGCATCACTGGAAGTATTGCGTCTTATAAATCTGTAGATCTTGCGCGGCAGTTATCCAGCCAGGGTGCTAATGTCACTGTGGTCATGACAGAATCCGCGTGCCGCTTTATTCAGCCCCTGACATTTGAAACGGTTTTAAATAAACCAGTCTATACAAAACTTTTTGACGGTTATCTGAGACATATAAGCCTGATAGAAGAGTCACACTTACTGATCATTGCGCCTGCTACTGCAAATACCATAAACAAAATTGCCTGCGGAATAGCTGATAATTTTCTAACTACTCTTTACCTTGCATTCAATGGTCCCGTACTGATCGCGCCTGCAATGAACTCAAGAATGTATAATCACACCGCGGTCAAAAAAAGCCTGAGGGATCTATCTGCGCAGGGCGTTAACTTCATCGGCCCGGAATCGGGCAGTCTTGCCTGCGGGGAAGAGGGCACAGGTAGAATGACAAATGTTCAGGACATAGTTGAGGCCGCAAAAACCATGCTTTCACCAAAAGACCTGGCTGGACGCAATCTGTTAGTAACAGCCGGTCCTACTCGTGAACAGATCGACCCGATAAGATATATATCTAACCGTTCGTCCGGGAAAATGGGGTTTGCAATCGCAACCGCTGCCCTGAGAAGGGGTGCCAAAGTGACTCTTATAAGCGGTCCGACATTCCTCACTCCCCCCAAGGGAGCCTCTTTTGTGCAGGTGGAAAGTGCCTCTGAGATGGAGAACGCTGTTTTAAAGAATATGCGCAAAGCAACTACCATTATTAAGGCGGCGGCTGTTTCTGATTTTGCGCCTTCGGGAACAAGCAAAACCAAGACCCCCAAGTCCGGAAGGGTAATTCTGGATATCAAGAAAACCCCGGATATCCTCCATAAGCTTGGGAGAAAAAAAGGCAAGAGAGTACTTGTCGGTTTTGCAGCTGAGACAGGCCAAAACATCAGAAAAGCAAAGAAAAAACTTAAAGACAAAAACCTTGATCTGATAGTCATGAATGACACTACCCAGCCGGGAGCCGGGTTTGATGTTGACACCAATATAGTAACTATGATCGATAGAAAAGGAAACTCCACTGCCCACCCTCTTATGAGCAAAGAGGACGTCGCGAACATCATACTTGACCAGCTCGTTAAATTAAAGCCTTAAAAAGAAACAGGGAAAATGACTCCCGGTTTATCTCTGATTCATTCATCACAGGTTTATGACAAACGAAGAGATTGATAAATTAAAGAAGAAGGTAGAGAAAAACCCGAAATCCAAACTGTTCGTGCCGCTTGCGGAAGCCTATAAACAAAGAGACATGATCGACGAGGCAATAGAGGTCCTTTTGAAGGGCATTAATGATCAGCCGGAATATACCAGTGCAGGAGTTGCCCTGGGCAAGATATACCTTGATAAAGAGATGCTGACTGAGGCCCGGGAGGAGTTTGAGAAAGTGATCAGGCAGATACCTGACAATCTTCTCGCTCATAAAAGGCTGGCATATATCTACGAAGAGCAGGGTGAACATGACATGGCGGTTGATAAATATCAGACCGTGCTGGATCTAAGCCCGAATGATGTTGATGCCGCCGAAGCTTTGGAATCTCTTAAGTCCCGTTCGCAGTCACCCCGGACCACTGATGAACCGGGTGAGGACATACAGGATGATCCTGAAAAAAAATCATATGAGCGCCCGGTAGAGAAGAAATCCGCCAAACCTGCCGTATATGAGATAGATGATGAGGTCAACAGCTCAGAGCTGGGGATCACAATTCCTGAAAAACTGCAGCCCGTATCGGAAGAAACCGTAAGCGGGGAGCTGGAGGAATTCCGAAACGTTATGGAAACGCAATCTCAAACTGCCGTAGATATAGCGTCCAGTGCTGATTCAGATGCAACACAAAATGACAAAATTGTCATATCAATGCGCACATCAACGATGGCTGACATTTTTGTATCACAGGGCCTTTATGATAAGGCCATGAACGTATATAAGGAAATGCTTTCATCTGACCCTGAGAACAACCGTCTTCTTCAGAGGCGCAAAGAACTGGAGATGCTTATTAAACTTAAAGACAAGCAGGACAGGGGTTAATACTTATGAAAATACTTGTAATTCACGGACCTAATCTTAATCTTCTCGGCACAAGAGAAACAGAGGTTTACGGCAGCAGATCACTGGACGAGATCAACACATCGCTGAATAATCTGGCGCAGGAACTGGGGATCAATATAGTAATCGAACAGTCAAACCATGAGGGTGAAATCGTCGACCTCATTCAGAATTCCCTGGAATTCAGTGCGATACTAATAAATCCGGCCGCGTATACACATACAAGTATTGCCATCAGAGACGCGATCGCAGCTGTTAATACCCCTGCTGTTGAAGTTCATCTCTCAAATATCCATACGAGAGAGGAATTCAGGCAGAAGTCACTAATAGCACCTGTTTCGGCAGGGCAGATTTCCGGTTTCGGGCTTGAGAGTTATCTGTTAGGCTTAAGAGCTGCCACATATATAGTGAATGCAAAAAAAGACCGTTCTTAAGAAAAGTCTTCCAAAGCTGGGCATTGACGGAATACTTATAACTGATATCAGCAATGTCAGATATCTGTCAGGTTTTACCGGCTCGGCCGGCTTCATCATTCTCACTGGAAAATATTCTATCTTTGTGACTGATTCCCGGTATGAGGAACAGGCGAAAGATGAAGTGTCCGGTTTTACTCACAAAACAGAAATAAAGGGCAGGGCTTCCCTTATTAAAGAGCTGACAGAACAGCTTGGGATAAAAAAGTTGGGCTTTGAGGATCACAGCCTGAGCTATCTGAACCACAAAAAACTTCTCGCCGGGAAGATCAGGCTTAAGGCAGTAACAAACGTGGTAGAAGACCTCAGGCTGATCAAATCAGATGAGGAACTAGTTCATATCAGGAAAGCCGTTCAAAGGGCGGAAAGGGCATTCCGGAAGCTGAAACCCTTTATCCGGGCGGGAATAACCGAACAAAAACTTGCTGTAAAGCTTGAGTCACTTCTTAAAGAAGAAGGTTGCAAAAAGATACCTTTTGAGGTTATAGTAGCGTCAGGCCGTAGGTCAGCTCTCCCCCATGCAACACCAAACTCACGGGTAATAAATAAAGGTGATTTTATCCTTTTTGACTGGGGCGGTGAAAGCGGGGGCTATTACTCTGACATGACCAGAATGATAGCTATCAAAGGCAGGCATTCAGAGAAACAGATGGAACTGCATTCCATTGTCCTTAATGCCCTTAAAACGGCTGTTAAGGCTGTCAGGCCGGGAGTCAGATCAGGGGTTATTGATTCCGCTGCCAGGGGTTTTATAAAACAGAAAGGATTCGGTGATCATTTCTGTCACGGTACCGGGCATGGAATAGGGCTGGCAGTACATGAAAGGCCCTATATATCCTGGCGTAGAAGGGATGTTATTAAAGAGAACATGGTTTTCAGTATTGAGCCGGGCATATACCTTCCGGGGTCCGGAGGCGTAAGGTTAGAGGACATGATTGTCGTCAGGAAGGGAAGGGCTGAGGTATTAACGACCCTGCCCAGAAAGATACAGATTGTAAATTAGAAATATGAAGTGTGATGGACAGAAGATAAGAAGTTAAGAGGTTGAGCAAAGACAACAATAGGCATCAAGTTGAGAAGTGAAGTTACTATTAATGTTTAACTGTTAACTACCTGCCGGCAGGCAGGTTAACTGTAGTTATAGCTGTTACGATTAACCATTAACTAATGACAATTAACGGTCTTTTTAAAAGAGATAGAAGAAATTGATCTCAACAAATGAATTCAGGAAAGGGTCCAAGATCGAATTCAGGGGAGACCCGTACGAGGTTATTGAGTTCCAGCATGTTAAAATGGGAAGAGGCGGAGCTATAGTAAGGACAAAGATGAAAAATATAAGAACCGGAAGCATTATTGAAGAAAGCTTTAAAGGCGGTGAAAAACTCAACAGGCCGCATCTCGAAGAAAAGTCCATGCAATACCTGTATAGTCAGGATAACATGTATTACTATATGGACACGGACAGTTTTGAGCAGCTGCCGCTGAGTGCAGAACAGCTTGGCGGCAGCATGAAATTTATAAAGGAAAACATGGTCGTAAAAGTGCTTTATTACAGCGGTAATCCTATAGGTGTTGAACTTCCTATTTTTGTCGAGCTGGATATCGTTAAAACCGACCCCGGAGTAAAGGGGGATACAGCCAGCGGCGGAAGCAAACCCGCGGTCATGGAGACCGGCGTGACCATAAAAGTCCCATTTCATTTAAACGAGGGGGACACAATTAAAATCGATACAAGGACTTCAGCGTATGTAGAGAGGGTGAAATAATGGAACTGGACGAGATAAAACAGTTAATGGAACTTTTGAGTGATTCTGATATTACTGAGCTTCAGGTTGAAAGAGACGGGGTCAAACTGAAAATCAAAAGAGAAAGGCTGTTTTCTTCGCCTTTTGAAATGCCCAGACCCGTCCAGCAGAGCGTTTCTGCTGAAATCAGGCAGGAACAGGAAGAGGCCCACAGCCATGTAACCATCTCATCTCCTATCGTAGGCATTTTTCACAGATCACCATCCCCCGGGGCATCGCCTTTTACAGAGGTTGGCAGTGTTGTGAAAAAAGGCCAGGTGTTGTGCATTGTTGAGGCCATGAAACTTATGAACGAGATCGAAAGCGACACGGACGGCACAGTATCCAGGATACTTGTGGAGAACAGCCAGGCAGTTGAATATGGAGAGCCTCTCTTTCTGATCGAGCCCTCTTAATGAATGACGATCGATGAATGACAATTGACCCGCTTCGCGAGGCGAGCGATTGAAAGGAAATATTGGTTCATTCGTAAAAAAGTTGAAATAGCCAAATGAGTAGCATAAAGAGATAACAAACGATTAAATTCGGATTTCGGATTTCAAACACTTGGATAATACAACGCCGATAAACTTAAATTTAGCTTTTCAATTAAAATACGAAAGAAGGAAAATATTTAAAAAAATAAGTCATAATGCAGTCATCAATCAAAAATCGGCAATCGACAATCAACAATTTACAATCCAAAAATGCCATTCTTTAAAAGAATACTTATAGCCAACAGAGGTGAGATAGCAATAAGGATCATCAGGGCATGCCGCGAGCTTGACATTAAGACCGTCGCTGTCTATTCTGATGCCGACAGGGACGCGCTTCACATAAGGCTTGCTGATGAAGCGATCTGCATAGGACCCGCGCCTTCAGCGCACAGTTATTTGAATATACCCGCAATCATAAGCGCTGCTGAAATAACCGATGCCGAGGCCGTTCATCCCGGTTATGGATTTCTTGCTGAAAACCATCATTTTGAAGAAGCCTGTATTACTTCAGGAATTACATTTATAGGCCCGTCACCTGAGAATATCAAGCTCGGCGGCGACAAGGCAAAGGCCCGGCAGACAATGAAACAAAAGGGTATTCCTGTTGTGCCCGGCAGTGACGGTCCTGTTCAGGATGTAAAAACGGCTGTTAAGTTAATCAAAAAAATAGGAGCACCCGCTATTATCAAGGCCTCAGCAGGCGGAGGCGGTAAGGGAATGAGGATAGTAAATAGCGAACAGGAAATTGAAAAGGCATTTCATATGGCTCAGCGCGAAGCTATCGCGGCTTTTGGAAAAGGGGAGCTGTATATTGAGAAATATATTTCAGAAATGAAACACATTGAAGTCCAGATCCTTGCCGATAAACACGGTAATGTGGTTCATCTTGGTGAGCGTGACTGCACTATCCAGCGAAGGCACCAGAAGCTTATAGAAGAATCTCCGTACTGCTTTGCATCTTTGCATTTCAGGAAGAAGATCGGTGAACTTGCCGTTAAAGCGGCAAAAGCCATGAATTACCGCAATGCCGGTACTGTTGAATTTATAGTTGATAACGGCAATACGTATTTCATGGAGATTAACACCAGGATACAGGTCGAGCACCCTGTCACTGAAATGATAACCGGAATTGACATTATAAAAGAACAGATAAGACTGGCGGCTGGAGAACGGCTTTCTTTTAAGCAAAGCGATATTCAGTTCTCCGGACACAGCATTGAGTGCAGGATCAACGCGGAAGATCCTGAAAAATTCATACCATGCCCGGGTGAAGTTGTCAAATTCATACCTCCGGGCGGCCCCGGAGTCAGAGTTGACACTGCCGCGTATTCGGGCTGGGTCGTGCCGCCTCACTATGACTCCCTCATCGCGAAGGTCATCACGCACGGCATAGACAGGGAAGAGGCGATCATGAGGATGCGCCGGTCGTTGGGAGAGTTCATCATTGAAGGCATAAAGACCACGATCCCGTTTTATCTGAGAATCCTTAAGGAACCTGACTTCATAAAAGGAAATTTCGACACCCATTTTATCGACAACCTTAACAATTCAACAACAGTGAAACAGTAACAAAAAAACAACATAGTTCAAACTCTCCTTAGGCGGGCAAGCCGTTCAAGTGGTTGAAAAACAGAAGATTCGGTGAAGAATTAAGAAATAAGAGATGGGACTTGTTAATTAAGACAGCAAAGACTGTCTCATAACTTCCGTAATCGACTGGATAATTTAATTTTTGTTTTAGCTGTTCAATCTCAAAGTAGTACTTAATTCTGATAATGTTTATAAACCATGAACCTTGAGCTATTTCTTACGGTGCGTCTGCCTTGAAAAACCTTTTTCTCAACAGAAAGATTTACCTTATAACCGACAGCGCTTCAGCCGGATCCAGTCATTCAAAGGCAGTAAAGCAGGCAGTAGATGCCGGCATAATGATCATCCAGTTCAGGGACAAGGCCATGTCCGGGATTGACCTTTTTAAAGAGGCCTGCTCTGTCAGAGACATAGCATTAAAAAAAGGCGCGATACTGATCATTAATGATTATGCTGATCTTGCGCTGGCAGTTAATGCCCATGGAGTTCACCTCGGACAGAACGACCTGCCTGTAAGAGAAGCACGCAGAATTCTCGGCAGACATAAGATCATAGGTGTTTCAACCCATACTCTGAACCAGGCACTTAAAGCCCAAAGGGAAGGGGCTGATTATATAGCGTTCGGGCCGGTATTCCACACAATTACCAAAAAGGCCGGTGCTCCAAAAGGTGTGACGTATATCTCAAAGATCAGGAAACATATTTATATACCCATAGTCGGGATAGGGGGCATAAAACCTAAAAACATCGCTGACGTAATTAGTGCCGGAGCAAATGCCGCGGCGGTCAGTTCAGGGATACTGAAAGGCGACATTAAGGCCAATATAAGGGACTATATGACAGCAGCAAGCCTGCGGTGAGCCCTGTGTCGAACCGTGAGCAGTAATCAGCCTGCCCTGTTGCGGAGCTTTTCGGGGTGATCAGTGACGAGTACCATAGTACCGTAGTTCCATTGAACCCCGGCTCAGCACTGACTGCCAATTATTCTTTCTTCATGTTCTTCAGGAAATCTTCACAGACCTTGAATTCATCAGGATGCTCTTCCTGGAATATGTCTTTTTCTTCACCGAAAGACGTCGAATATTTCTTGTAAACATCGCAAATTACACAGAGCTTCTGCTTCTGGGCAAAAGTTCCCTGAATTTCACCTTTGCAAAAGGTGCCCGCGATTATCCAGCAGGAGTGACCGTGATTTGGATACGCCACGCATACCCCCAGTTCATCGACCTTATCGCCGCCTTCTTCCCGTCCGCACTTCTTTATATCCCAGCAGTTCTTAAGCATATGAACCTCCCCATAATGATTCTAACCTCTGTTTCTTATATTATAACCTTATAATTTACTCTTCCACCGGACACACTAAAATCATTAGCTGAAAATACGGAAAGAATGGTGAAATCTCATTGAAATATTTTTCTGGCAAGTGAACCCAGTTAAAAGACTTTCACCATTCTAACGGGGTAAATCCGGTTTTAAAATATCAGGTGTTTTTTATTAAAAATTGGCAGTATTATTACAATCTATAACAAAAACATCACCCGCAACTCTTGTGTTGGCACTTCCTGTAGCAACAGCAATATAACAGGGGGGGGTCGTCTGAACTGTTGTCCCTGTACCCACAACATACGGAACTGCTACAGGTGTTGTTAGAACCAGATTTTTAGTTATCGAATAACCAAAATCTAAACCAGTTCCCGGCCTGAAAGCGGGCATTTCATCTTCTATACCGCCATCAGCAAGTCCAGGAGTGGCATTGTAAGTAATTGTTCCACCTGCCGTCGGGGCATAATCTGAGGCCAGTCCAAAAAATTGTTCCTCAAGAAGCCTTAAGGTGTTCAGCTGTGTAAATGCCTCCTGGCGTGCAGCCTTTTTGGCTGTTCCAACATAAGAAGTCACAGCAGCAGTTGCCAGTATGCCGATTATAGCTACAGTAATGAGAAGCTCAATTAAAGTAAACCCTGTTGGAAAACTGCGTCTTCTACCAGTGCATTCTAGCAATGGTGCTATACCGCTTGTCTTCATGTTTTATTTTACCATATGCATTTCAATTTTACTTTATTTTATAATGCCAAATGCTATTCTCCCGGGATAAAACCTATCTTTATTGTTAAAGGTACGAGCACGCCGCTTCCATGACCGTCCTTCACTGATATAACTATGTTATGCTCGCCTTTATCTTCAGGTTTGACATCCCATGTAATAAATCCGCTTTGCGAATCGATCTGCATGCCATCTGGAGCTGTCTGAAGCTCATAGGCCAGTACGTCTCCGTCAGGGTCATTTGCAATGACTTTGGCTGAATAAAACATTCCTTTAAACTCGGCGCTGATATTGGATAGAACCTCAGGAGGTGAATTGCCGACATTACTGTATATAGTTATGGAACGGCCCTCAGCGTCTCCGTCAGAGGGAGTGATTTTAACAGATATTTTATCGCCTCTCTTCATTGTATGTTTATTAATATCAAGGGAATCATCTCCCGTTCCTGCGGATTCACCATTTATAAACCACTCGTATGCAAGCCTGACAGTATCTTCGTCATCGTCAATTGTATTGACCTCTATATTTAATTTATCCCCCTGTTTAGGATTATCCGGAACCAGCTTTGCAGTTTCAATCCGTGGAACCACGTTAGAAATAACCAGGGGTTCGGATATTAGTTCCAGCTTCTTATCCTTTATAAAGATCTTTGCCTGAACCATGTCATTCTTTTTAAGCGCCGGGTATTCAAGAACATCTCCGACAGCCCCCTCAATATCTGATTTGTTTACAACCCACTGATAGGCCAGATTAGAAGGGTGAACACTTTTCACTTTTACTGAAATGGTACTGTTTTTGGTAGCATAAGCAGGAGTCAGCTCTATCTTGTAAATACCTGTTTTCAATGATTTGACAGTATCTGAAGCCTTTTCCTCTTCAGACTGTGAACATGAAAGAAAAATAAGTGAAAAGGCCAGCATTGCAAAGATCATAAAACAAAAAGAAAGGTTTCTTTTTAACTTGACGTATATGGAACAGGGCCTGAAAACAGGACCTGTTCCAACGTTTGTATCCGGAGCAAAGGACTCTTTATCCTGTTGCATACTTTTTAGTTCTCTGTCTTCCAACCGGTAACTTTACTCCTTATAAAAAACGGAGTTGTTTCTTCAACTTGTATTATAGCACCTGTGCTCTGCTGAATGAAACCCTGCACAGTTTTATCTCCGGTAATTGAAAAACCTACAGACGACGGAACACCCTTTCCAAGAGTTGTTGACCGTAGAACCTTGGTGCCTTCAAGTCCTATCATATTGGACTTGTAGGCAGTGCCGGTCTTGTAGAAAGAAGCCCAAAGCCGGCTTGTGCCGCTGAGTTCACATGCATCAGACGCACCCGGAGTATATGTAGTCCATGTAACAATACCTCCGAGCACACCAGGTTTATACAGGTTTCTTTCACCGGGTGCAAAATCCAGGAACCATCCGTCATTGCCAGATGTATTGATCTCAGCAAGCAGTTGTTTGAAGTTGAGTATACTGCCTCCTCCTGTTATAGACTCGTCAGTATAGACGTCTATTGACGTAGTATCAAGCAGGTCAGCCGTAGCTATAGCTTGTGTGCAACCTGCTCCGTTCAGATCGAACCATGACTGGCAATTATCCTTTAAGCCATAAAACCTCCAGAACTCTGCGCCGTCAAGAAAGCTGTCTGCAATGGCATAGTAGCGGCCTGTGCCGAAATATATCCAAAAATTACCTACGTCATCAACCGCAAGCGAAGGAGCAGCAGTAATAGACTGGCCGGCATCATAAAGAGTATTAAGATCCCAGCTGGTAGTATCTGCATCTCCTTTGTTCGTTGTGATTCTATGCATCTTCCCGTTCCACTGCGAGCTTGTGCAGTCAGGTGAAGACTGGCAGAAAGTGCTCCCCACGTAAATTGCATCCGTTCTATCGTTGAGGTTGACGTCAACAGCTACAGGATCAGCTGCAAATGAATTAGCGTCAGGAAGGTTGAAGTTATTAATTTCAGCTCCTGTAGCCAGATTAACGATATATACACTGCCTAATCTGTCACTGATGCCTTCATAGGAATCAGTAATGCCAGTACTGTTTATATCCGTGTTTGCGTCAGGGCCTGTCCCAAACACTGTATACCATGTGCCAGGCAGTAACACACCATCACCAACCCTTAACACTGCAGGCCGTGATGTCGTAAGGCCCAGATCAGGAAGCCCTGTTTCATTTAAGTTCGAGGTATTAGGTATTGTCCAGAGCAGATCAGGGTTAAGCGGGTCTGTAATGTCTATTGCAAAGTATGCGGAACGGAATGTCCTTGAGCCCGAACCTGAAAATGCCGGATCCGAATAATCAATATCTCTGCCCCCGAAGCGCATTCCGCCTATGATAACAGTGCCCCAGCCCTTTGGATGCACACATCCTGCATCAAAAATATCAGGTGTACAGCTGACTTCTTCAGTGAATATCCTCGCATCAACAATTTTGGGCTTGAGATCAACATAATACACGTGTGTATATTCATTGAGTGTCAGCCACTTAAGTTGCGGGAGCAGGCTCTGAGGTATGAAACCCCACAATTCATTGCCAAGTGTACTGCCTGTATCATTATCATCACAGGTCCCGGGATACACAGGCGGTATTGCCAGAAGGTTAACAGCCTTGTACGCATCGCAGTACTTCAGCTTGGTAGGGTCATAGAAACCTCCGTTAAATGCATGGAGCATTCCGTCATTTGCACCTACATATACGACATGCCTCCTGAACCTGTACTTGCGCTTGAACTTAAGATAGGTAGTGTCCTTGTATATCTGCGCATAGTTTTCAGCAGGCTTTGAAACAGACATAGGTGTTGAATACACTATATCTCCAAGCTTCCAGACCTCTGTATCAGAGCCTATTTTCAAGGTTCTGGGCCTGTAGTCATAGGTCACTGCATTCACAACGGGGTCGTCCTCGCCCCTGATATACTTTATGACAGCTTTAGCTTCGTCATCAGTACCGGCCCTCAGATAAGGCCTGAGAGAAGCCGCGTTTGCTTCTGTAAAGTCGCCAAACAGAAAATCAGAGCCATTTATTGTTGTGTATATTTTCCTGTTTGCCGCACTTGTATTAAAGAGTTTTTTTCCGCCCTCCCACAGTGTCTGCATCTCGTTAAAATTAATATCCGATTCAGTGCCTGTAGGATTTCCATCCTCATCAACAGTACCGGGATATCTCTTTGCGAGTGTTATATTATTTACATCATCATATTCCATCCGAACGATCGTATCAGGCCCTGTACAGTTTGCATCAGGGTCTAAGGCTCCGATACAGAGCTTTTTGTCTCCGCTGGTCGCGATTGAAGGATTATAACTGTCTTCACGCATATTCCCCCATCTATCAACATACAGACCGTGAATATAACCAAGCCACTTGACCTTATGTGGGGGGATGTCAGCATCCTCCTTTTCCGCCTCAAAATATGCCTGATAAACAGTTGCTTCACCCTCACCTGTGGTTGCAAGAACTGATGCAGAAGTTCCTGAAGAAGTATCCTCGCCGATAGCATTAAAAGCCGCTCCTATTTCCTTCTCAAGCGTCCTTCCTTCCGAAGCCTCATAATATGTATCAGGTATATCATCATTGTTGACATCCCATTCCTGACACCCTTCAAGAGGCGTGGTTGTATGGCAGGATGCATCTTCAAAAGGCTTCCCGTCTCCGTCGTTATCTTTAAAACCGCCGTATTTAGCAGCCATCTTAAGTATGTCCTTGGCGGCTTGAGATTGGTCAAACGCAAAGACCGTATAGACCGTTACAGTCTGATCATCAACAAGGTCAGTTCTGAGGTCCTTTGTGTGCATATAATAGGCTACGCCTTCCAGATAGTATGTGCCGTCAGAAGAACCTGTACCGTCCTGGCTGGCATATCCTTCATTCGTGGCTATATCATCCATATAGTCCTGAACATTGAAGTCTGGATCAGTTACTTTGGGGATATAGGAGGAACTATAGGCGCTACCGGGTAAGTTTTTGTCCTTTGTTGACGCACCATCCGTAAGTATCAGCAGATAATTGTCCTGACAGTATTCATCCAGGGGATCATAATCCTCCAGCAATTTATAGTTAACGCTGTTGTATGCAGATGAACCGTTCTGATAGAACCTGATAGCCTCATAAGCAGATTCTCCAAGAGGTGTCCATGTCTTAGGCTCTTCATCTTCAATTTTCTCGATAACGTCAGCAAGTGGTGAACCCATTTTAAGTTTTATATATCCTCCGTCTCTACCGCTGCCGTTCTCATACCTTTTCCCGGAGGTGTTAAAGAACATCAAACCAAATCTCATTCGATTTGCATTCTTATGTAACAGTCCTTCAGGTACCAGTCCAGCAGGACCATATGCAACTTTAACGTTGTAGTCAGGGCCGTCTCCCGAATCATTGCAGTCACCACCATCCCCATCAGTACAGAGTTTTATGATCTCATACGGCTCTCCATCGTCGCCGTCCTGATATATATGATAAGTGTTGCCAAAGGCTTTTTTCCAGGTGTCCCTGTCAGGTCCTGGCGCACCCATCAGATAGTTTACCTGGGACGTCGAACGCTGGTCATACACCTTGCCTCCGACAAGAACCTTTTTTATAACATCGATCCTCCTCATTGTAAGCCAGTTAAGGAAATCTCCATTCCATGTGCCTCCGGCATCCTCAACAAAAGCGCCTCCTGAATAGCTGTACATTACAGCATTGCCTCCATTACCAGCATGATCTTTAAAATATCCATAATATGAATTGCCGATCAGATAACTGGTATCAGGATTACTACGGTTCCTGCCGGATCCTGATGATGATTTGTAAGCAAATTCATGCATGCTTCCTGAATTGTCAAGCATAATAAGAACATTAGGCTTTACACCTGAAAGCTGTACAAAAGGAGGATAAGCAGTGTAATCAAGTATATTAGCCTCACAGCTTGAGGCAGAGCCTGTTACTTCTAAATTGAAAGTCTGATCTCTTGAAACACCGTTATTGTCAATGACTCTCACGTCAAATTGATGCGGTCCAGGAGTTATAGGAACACCTGAAATTGTCGTAGGAGTACCTGTAGGCAGAGTACCCAAAGGAGATATTGAAAGCCCGTCAGGAAGTACACCAGATGATATTGTCCAGGTATAAGGGGTTGTGCCATTGCTTGCAGTTACTTCGGCTGAATAGATTGTACATACTGCCACAGTATCAGGGGACAGGATTGTCGTATCTATTGCCAGAAGGCTCGGAGTAACAACAAGAGAAAAGCTCTTAAAAACAGGAGGGTTAACACCATCATCAAGGACAACGTCAAAATTATATGGATTGGCAGAAGTAGGTATTCCGGAAATAACCGCAGGATTGCCAGTAGACGTAGTAAGTGTAATACCTGGTGGTAAAGTACTTGGATTTATTGACCAGCTATAAGAACCGGGGACCCCTCCGGTTCCGGAGATACTGGCTGAATAGTTTATGCCTTCAGTACCTGACAGCAGGGGTGATGTTGTTGTAATAGCCAGGTTACTTGAAATGTCAATGCTTAGAGCCTGAGTGTCATTGTCTGGAACACTGTCAATGACCCGTACTGTAAAATTGTAAGACCCTGTAGTTGTCGGTGTTCCGGAAATAACACCCGGGTCACCAGTAGCAGATAAAGTAAGGCCCGGAGGTAAAGAGCCTGATGTAAGATCCCAGCTGTAAGGAGTGGTCCCGTTTGTTGCATTTATTGACTCAGAGTATGTTATGCCTTGAACACCGTCAGCAACACTGGTCGTTGTAATCTGCACAGTTGAAGAGGCTGATACAATTATATTGAACCACCGGGCCCTTCTCCTATTCCAACCGCCGTTGCACCCAGAGCCAGTGCCTTGAACCCTTAACCTGAACCAGTAGTTGCCGGCAGTTGTCGGCATGCCAGTGATGGTATAAAATTCATTTTTTGTTCCGCTTTCACTCGCAACCAGTCCTGCTGGAAGAGTAGTGCCTTGTATAAGTGACCAGGTATATGTAGGGCCTCCACAACCGCTCGCAGTTATAGTATCGCTGTAAGACGCGCCTACGGTTCCGGCAGCAAGTGCGCCGCCGTCCGGGCTCAGATCCGGCCGTGCATGGGCACTATCAGGCAAATAAAGCAGGATTCCCAGACATAATATTATTGAAACAATAATTGTTTTGTTAATGTTTCTCATGGCTTTACCTCCGCCGGACTTTTTATAGTTATTATTGGGCTCTCGTTAATATCCTTATCTCTATAATTTCGCCTTTTTTAGTTTTATAAAGTATTTCATCAACAGCCCTTAGAATGCTTAGGTCAGGCTCAAATACATAATTATTATAGTCAGTTATTACAACCTTCTCGTTCACAAGAAAGCTTAGACCGTCAATTTTCAAAGAATAGTCAGACACCCCTGTCACACTGCCTTTTTTCCATGCATCGCCTGAGAATGCGGTACCGGTAAATAAAAACGATGCTGCCAACAGGAAGACAACGAGTATTATTATCATTTTTTTGCTTTTCATTTTCTCCTCCTTCTAAACTGCAGAAAATTATATTTCATATATTCATAACCTCACTGGGTAACATATCTGTATACTGCGTCAACAACAGTTTCCGAGCCGACAAGGCCCTGTCCGACTGAAGTTACCGCATAATAAATGCCGATTCCTCCTCCTCCTGCACCTTTGCCAAGGCCGTCATAACCTGAAGCAAACTCTATTGCGCTTCCCTCAATGGGAACAGCATATAGATAGTCGACATCTATATAAGTATTAGTATTTGTGAGAGGATAATCTATATCCGGAGTAGGCGTCGGACAGCCTGCAGAAGGGTTAGGGCAGTCAATAACTGATGTGTCTCCGTGTATTTCGTCTCTAAAGTCTGTTGTTAACGGGCTTGATATAAGACCAAGATACTTCGGGCTTATATCACCGAAAAATGCAGTGTTATTAATAATAGGCACACTGACTGATACACCGCCGTCAGCAGCTGAAAAATTAAGCTCGGCCAACCGTTGATTACCTGACATCATTACATTTGTAGTGGATGTTGAAAGTGCTGTTATACCCAATACAGTAGCTACCAGCAGAAGCAGAAGGCTAATTACAAGTATAAAACCCTTCTCAGAACCTATAATATGCTTATGGTTTTTATAGTCTGTAGTCTGTAGTCTGTGTTCTGTGTTCTGTGTTCTGTCTTTTCTCATATTTACCTCGGGTTCCTTAAAGCCACTTCCATTGACCATATCTTTCTACTTAATCTGTCATTATCAAGATTAGTTCGGACCGAACCTGAGAAATTATTTTCTTCAAGAATAATCCCGCTTGAATAATACGGTTTTGATGAAGGATTAATAGAAAGGTCATCACCTGTAGTAACTGCAAGAATACTCACCCGCACTGCCATGATTTTGCTGTTTGGAGGAAATTGAGCAGGGAGCAGATAATCGCCGGGGTCAAATGCAGAATTTCCATTCTGGTCGTCAATCAGACCGTCGCTATTTGAATCAATAGCATATGCAAACTGTATGTCTTCTATGTTCTCGGCTATTCGGTTCACATCTGCGGGTAAAGCTCCTGAACAATTGGCCAGGGTCGCAATTCCGGCTATTTTTCTAAGGTCAAGGTAATCAGCATCCGAAGTGTTAGTGACAATACAATAAGTAGAGGCTGCAAGGGCATATAAAGGCCTTCCCGCAGGTATGGGCTTGCTCATGCCCCTGTTAAGTGTAAGAGCATTCGCGATCCCGTCTGCGCAATCAGATGTAGCTCCTATCGGGGCACAGGTTGTTATGACTGAAAAATCTATTCCGTCAATTGAAAAGTTTGCCAAATTGGGCACATTAAATCTTGTGTTTCCAGTATATGTTATGAAGATTTGATTCTGTCCTATTATAAGAGGCAGTGCTAATGTTGCTATCTGCACGGAGCCGCTGACAAGTGTTAGAGCGTCACGGCCGGCATTATTGTTTTCACTTGGATTGATACTGTTAGTAAAACCGCTGATTGCCGGGTTAACGCTTACAGGATATGCATATCCTGCGTTTCTCAGGTCCTTGGTCAGTATGTTAAACGCGATCTTGGATTCGGTCTGGGACTCAGTAATCTGATCCTGCGTTGTAAACGAACGCTGTTGCGCAATGTAAGTTGTGTAAACCGCCCCTAAAGTAATAACAAGTATAACAAGTGTGACCATTAGTTCAACTATCGTGAAACCCGCCCTTTGTAAATTGCACATCATAAAGTCTTCATTGCGTGTCTCTGACCTTAATTTTGCATTTTGCATTTTTATTTTGGAATTTAATTTCATCCCCGCACCTTTGCCCGGTCTATGGCAACTGTATTAATTGTTCCTGCGCTATCAGTCCACGTTACAGTTACAGTGACAGTTTTTATATCAGTGCCGACCCCAAAAGTCGCACCGGCTGCCGGGTCAGTAACAGTCCATGTCCTTGTATAGAGCGTTGTACCTGCGGGAAGCGCAGTGTTTGACAGATCAGTGGACATGCCCTTTGCGTCTATGGGGTTTGCTTGGGCATTGTTATTTGCATCAACTATCTCAGCATTTGTATGAGGCCCGGGAGTAAGTTTTGGGTCGGTAATAAGTGAAGTATATGTTGCAGAGTTCAGCTTTTCAAGCAGGTCCTGACCAAGTTCTGTTGCTACGGCCATCTCCCTGCTGAATGTATTTCCGCTGATAGTCGCTATCTGCATCATAGCCACACCAAGAAGACCTATCACCAGTATTGTTAAAGCTACCAGAACCTCAACAAGAGTAAACCCCTTACATGAACTGACATCTGCCGGATAAATGTTCTTTTGATCTGTCATCTAATATTTTCTCCCTTATTCATCTTAACTCTGTCCAGTTAATCTTTGTCGGATAATCAGCATCCCCATCCCATCTGAATATGCTCATGGCACCGGCATTACTGCTTATGCGGACTAAGTAGCTGTATCTTTTCCCTCCGCCTGAGCCATCATTATGATCTAAATAAACAGAGCCTATTGCTGTCGCAGAGCCGTCAGCATTGAAACCGACCCTTATAGGATTTATTGTGTTGCCAAAACATACTCCCAGTCCATTTGTACAGATCGCGTCACCTGTTCCATCAGGGCCGTTAGGCGCCAGTGTTCCGAAACGAACCTTAATGCCGCACTCGTTTAAATTAAATACCCTTACACAGTCCGGCACACCGTCAAAGTTCGCATCAGGATTCAAATCAGGTATGCCGTCACCCCTGTCAATAGCATCAAGAACATCTCCATCAGCATTAATATCAAAGATTTTCGTATCATTACAAGACCCAAATGTATCTACGAAAGAGGTCAGATCACCGTCATTATCATTATCAGCCCCAACCATATATCTCCGGTTGGTGGTATCAAAAACCATCAGGTACTGCCTGTTTTCTTTGATTGCCATTGCCCTTGCCACACGCATGTTTTGATTTACATTAATTACACATTCCCTCATCACACTATCAGCATTGAAAAGCCCGAGCTCAGGGGCTACCAGAAAAGCAATTATGCTTATTATCACTACAACAACCATGACCTCGAGCAGCGTAAATCCTTTTCTGTTTCTTTTAATTTTAAGTTTCATATTTTACTCATTATGATATATACGCAATTACAATGCCAGATAAATTCCCTTATTTCATGTGCAGTTAACATATAATATAATTATTTTCCCTGTATCATTTTACATAAATTGTGTATTGTGTTACATATCTCCAAGTTTTGTATTTTCTGTTGAATTTACTGGTTATTTATTATTGTATACTAAATAAATCTTTTCTGGAGCAAAAAAATGGATCAGGATACACTCGCATACGATACAGTTAAAAGAGCGGTTAAAAAAGGAGCCGACATGGCAGAGGTCTTTATCAGAACTACCAGGAGCATATCAGTCGCGGCAAAAAAAGGAGCGCTTGAAACCATTGAGTCGGCAACAAACTTCGGCCTGGCAATAAAGGTCATTAAAAATCACAGGCTCGGTTTTTCCTTCACATCGAGTCCTGATCCTGTCCAGATTGAGGATATACTAAACCGGGCGGTTAGCGGAGCTGACTGGACTGCTGAGGATCCCTTCACTGACATCCCTGAAAGCAGACTGCCCTCAGAGGTATTAATTCTTGATAATGACCTCGAAAATATAAAGGGAAAAGACATCGCGGATTATGCGCTTTCTCTCGAACAAACGGCCCTTGATTACGACCGCAGGATAATTAAAGTTAGAAGATCGGAAATCGGCGTAGCCTCTGGGAAAACCGTGATTATCAACTCCAAAGGGCTTGTGACATCATATGAAAGCGGCTTTATTACTGTTGGCGTATCGCCGCTGGCCAGTGACGGGCAGGACAGCCAGATGGGATGGGCTTCAGCATCAAGCCGAAAATTCGGAGCTGTCGACTTTTCATCAATTGCCGTTGAAGCGTCAAAAAGGGCTGTAAGCCTTTTGGGAGCGAGAAGGATATCCAGCGCAAAGGTTCCAGTTCTCCTCGACCCTTCGGTAGCGGCTGATTTTCTTGGTGTCTTCAGTGCGTCCCTGTCTGCTGAAGCTGTTCAAAAGCAAAGGTCGTTCCTTGCAGGAAAAGAAGGTACTGCAATTGCAGGCCCGGAAATAAACCTGGTTGATGACGGGCTTCTGGATTGGGGGATCGGTACAAGACCGGCAGACGATGAGGGTGTTCCAACATCAAAAAAAACCATTTTATCCAAAGGAGTGCTTACCGGTTTTATTCATAATTATTACACTGCAAAAAAGCAGGGAGTTGAATCAACTGGAAACGCGGCAAGAAGCGGATTCAAGAGCCTTCCCAATATAGATGTGACGAATTTATATATAGAACCTGATAGTAATAGCGGGGCGGAAGTCAAAAGCCGGACTTCAGAAGGCAGTAACATAGGGGATAATAATCTGATAAAGTCCATACACAGGGGCATCTTAGTGCTTGAAGCAATGGGCGTTCATACTGCCAACCCTGTATCAGGTGATTTTTCAGTTGGAATATCCGGTCTCTGGATAGAAAACGGGGAAATAGCGTTCCCTGTAAAAGAGGCCATGATGTCCGGCAATGTGCTTGATATGTTCAGCAGAATAAAAGCTGTCGGCACAGAACTTAAATTCTTCGGAAAGATCGGCTCTCCCGGCCTTCTGGTGGAGGAGATGGATATCAGCGCATAAAACGACCGTTAATAGTTAATCGTTAAGCGTTAATGGTAACAGCTATAAAGACAGGAAAGGCTGGCGAAATATCTGCCATCCGACACCCCTTGAATAAATCAATGAACAGGTCTGCCCGCCACACTACCAGGCGGATAAACTGGCGACTGATTCCCACCATGCCAAACAAACTGGCAGGCAGGTCCGACACATTTAAAAGAAGACTCCGAGGAGCTACGTTTAAACCTTTAAATTGATCGGCTTAAACAAAATGTAATTTTTCGTCGATTATGGGGATCAGGAGGTAGTTGCCCTGTTTATTCACAGTAGTTCTTTTCATTTCTAACTGGTTACCCCATCAGATTCAGAGCGAATCTGAACGCGGGGCAGGCTGATCACCGGTCACTGGTCATCGGTTACTGATTCCCGTTTATTATTATTAAAGATAGAGTTTTTAATATGATTAGCTCCATGTCCAACCCTCTTCATAAGCCTTCTGGCCCAGACAAATTCAGTGCCCAGTAATGCGAGGCCAAGTAAAATAGTGAAAATGCCGGGGCCGGGAAGTGCCAGCATTACAGTGCCCAGCAGTACAACTGTAAACCCGACCACAACGGTTATGACCCGTTTAGCCTGCTTGATCGTTGTGATGATAGGGTTTCTTTTTTTTCTTTTTATATTAACCACCTGCCATTTCTAAATAGTTACAGTAACGGTCTTATTCCGCATCCTTTTTCATTTTTTTAAGGAACGGCTCAAACAGATCTATTGGAATAGGGAAGATGATAGTTGAATTCTTCTCTGTCGCCACTTCGGTCAGTGTCTGAAGGAACCTTAACTGCAGGGCTGCGGGCTGTCTTCCAATTATTTCAGCCGCGTCTGCCAGTTTTTCAGACGCCTGAAATTCTCCTTCAGCATGTATAACTTTTGCTCTTCTTTCACGCTCAGCTTCAGCCTGTTTGGCAATAGCTCTCTGCATTTCAATCGGCAGGTCGACATTTTTCACTTCAACAGTAGTAACCTTGATTCCCCACGGTTCTGTCTGTTCATCGATTATTTTCTGAAGCTCAGCGTTAAGTTCGTCTCTCTTGGCAAGAAGGTCATCAAGATGTCTCTGCCCGAGCACACTCCTCAATGTAGTCTGCGAGATCTGCGATGTAGCATAATGAAAATCCTCGACCTCTGTAATGGCCTTCGCAGGATCGACAATCCTGTAATAGACAACAGCGTTCACCTTTACCGATATATTGTCCTTTGTGATGATGTCCTGTTCAGGGACATCCCTGGTGACTGTTCGAAGGTCGACTTTTACAAGCTTATCAACTACCGGTATTAAAATGATAAGTCCGGGGCCCTTCACGGGTATCAGTCTGCCGAGCCGGAAAATAACGCCCCTTTCATACTCACGAAGAATTCTTATAATCGAAATCAGCATGTAGCCGATTAAACCTACTGCAACTAAAACTCCAAGACTTATCTGAGGCATTTTGTCTCCTCCATTTTTTTTAATTGTTAATTGCGCATTGTTTGTTGTCAGTCGTTATTCGTCAATCGTCCATCATCAATCGTCAATCTTCAGTTGTCGTATCTTCAATTTAAGGCCGTCAACTTTCTCAACTATAATTTTCTCACCTGATCTAATAAGGCTCTCGCTCTGAGCGCTCCAAATTTCACCATGAACAAAAACCTGTCCCTTCTCATGGACGTCAGATCTTGTTTCACCTTCCATTCCTACCAGACCCTCCATGCCGGTAGCAGGCTTTCGCCTGTAAGCCTTTACTGCCAGCGCGACAATAATGCTGAAAAAAAGCGCTGTGAGAACTACAGCCGGTAGAATTACCCACAAAGACACTCTTAAAAAAGGCTGTGACGATTCAAACAGCATAAGAGACCCTATGATCATTGATATTATCCCCCCTATGGTGAGAACGCCGTACGAAGTGATCTTTATTTCAAGTACAAAAAGAATTATAGCCAGAATTATCAGCAGAAGACCAGCATAATTTACAGGCAGGGTCTGAAGAGAGTAGAAAGCCAGTATCAGAGAAATCGCCCCGATAACCCCGGGCACTACAGCTCCCGGGTTTGTCAGCTCATATAAAATACCGTAAAAGCCCAGCAACAACAAAATATAAGCAATATTCGGATCGCTAATAATGTTAAGGATCTTAAGTCTAAGCCCCATCTCTGCATGTCTGATAGTTTTGCCGGCTGTTATTATTTTTTTATCGCCTGAAGAAGTCTCAACTGTTCGGCCGTTAATGGATGACAGAAGAGAATCAAGGTCTTCAGCTATCAGGTCTATAACATTCAGTTCCAAAGCCTCTTCTTGTGTTATTGAAACACTTTCCCGGACCGCCTTTTCCGCCCACTCAGAATTTCTGCCCCGTTCCTCGGCAAGAGACTTTATATACGCCGCTGCGTCATTAACTGCTTTTTCAGCAAGAGTCTCATTCATTTGTCCGCCCATGCTTACAGGATGGGCCGCGCCTATATTCGTACTTCCCGACATGGCCGCAATATGAGCGGAAATGGTTATAAATACTCCGGCAGAAGCCGCCCTCGCGCCGCTGGGAGAAACATATACAACTACAGGAACCTCACTTGCCATTATTTTCTTTATGATGATCCTCATTGACGCGTCAAGGCCCCCGGGCGTATCGAGTTCGATCACAAGAACATCTGCTTTCTCAGCGGCCGCGGCATCGAGATTCTTTGATATAAATTCGGCCATCACCGGATTCACTACTCCGCTCGCCCGGATAACAATAACATCAGCATAAGATGATGCCGCTGTTATCAGAGAAAAAAAGGCCGTAAAGATAAGAAATAGAGCTTCCTTTTTCATTTGAAAAATTATATCATAAAATCAATTATATATTTAGCTTTTCGGCTTTATCTAAAAAGGAACAACTGATGAAAATCAAAACAAGGTTCAATCTGACTTTTTTTATCGTTGTCATTGCCGTCTCAATCATAATGGGGCTTGCTTTCTGGACTACGCATGATACTTTAAATGAACTCGGGGGCGATTATAGTTGGCTTGCTCAGCGCATTAATTTCACCATTTATGCTCTGCTGATCATATCTACTCTTGCTGTAACCAGCGGCATTATAATTACGCGCGGACTTATGAGCAGGATACTGAAACTTATCGATCAGGTCAACATGTTTACCCAAAACCTTACTCATGACTCACGGGATGCAAAACACGGCGGGTCTGAAGATGCCGATGAGCTTGAATTACTGTCCATGAACATAACAAGGCTTTCCGAGTCGTATAATGAAAAAGTCAGCGACCTTGAAGATGCAATGACAAAACGGCAGAAAGCCGTTCGGGAACTCGCTATCCTTAACGAACTGATGGGTTTTGTTTCAACGGAGTTTAAATTTGATGTCATACTTGAGAATTTTATAGACCGGACAAAGGATCTTATCAAATCAGGTTTTGGCGGCATTATAATTTATGATCAGGAATCGTTCGCTCCGACTGTCTATGTCACAAGCGAACAGATCAAAGACCCTTCTACGATCAGCCTTGACCCTGAAGGATTTTTCAAGGCGTGTATCCGGGATATGATTCCGATCAGACTTCCCGCTGAAAAGAAAAAGATTACGGATACTGCTGAAAGCCCGGTAAAGATCATAGATCTCGACATTGTGGTTACTGACCTCCTGGCGGTACCGCTTGCTTCCAGCAATCTCTCCGGCATATTGTTTATTGCCAATAAACTCGGCGGTCCGTTCAATCAGGAAGATGAAGATATCCTTATGGACTTTGCCTTTCAGGCCTTTCAGACCATATCCATGCATGAAGAGATCACAAGCCTTGCAGTTACGGACGGTTTGACCGGAATCAACAACCACAGGCATTTCCAGGAGAGACTGTCGGAAGAAGTCGAAATCTCAAAGAGGTATGGAAGAAACCTTTCCCTCCTGATTCTGGATGTTGATAATTTTAAAACTTTCAATGACATTTATGGACATCAGGCCGGCGACGATATACTCAAAACCATAGCCTCTGTAATGGAAGATCAGATCCGCAAGACAGATTTTGCGGCCAGATACGGCGGTGAGGAATTCACTGCCATAATGCCTGAAACAAATTTCAGCGGCGCTAAAATACTTTCCGAGAGATTAAGGAAAAAGATCGCATCCAGGCAGCATGTCCTTCCTAACGGTGAGCAGGCCCTTGTAACTGTCAGTATCGGGTTTGCGTCAATGCCTGATAACGCGAATGAAAAGACCGAATTGATCCAGATGGCTGACAAAGCACTGTATTTTGCCAAAGAGCATGGCAGGAATATGGCGTACGGTTTCGCACCAGGCATTGTGCCGGGCAAGGAGGGAGAGATGATTGAGACGGCCCCCTATGCCGCTGAAAATATCGCGCACATGGTAGATTCAAGATCTCCGTATACAAAAGGGCATTCCGCTGAAGTTGCCAGGTTGGCCACTTTACTGGCAGGGAAAATGGGGCTTCTCGACCATGATATCGAGAGTCTCAGGCTGGCAAGTATCCTTCATGACGTAGGTACAATACACATACCTGAAAGAATCCTGAACAAACCCGGAGAATTGACGGAAGAAGAGCAGAAAGTCATTATGGCTCATCCGACACTTGCAGAGATGGTCCTGAAAAAATTTCCGCTTATAGATGACGTCCTGCCTACGATCCTGTACCACCATGAACGCTACGACGGTAATGGTTACCCTGCAGGCATTTCCGGCGATGATATACCGGTGCATGCCCGAATACTGGCAATTGCCGAGGCATTTCACGCGATGATATCACCAAGGCCCTACAAAAAGAAACTTACAGCTGATGAAGCCATATCGGAGCTGGAACAGGGCGCAGGATCGCAGTTTGACCCTGATCTGGTCAAACTTTTTGTTGAAGAGATCAGGGAAATGGAACTATAATACAGATATGTTCAAAGTTAACGAAATATTCAAGAGCATACAGGGTGAGTCAACTTATGCCGGCCTTCCGTGTACATTCATAAGGCTTGCAGGCTGCAATTTAAGATGTACTTACTGCGATACAAACTACGCTTACTATCACGGAAAAGAACTGGCTGATGAGGAGATCATTTCAAAGATCGAGGAGTACGGCGTTAAGTGTGTTGAATTTACCGGCGGAGAGCCGCTGCTGCAGGAGGACACACCTCCTTTGATTAAAACGCTTCTGGATAAGGGCTATAACGTACTCGTTGAAACAAACGGCTCCATATGTGTAGGTTGTCTGGACAAAAGACTGACTATCATAATGGACATCAAGACGCCCAAAAGCGGAATGAGCGAGAGAATGAACCTGAAGAATCTCAAAGTTCTAAAAAACAATGACCAGGTAAAATTCGTGATTCTTGATGAGTCCGACTATGTCTGGGCAAAACAAATGGTCAGCAGGCATAAACTCTTTGATCAGACACAGCATATTCTTATGTCTCCTGCATACGGTATATTGTCTCCCAAAAAGCTTGCCATGTGGATCTTGCGTGACAATCTGCCTTTCAGGATCCAGCTTCAGATTCACAAATACATATGGGCGCCTGATGAACGGGAAGGGATTTAGCAGGCAGAACACCCCCGCCCCCACCGCTTTGCTTCGCAAAGCGAAGCAGTGGGGGGTACGCGGGGGTTGTATAACACATATAATGAGAGAATTTGATGAAGCGCTTAAAGATCTAAAGGCAAACAAACTCCTCAGAGAATTAGTAACCATTAATCCATCCAACAGCAGTAACGCGCATATCTTTATTAACAAACGACAATATGTTAATTTCTCCTCAAACGATTATCTCGGCCTGTCAGCAAATCCAGGGATCGTTAGTGCCGCTGCTAACGCACTGAAAAAATACGGTTTCGGCTCTGGTGCATCCAGACTGCTGAGCGGGACATATTCCCCTCATAAGGAACTTGAAAACCGCATCGCCCGGTTTAAAAAAACCGAAGCCGCGCTTATCTTTAATTCCGGGTATGCGGCGAACACCGGGATAATCCCTGCCATTGCCGGAACTGAAACCGTGGTATTCAGCGATGAACTAAATCATGCAAGCATTGTTGACGGCATACGCCTTTCAAGAGCGCGGTCAAAGATATATAAACACAAAGATATGGATCATCTCGAGTCCCTGTTAAATAAAACATCCCGAAAGAAACTGATAGTTACAGATACAGTATTCAGCATGGACGGAGACATTACTCCTCTTAAAAAACTATATGCACTTAGCAGGAAATATAAGGCCATGCTTATGATTGATGACGCGCATGGAACGGGAGTGCTTGGAAAAACGGGCAGGGGGGCGCTTGAGCACTTTGGGATCAAGGCTGCAAACATTATCCAAATGGGAACATTCAGCAAAGCATTTGGATGTACCGGTGGATTTGCCGCCGGTTCCAGGACACTGATAAATCTATTAATTAACAGAGCAAGAAGTTTTATTTATTCTACATCACTGCCTCCGGCCGTGGCCGGAGCGGCTGTTAAAGCCGTTGATATCATTGATAAAACCTCTGTAAGCCGGAGAAAAAAATTATGGAAGAACAGAGAACGGCTGGTCATCGGCCTCCAAAACCTCGGATATAACACTCTGGACTCTGAAACACCAATTGTACCGATTTTTGCCGGGGATATTAAGACAGCTATGAGCATGGGAAAATATCTTTACAAACAGAAGATATTCGTTCCCGCTATCAGGCCTCCCACAGTCCCTGAAGGCAAATGCAGGATCAGGTTTTCAGTAACATCAGCGCATACGAATAAAGATATAGATCTTGTTCTAACCTGTCTCAGGAAATATAAAACACATTACTGAGATTGATTTTAAATTATTTTATGGCTTGATATGAAGGTTATTTAACAAGAAAAGGAGTGTGTGAAACAATCAGCCTATAGTATTGCCGCTCATTCTCGTCGGATCGACTCCGAGGGTCGCATCGACAAACCGCTCAAATACTATATCCTGCTTGCATCTTTTATAATTTGCATAAAATTGGATCGCTAACAAATGGCGCAGTTTGATCGTGAACTTTACAATGAATAAAGGTTTATTTATTACAGGAACTGACACAGACGTCGGAAAAACTTTTGTAGCTTCCGGGCTTTTGCGGGCATTTAAAAAGATGGGGATCAGTGCCTGCCCCATAAAACCTGTTGAGACAGGGTGCAGAGTCAAAAAAGGGAAGCTTGTTCCTGAAGATGCTGTGAAGCTTATCAGAGCATCAGGAGTAAAAGAGCCTCTTGATCTGATTAATCCTTACAGGCTCAAACACCCGCTGGCTCCCTCTGTAGCGGCAAAGCTTGAGTCGATAACGATAAAAAAGACGAAAATAATATCCTCCTACAAAACTCTTTCAAATAAATATGATATTACTGTCGTTGAAGGGGCAGGGGGCATTATGGTCCCTGTTTATAATAAATATCTCTTTATTGACCTTGTTAAAGACCTTAAACTGCCGTTACTAATTGTGGCAAGGCCCGGCCTTGGGACTATAAACCATACACTTCTTACCATTGAGACCGCCAGGAAAAGAGGGATTGATGTTCTCGGAGTGATAATCAATCATACGGTTAAAAATAGAAAAGGGCTTGCTGAAAAATCAAATCCTGAGGTTATTGAGAAATTAGGTAAAGTGCCTGTGCTGGGTGTTGTGCCTTATTCAGGCACACAAACATGTTTCAATAAAATATTTCTAACTATAGCTGAGGAGCTGTTTGTTCAGTAGCGCTTCTTAGATGATCTGAATGATAGTAATACGCAGCAGTTTATCACTTAAATGTAAAATATTCGATATGAGTCGCAATTTAGCCGACTCGACCTGAGAGTCGCTTCGACAAAGCATGCCCTATACCCAACGTGGTATACATGGCCTGTCGGAGCTTGCCCGCCTATGGCGCGGATATGCGGAGATCCCGACCTGTCGGGGACCCCATTATTTTTTCTTCCTGGCCTCTGTAAGGATATACATATCAGGCTTGTCTATAACACCGGCCTTTTTCAGGCAATTGCTCAGGCCCTTTGAATCAGCGTAATTCTCAGCTTTTTTTATACTCTCCCATTCCTGAAAAACAATGATCTCGTTTTTATTATTATAATTTCGGAAAACCCTGTATTTTTTTTCCCCGGCTTTTTTACGGCTTTCCTTTGTTTCTTTAAAGACATCTTTCCATTCGGAATAGTCCTCAACTTTATACCGCGTAATCAGGAATGACATATATCAAAGTCCCCCTTCTTAAGGAATATTTTATAGCTGCCTTCAGAATGTCCTGATATTTTTTATATCACGCTGATATCTGATTGTCTAATTAATAGTTCTATTGTCAATATAAGACAATCTAATAAGTCTCAGGTCATCCATTTTGCCGGCCATTAAATCATTCGATTGACAAGGGGTTATAAATCCGGTTATTTTACTGCGTTATGCGTCATCCTTCATGGATAAAGGTTAAGTCCACAGGTACTCACGGAACGAAAAAGGTCCTGAGACAGCACGGTGTTTCGACTGTTTGTGAAGAGGCAAGATGCCCTAACCAGGGAAAATGTTTTTCAGACAGCACCGCTACCTTCATGATACTGGGTGACAGATGCACCCGAAACTGCTCTTTCTGCGCGGTTGAGTCTTTAAGCCCAAATCCGCCCGAACATGACGAGCCTGACAGGGTAGCGGACGCCTCCGCTGCACTCGGTCTGAAATATGTAGTTATAACTTCTGTGACCAGGGACGACCTGCCTGACGGAGGGGCAGGTCAGTTTGCTGAAACTATCAGGGCAGTCAGGAGAAAAAACCCTGGAATAAAGGTAGAAGTGCTGACACCTGATTTCAAAGGCGGTATGGACGCGCTGAAGACAGTGCTCAATGCCCGTCCCGATGTATTTAATCATAATATTGAAACCGTACCCCGTCTGTACTCAAAGGTACGGCCGCAGGCTGATTATAATATGTCTCTTGGTGTACTCACATCGGCAAAAAGCTTATCACCGGGTATGATTACAAAATCCGGCATAATGCTGGGCCTCGGAGAAAAACAGGCGGAAGTTATCAATGTTATGCATGATCTCAGAAAGGCTGATTGCGATTTTCTGACAATAGGTCAGTATTTAAGGCCTCGAAGAGAAAATCTGCCTGTGGTAGAATACATAAGGCCTGAGGTCTTTGA
>CAZNPC010000006.1:0-11167 GCA_964574765.1 uncultured Nitrospirales bacterium | reverse complement strand
TGAGGCTCGCCATATGCGAATGGTATAAACGCAGATTTGACGTTGACCTTGACCATGAAAGTGAAGCCGTGGCCACTATCGGTTCAAAAGAGGGGTTATCTCATCTTACTTACGCTATGATAGAACCCGGCGACCTTGTGCTTACCCCGGCGCCTGCGTATCCCATTCACCCTTACAGCATAATAATCGCGGGCGGCGACGTAAGGAGCGTGCCTATAGGCGCGGGCGATTCCGACTACTTTAATAAAGTGCATGAGATTTTTAAATCTTCATGGCCAAGGCCCAAATACCTGATAATAAATTTTCCTCATAATCCCACAACTACATGCGTTGAGATTGATTTTTTTGAAAAGGTAGTTGCTTTTGCAAAGGAACATAACATAATAGTTATGCACGATTTCGCGTACGCTGACCTGACCTTTGATAATTACAGTCCACCGAGTTTCCTTCAGGTGCCGGGCGCAAAGGACATCGGAGTGGAGTTTTTTTCTCTTACAAAGAGTTATTCCATGGCCGGTTGGAGAGTTGGTTTCTGTGTGGGCAATAAAGACATAGTGGGAGCGCTTATAAACATAAAAAGCTATCTTGATTATGGTATGTTCCAGCCTATACAAATCGCCAGTATAATCGCACTTAGAGGCCCGCAGGACTGCGTGACTGATATTAAGAAAACCTATGAGGGCAGGCGTAATGTACTTATTAAGGGCCTTAGAAACGCCGGTTGGATAGTTGAACCTCCTAAAGCGACCATGTTCGTTTGGGCTGAGATGCCTGAGGCGTTTAGAAAAATGGGGTCTCTTGAATTTACAAAATTCCTTCTGAAAGAGGGCGGCGTTGTCGTCTCACCGGGTATCGGGTTTGGCGAGTCGGGAGAGGGGTTTGTCCGCTTTGCCCTTGTTGAGAACGAACACAGAATAAAACAGGCAGCAAGAGGGATCAAGAAAGCGTTAAACCTGGGATAATCTTAAGAAGTTCAAAATAGTTTGACATAGCTCAAAGTGGTTCAAAACGGAGATTTCATATTAACAAGTTCAAAATTGAACTTTATTAAACTACGTTGAACAATCTTGAACTCGGAGATTTCTTAGGCTTTTAATCCCCCAGCAAATCGGAGTCCTTTATGGCGGCCTTGAACGCTTTTACTATCTCAGGATCAAACTGTGACCCGGCGTGAGCTTCAATTTCCTTGATAGCGGAGTTGTAATCAACCTTTTCCTTATAGGAATACTTACTCGTGATCACGTCAAATGTGCTGGCAACAGCCAGGATTCTTGAACCAAGAAGTATCTCCTGACCTTTTTTACCTGAAGGATAACCGGAGCCGTCATATCTCTCATGATGGCCCAGAATCATATCCGCGGCATCCTTCCATATTGAAATAGCCTTGATCATCTCATAACCCAGATCGGGATGGCGCTTTACCTTATCCATATTCGCCTGGTCTCCCTGACTGATCTTTAGAAAGCCAAGGTCATGGAACAGGCTTGCATAATAAAGATTCTTCAGGTTTCCTTCGGACATGTCAATGCTCTTTCCTATGAGCGTGGCGTAACTTGCTACTCTTCTGGCATGACCCACTTTTTTCGGTGTGTGATAATCCTGAGCGCTGACAAGGATCTCGGTTATATGAATAAGATCGCTGTGGCGGCTTTCAAATACCCTGCTCTGAGCGATTGAAATTGATGCCTGGTCGGCCAGACTGAACAGCAATTTCTCATCTTCAGATGTGAAATTGCCCTGGGTCTTATTCAACACTTCAATGACGCCGATAACTTTCTTGTCATGAACAAGAGGAACACACATAATGGATCTTGTTATATATCCGCTCTCTGTATCAAATTCCGGGTTAAAGCGGTCGTCTTTGGTTATGTCGTTGATGATCGCGGCTTCACCTTTTTCCGCGACCCATCCGGTAATGCCTACACCGCGTTTAACGGACCTGTTCTTTATTTTCTGACCTCTATTTCCAACCAGCACCTTGAATCTCAGATCTCCCAGGTCATCATATAAAAGCAAAGAGCCTGATTCAGCGGAATTCAGATGCATTGCAGATTTGACAATGCTCTCCAGCAGGATATCGACATAAAGGGTCTCCCTGAACTGTTTTGAAATATCTATGAGGCTGTTCAGTTTATCCTGAAGGTTCTGTGCCGAATATATCGACTGATTTGTAACCTTGGACATGACTACGAGGCCAAGTATGGATATCATTACAACAAACAACAGAAGTACTGCAAGCTGTATCTGCGTCTTCAGATCCGCCTCTGGAGAAATATAAGTGTAAAAAATGTAGACCAGGATAACAAGAGGGAAAAGCGAGGAGATAACATACGACATTTTTACCGACCTGCGTATGGTATCGAAAAAGTCTTTTGACTTTACTTCCGTCATATTTACAATTCTACAATTACATTAGTCGTTCGTCAACTGTTTTTTTATTCCGGATGAAAAGTACAATAATCCGGTATTACGCTCATTATTTACCCCTTGAATAAATACGTAATATTAAAGCATAATATTGATTTAGACAAATGAGATTCTCAGGCCCGGTATGCATTAAGCGCAAAGGGAGATAAAAGTTGAAAAAACCACCAGTATCCGTAGGCATAATAGGTCTGGGCACCATTGGAACGGGAGTTGTGAAGATCCTTCTTGAAAAACGCAGGGATCTTGAGTCAAAGCTCGGCTTCCCGGTCCTAATACGGAGAATCTCAGATATAGACTCAACCCGGAAGAAGAAGATCAAACTGCCGAAGAATGTGTTTGTAACCGACAGCGAGGCATTACTGAACGATCCGGAAATCGATATAATTGTGGAACTGATCGGGGGCGTCAATCCGGCCCTCAAATACGTGCTCAGGGCCATCAGCAAGGGTAAACACGTGGTGACTGCTAACAAGCTTATGCTGGCCTCTGAAGGTGAACGCATTTTCAGGGCGGCCCTGAAAAACTCTGTTGAAGTAGGTTTTGAAGCGGCTGTCGCGGGCGGGATCCCCATAATAAAGGTTATAAGGGAAGCTCTTTCAGGGAACAGAATACAGGCAATATACGGGATAATAAACGGTACTGCCAATTATATTCTAACCAAAATGACAGAGGAGGGCGTTGATTTCTCAACTGCTCTAAAGGAAGCACAGGCTCTTGGTTACGCCGAAGCAGACCCGGCTTTTGATATACAGGGGATTGACTCGGCCCATAAACTTGCGATACTTGCCTCTATTTCTTTCGGGGTACCTTTCTCGCTGAGGAAAATATACACTGAAGGCATAACCAGAATAACTCCTTTGGATATCAAATTTGCCTCGGAGTTCGGATATAAAATAAAGCTCCTTGCCATAGCAAAGCTTACCGGCAATGACGTGGAAGTACGCGTCCATCCTACGATGCTGCCTGAGGAATATCTGATATCAAATGTCAATGATGTCTATAACGCGGTATATGTCGAAGGCGACGCTGTCGGTTCAACGCTGTATTACGGGAAAGGCGCGGGAGATATGCCTACCGGCAGTGCCGTTGTCAGTGATATTGTGGATATAGCCAGAAATATAAGAACCGGCGCTGTCAACAGGATACTGGGGACGGGTATGCCTGAAAATTCAAGATTAAAAATAAAGAGGATGGATGATGTTCAGAGCAGTTATTATCTCAGGTTCTCTGCTCTAGACAAACCCGGCGTATTGTCACGCATATCCGGCATACTCGGCGCCCATAATATCAGCATTAAATCCGTAATACAGAAAACCAGAAAAAAAGAAAAGGCCGTCCCTCTTGTAATGATGACTCATGAAGCCAGGGAGATAGACATGGTGACGGCCCTGAAGGAAATAAACAGGCTCGCTATTGTATCAGGCAAAGCAATGTACATAAGGGTGGAGAACAGGAAACCTTAACCGTCAGCAGGGTCTCCTGTAATTCCTGTGTCATAATTGAAAAAAAAACGGAAGTTGTTTATAATTTACACTTTTTTCGGGCAATTTAATGAGTGGAACGAATATAGATAAAAAGCTTGATATAAAGGGTGTTGTATGCCCATACACTCTTGTAAAATCAAAACTGGCAATTGAAGATATTGAAGTCGGTCAGGTAATTGAGATACTTCTTGACTATCCTGAGGCGGCAAACAGTATACCGAAGGCAATGCTCAATTATGGACATTGTGTTTTAAAAGTGGAAAAAATCAATGACACTGACTGGATCGTACTTATACGAAAAGAGGTGGAAGACTGATGGACTTTGCAGAAGAACAGCTTAAAAGATACAGCAGACACATAATACTCCCCGAGGTCGGCGGGAAAGGTCAGAAGAAAATCTCAAACGCAAAAGTCTTTATGATTGGAGCCGGAGGCCTGGGATGTCCTGTAGGTTATTACCTGGCTGCGGCAGGAGTTGGTACGATCGCCATAATTGATAACGATACCGTTGAGCTGAGCAACCTTCAGCGTCAGATCGCCCACAGCGTAAAAACGCTGGGTGTTAATAAAGCAGATTCCGCAAAAGCGACCTTTGAGGCGCTTAACCCTGACGTCAATGTAATCGCAATAAAGGATCGGATCAACAGCAAAAATATCAAGGACCTGATCAAAGACTATGACATCGTTGTTGACGGGTCTGATAATTTTCCTACCAGATATCTTATTAATGATGCATGTGTAATGCTAAATAAACCTCTTGTCAGCGGTGCCATACTCCGGTTCGAGGGGCAGGTAACGACTATCCTGCCCGGCGAAGGTCCCTGCTACCGCTGTCTTTTTGAGGAACCGCCCCCGCCGGGCCTTGTGCCTTCATGTCAGGAAGCCGGCGTACTCGGAGTTCTGCCCGGTGTGATAGGGGCCCTGCAGGCAACAGAGGTATTAAAGCTGATTCTTGGGAAAGGGGACCCTCTTAAGGGTGAATTGCTTATCTATGACGCCCTCGGCACCAGGTTCAGAAAGGTCAGGATACCCAGGAATGCTGATTGCCCGATTTGCGGGAATAATCCAACTATAACTGAGCTGACTGATTCAGAAGAGTACTGCTCGATTTAATGAGGACATAATGGGTTTAATAAAAGGTCTGAAATGCAGAGAATGCGGAAGGGAATATGAAATTGAACCGATATATGTATGTGAGTTCTGTTTCGGGCCTCTTGAAGTTATTTACAACTATGATGAAATAAAAAAGGTGCTGACCCGGGCCGCCATCAAGTCCAGGACCCGCAACCTGTGGCGCTACAGGGAATTGCTTCCGGTTGAGAGTGATCACGGCATCGCGGGAGACACTGGCTGTACCCCGCTTGTAAAAGCCGATAACCTTGCCAGGGCAATCGGTTTGAGAGAACTGTATATCAAAGACGATACTGTCGCGCATCCCACGCTTTCATTTAAAGACAGGGTAGTTGCTGTAGCACTCGCAAAAGCAAAGGAGTTCGGGTTTGACACTGTATCCTGCGCATCAACGGGCAACCTGGCTCATTCGGTATCTGCACAGGGAGCCAGGGCCGGTTTTAAAAGATACATTTTCATACCGGCCAGCCTCGAGCACAGCAAGATCATTGCGTCGCTTGTGTATGAACCGAACCTTATAGCCGTCGACGGAAACTATGACGAGGTCAACAGGCTGTGCAGTGAAGTCGCCAACAAGTACAACTGGGCTTTTGTTAATATCAATATCAGGCCATTTTACGCTGAAGGTTCAAAAACACATGGATATGAAATCATAGAACAGCTTGGCTGGCGCGCACCCGACAATGTTATTGTGCCTTGCGCCAGCGGTTCATTGTTAACCAAGATATGGAAGAGTTTTAAAGAAATGAAGGAAATCGGATTGATCGACAGTTTGGATACAAAGGTCTTTGCCGCACAGGCCACCGGTTGTTCTCCTATAGTTGCCGCGATCAAAAAGGGCATTGATGTAATCAAGCCGGTTAAGCCGGATACTATCGCGAAATCACTTGCGATCGGCAATCCTGCCGATGGATTCTACGCGACACGCGTCATTCAGGAAACCGGTGGTTTCGGCGCTGATGTTTCAGACCCTGAAATAATCGACGCAATTAAGCTTCTGGCTAAAACTGAGGGAGTCTTCGCGGAAACCGCGGGCGGCGTAACTTTGGCATCGACGATCAAACTAATTAAAGACGGATACATAGACAAAGACAGTTTAACCGTGATATGTATCACAGGCAACGGATTGAAGACCCAGGAGGCGCTTGCAGGCCAGACCTCTGAACCTCATTATATTAAGCCTAACCTGACGTCTTTTGAGGAAATTCTAAAAAAAATTAAAGATCATTCGTGATTGACTTCAGTAAATTACAAAGAAGGAGGGATGTTAATGTCTGTAAAAATAAAAATACCGACACCGCTTCAGCGGCTCACTAAAGGAATGGGAGAGGTAACCAGTGAGCCTGGAACCATCATTGAGATTGTCAATGCGCTTGATAAGGAATATCCCGGAATCGGTGAAAGAATATCCGATGCGGGCAAAATAAGACGTTTCGTTAATGTATACGTGAACGAAGAAGACATGAGGTTTCTTAACGCTGAAGAGACCCATGTGAAAGATGGCGATGAGATCTCAATAGTCCCTGCAATAGCAGGAGGCACTTAAAAAATTGATGATTGCAGATTGAAAATTGCAGAAATAAAACTGATCAAATTTATTAATTAACAATTAACAATTGATAAATGCAGGCGAACCCGAGGTGAGCAATTATGAAAATAGTTTGTTATTCCGCACATTGTGCTTACCTGCAGGGTGAGCACAAAATCCGCAATCAAAAAAGGAGGACATAATGAAAAGCAGAGTGAAATTAACGTTTCCTCAGCAGCTTATCAAAGAGCCTGTTCTTTTTAAAATGGCAAAGGAATTCGATATCATGCCTAACATAAGAAGGGCGCGTGTTACCGAAACAGTTGGCGAAATGGTAATGGAACTTGAGGGAACCGAAGAGAACCTGACAAAAGGAATTGAGTCGCTTAAACGGCAGGGCGTGGAGGTTGAACTGGCTGAAGGGGACATTGTAGAATAATCATGGAGGCATGGCATGGCATAATTGAGGAATATAGAAAATTTCTGAATATATCCGAAGAGACCCCTGTAATCACTCTTCACGAGGGCAACACTCCTCTTATAAAAGCTTCGAAAATAAGTGAAATAATTCCCAGTAATATTAATCTTTACCTTAAATATGAAGGTACAAACCCGAGCGGATCTTTTAAAGACCGCGGTATGACACTTGCAATTTCAAAAGCTTGTGAAGCGAAATCAAGAGCAGTTATCTGCGCCTCAACCGGCAACACGTCTGCCTCTGCCTCTGCTTACGCGGCAAAAGCAGGTATCTCCGCTATCGTTCTCATCCCTGAGGGTCAAATAGCAATGGGGAAACTCGCGCAGGCCAAAATTCACGGCGCAAGAGTCGTCCAGATAGAGGGCAATTTCGACGAAGCGTTTTCAGTCGTTGTCAAACTTGTTGAGAAACATTCCATAACACTTGTTAATTCCGTAAATCCCTTCAGGCTTGAAGGGCAGAAGACCGCGGCTTTTGAAGTATGCGACCAGCTTGGCCGCTCACCTGATTATCATGCCCTTCCCGTGGGCAATGCGGGCAATATTACCGCATACTGGAAAGGTTTCAAAGAATATAAAGTTGCAAAAAAAATAGATTCTCTTCCTAAAATGCTGGGCTTTCAGGCCGCCGGTGCCGCGCCGATAGTAAAAGGCCATCCTATTGAAAAACCTGAAACGCTGGCAACCGCGATAAGGATTGGAAACCCCGCGAGCTGGAAAGGGGCTGTAAATGCAAGGGATGAGTCCGGGGGATTGATAGATATCGTTACTGATAGTGAGATCTTTGAGGCATATAAACTTATCGCCTCAACAGAAGGTATTTTCTGTGAGCCTGCATCAGCCGCATCAGTCGCAGGTGTATTAAAGCTGTCAGCCGGGGGTTACTTCAAAGGCGGCGAAACAGTTGTTTGTACATTAACCGGTAACGGCTTAAAAGATCCGGATACCGCCCTTTCAGCCTCTGAAGAACCCGTAAGCGTAAAGGCGAATATTGCGGACGTTGAGGAGCAACTAAAAGGAATACTTTAAAAAGTTCGTAGTCCGTAGTTTGTAGTCCGTTGCTACTGACCACTGACTGTAATAGTAACAATCATAACAATAGTTAATTGTAATAACCGTAAAGACAGAAAAGGGTGGCGAAATATCTGTTGCTCCTAAAAAGGAGCAGAAATGTAATGAGATGATATTAATTACATTCATTCGCTTAAACTCATTGTGTCATTTGCCGTCCGACACATTAAAAAAAAACGTTATCAGAGTTAAGCACTGCTTTGAAATTACTTGGCTAAAACAAAAATTAAATTATCCCGTCGATTACGGAAGTTATAAGGCAGTCTTTTCTGTCTTAATTAACAATTATCAATTATCGAATATCATGCAATGAAATATATAATACTCGTCGGTGATGGAATGACCGGCAGGCCAATAAAAAAGATCGGCAGCAGAACCTGCCTTCAGAAAGCGCGCACTCCCAACATGGATGAGATCGCTACTGAGGGCGAAACAGGAAGATTGAATACCATCCCTAAAGGTTTTCAGCCCGGATCAGACGTTGCAAACCTCTCGATCTTTGGATACGATCCATCAAAATATTTCAGCGGCAGAGCGCCAATAGAAGCCGCTTACAGGGGAATAAAACTGACACCGGGCGATACGGCATTCAGGTGTAATCTCGTCAATCTCAAACTTCCCCGTTCCGGTTTTGGAGGCTCTGCGTTAATGAAAGATTACAGTGCCGGACACATCTCTACGGCAGAAGCGCGGAAACTCATTAATTTTCTGAACAATAAACTTGGCGGCGCAAACATCTCATTCTATCCTGGAATGAGTTACAGGCATTTGATGGTTTGGAAAAGAGGTTTGCACACAATGAAATGCACCCCTCCCCATGACATCACCGGGAAACGAATCATGAGCTATCTTCCGTCAGGAAGCGGCAGCAGCACTCTCATAAATATTATGAAGAAATCCTCAGAATTGCTGATGGAGCATCCGGTCAACAAGAAAAGGATAGAGCGGGGCCTGCTGCCGGCTAACAGCGTATGGTTCTGGGGACAGGGCAGAAAGTTATCATTACCTAAATTCAGGGCGAAGTATAAACTCAATGGCGCGGTCATATCAGCAGTAGACCTTATTAAAGGCCTTGGTATATCTGCGGGATTTGAAGAAATACCTGTTAAAGGTGCCACCGGCTATCTTGATACCAATTATGCGGGCAAGGCCAGAGCCGCACTTAAGGCGCTTAAGACTGTTGACATTGTCTACCTTCACGTTGAGGCCCCTGATGAAGCCGGCCACAATGGTGATATCAGGGCAAAAATACGGGCCATAGAGGACTTTGACTCAAAAGTCGTCGGTACCGTAATGAGGGGTATAAAAAAATTCAATAAATATAGTATATTGCTGTTACCTGATCATGCGACTCCAATAAGCGTTAGGAGTCATACTTCTGATCCGATACCGTTTGCGATATACAGAAGCACGATGCCGGAGAGAACAGGGTCTAAACACAGATATTTTTCCGAGTCCATTTGCAGGAGGCGAAATGTCCGGAATTTCAAAAAAGGACATAAATTGATGGACTACTTTATCAGAAATAAAAAATGAGAATTGAGAATCGAGAATGGAGAATTGTAAGCTTCTAAGCAGTAGCACTGATGATCAGCGGTTTTTTGGAACTGCATGCAGTTACGATTCACTATTCACTTTTCACTCTTCACAGTATTAATATGGCATTGATAGTTCAAAAATACGGCGGCACATCTGTAAAGGATGCCGAACGCGTCAAGGCCGTTGCCGAACGGGTCGTATCCACGGTCAGTCAGGGCAACAGGGTTGTTGTTGTTGTTTCTGCAATGGCGGGCGAGACGGACAGGCTGATACAGCTGTCTCATGAGACAACAGCTGCGCCAAACGAAAGGGAAATGGACCTTCTTCTGTCTTCCGGAGAAAGAGTGACCAGCGCCCTCACTGCAATGGCCATACAGAATCTCGGCTTTAATGCAATCAGTCTGACCGGAAGACAGGTCGGCATAATTACTGACAGCTCACATACAAAAGCAATGATCGAACACATTGATGTCAGCAGGCTTCAAAAGGAGCTCGATGACAATAAGATCCCCGTTGTAGCCGGTTTTCAGGGAATCAATGAGTTCTCCGATGTAACGACACTTGGCAGGGGAGGTTCAGATACAACCGCAGTTGCGATTGCCGCCGCCCTTAATGCTGACATATGTGAAATCTATACAGACGTTGACGGAGTTTATACGACAGATCCCCACATGGTCAAAGAGGCAAAAAAGCTTGATTTAATTTCATATGACGAGATGCTGGAAATGGCAAGCATGGGAGCCAAAGTTCTCCATGGGCGTTCAGTTGAGGTCGCAAAGAAATTCAATGTTCCCCTTGTGATCCGTTCCAGTTTTAATGATGAGCCGGGTACTATTGTTACAAAGGAGGATGAATCAATGGAAAAAATCACAGTATCAGGCGTTGCATATGATAAAGACCAGGCAAGGATAACAATTCTGGGCGTACCTGACAAACCGGGAATCGCCGCGAATCTGTTCAATTCAATTGCTGAAGCAAACATAGTTGTCGATATGATAGTTCAGAACGTTGGAAGTGATGGAAAATCCACTGACATCTCTTTCACAGTCCCGGTGGCGGACAGCAGCAAGGCATTTGATATAGCAAATAGTGTATCTGATTCGCTCGGTGCAAAGGGTGCCAACATTAAGGAAGATATCTCAAAAATATCTATCCTGGGTGTCGGCATGCGCTCCCACTTCGGCATTGCGGCAAAGATGTTTACCGCATTGGCGGAAAAAGGGGTCAATATAATGATGATAAGCACTTCCGAGATCAAAATTTCATGCATAATCGATATAAATCAGACCGAGACTGCGGTTAAGACATTGCACGATGTATTTGATTTGTCCGATTGACGGCCTGTATTTGTTTTGAAACTATACCTTTAATATGCTAAATTAATAGCCTATGAAACAAATTGAGATATATGATACAACACTAAGAGACGGGGCCCAGTCTGAAGACGTTTCTTTTTCGGTTGAAGACAGGTTGCGTATCACCGGGAAACTTGACGAACTTGGTATACACT
>CAZNPC010000005.1:0-51367 GCA_964574765.1 uncultured Nitrospirales bacterium | reverse complement strand
ACCGGCGACCTTCTGATTGCGAACCAGACGCTCTCCCAGCTGAGCTACACCCCCAGATAAAACAGTTACTCGTTATTGGTTATTAGTTTGACAGCCAGCAACCAAAAACCAACAATGACTATACCGGCCTGTCGATACGACCGCTCTCCTCGGTATGAACCATAGGCCAGCTGTCCGCCTCGTCTATTCGCGCTAAGCGAGATGAGACGGGCGAGATCTCGCCGCTGGCGGAAGCTACACCCCCATAACACCAGTAATGAGTAATCGGTGATCAGTTCAACTCTACACTCTTAATTTTCAATTAGTAACTTTCGCCCATAATTATAATACAAACGCACTAAAAACCTAAATTGACGCATCTCTTTTTATTCAGGTATTATATTACTTGTGCGTTGCACAGAATATTTATAATATTTGAGTATTTACAGTAATAATCACTACATATGTAATAAGGAGGATGTATTGAAAACATTTTATAAAAAATTCAGTTTCTGGATCCTTGTCTTGCTGATTATCATTGTCGGGTTTCTTGCTTATAAAAAATATTTAACTCCTGTAGTTGTTAATGGTGTTTCAGTCGTAAGACAGGATATTGAGGTCACTGTCACCGCGACGTCTACCGGTGTTGTGAAGTCGGAAGTAGAGGTCAGTATAACAGCCCAGCGTATGGGAAATATCGAAAAACTCTATGTTGATGCCGGAGATGTTGTAAAGGCGGGCAGTCTTATAGCAGAACTGGAGAAATCAGATGCCAGGGTAAGCCTGAAACGATCGGAAGCGAATATAAAGAAGGCGGAAGTAGACCTCTCGAATACCAGGACTGAATTTGAACGGAAGAAGGCTCTTTTTACAGAAGGCCTTGTCACTCAGCAGCAGTATGATAACGTACAGAAAAGACTCTCCATCGCGGAGGCTGAACTTGAAAGAGCCAAATCAGTTCTTGAAACCTCCAGGCTTCAGTATAAGTACTCATTTATCAAAACGCCTGTAAGTGGTGTAGTTGCCGAGAGGCTGCTTGATGTAGGGGATACGGCGACTTCAGGTGTTATGATCGCATCAATTGTGGACCCTGACAAATTATATATATCGGCGCCTATCGACGAAGCGGATATCGGCAAAGTTTCTCTTGATCAGACGGTGCAGATTACAATGGATGCTTACTACGGAAAAACGTTTATCGGAAAAGTAATAAAGATATCGCCGATAGTTATCGGTTCACGGCAGGAGGCCAAAACCTTTGAAGTCAGGATATCGCTTCCGGAGGATGAGATAGTGCTGAAACCTGGAATGTCTGCTGATGTAGAAATTGTTATTGGAAATGCCGCTAATACACTTGTTGTTCCATCCCAGACTGTAATAGACAGGGGGACTGAAAAGATAGTCTACGTTTCCGAAGGCGGCAAGGTTAAGAAGAGAAAAGTAGAAACTGGTCTTTATAACTGGAATTTTATTGAAATAAAGGCGGGTCTGAAAGAGGGAGAAAAAGTCATAATAGCTCCTGATACGCCCGGCTTTGCAGAAGGGGTGAGGGTGAAAATTATTGATTCACCTTAGAGGTATAAAAAAACAATATGAGATGGGCGAGGTTTCTCTTGAAGTTCTAAAAGGCATAGACCTGAACGTAAGTGAAGGCGATTTTCTTGCCATCATGGGGCGGTCAGGATCCGGGAAGTCTACCCTTATGAACATCCTTGGATGCCTTGACAGACAGTCAGCCGGCACCTACCGGTTCGAAGGCATTGATATTTCTTCCAAAACTGATGATGAATTGGCGGAAATAAGAAACAGGAAAATTGGCTTTGTATTTCAGACGTTCAATCTTCTCCCGAGATTCTCCGCGTTAAAGAATGTCGAACTCCCGCTGCTGTATGGTTCACTGTCTGTTTCGGAGCGCCGGGAAAAGTCGAATGAAGTATTGAGCAAAGTAGGAATGGGCCAGCGGATTGAACACAGGCCGAGCGAACTTAGCGGCGGAGAACAGCAAAGGGTTGCGATCTCGCGGGCACTGGTTATGAATCCGTCTATAATACTCGCTGATGAGCCTACGGGGAATCTGGACAGCCGTTCCAGTGACGAAATTATGGGCATTTTCAGAAAGCTGAATGAAGAAGGTGTTACGATCATTCTTGTAACGCATGAAATGGCCATTGCAGAAGAAGCGGATCATATAATAACTATTAAAGACGGAGTGTGCGAGAGTGGATGTAATTGAGACTATAAGGGTATCGAAGGATTCAATCCTGAGCAACAAGGTCAGAGCCTTCTTAACAGTGCTTGGTGTGATCATAGGAGTAACAGCGGTTATACTTCTTGTCTCCATAGGAGAAGGCGCGAGAAACTATATTCAAAATGAATTCATGGGGCTTGGTTCGAACATTCTGTTCGTGGTTCCAGGAAAAACGTCAAAGGAAGGCGGCCAGCACATGGGTACTTCAGCAGTCAGAAAACTGGTCTATGATGACGCAGTATTGATACAGAAACGCTCGAGATATATTGAATATGCCGTTCCGGTCATTGTGGGAACGTCTCTAATCAAATACGGCGCGCGAAGCAGATACACTTATATTGCCGGCGTTACCGAGGATTATTTTAAGGCAAGAGGACTGACTATAGATGCAGGGCGATTTATGACTGCGGCTGAAGTCAATTCAAAAAGACATGTGTGCGTAATGGGAAGAACGACTAAGAGGGACATACTTGGAAATACCAATCCGCTGGGTGTCCGCATAACGGTTGGTGAAAGCAAGTGCCGGGTAATTGGCCTGATGGAACCCAAGGGAATGACGCTAGGGTTCGACATTGACGATATCATATTCATTCCAACAAAAGTGGCGGTCGAACTTTTTGATACAGACAGCCTTTTCAACATTACTATTAAAGTCAGAAGCGAGCGTGACATTGAAGAGGCCAAGAAGGACATCAGGGAAATACTTATTAAAAGACATGCTGGTGAAGAGGATTTTACGATTCTGAGTCAGGATGAGATGCTTAATGCCATGGATAAAATATTGAAAATCATGACATCTGTTCTTGCAGGTATTGCCGCCATATCTCTGATTGTAGGCGGTATCGGTATTATGAACATAATGCTTGTTTCCGTTAAAGAGAGGACAAGAGAGATCGGCCTGAGAAAAGCAGTAGGCGCGAGAAACAGGGACATTCTTTTTCAGTTTCTGATCGAATCAACTGTGCTGAGCCTTGTGGGAGGTATTTTAGGCATTATGCTTAGCCTGGCGTTAATCTGGATTATTCCAATTTTCTTAACCTTTCTGCCCACCCAGGTAAATATATGGTCAATATTTCTGGCTTTTTTCTTTTCGGCAAGTGTCGGAGTGTTTTTCGGAGTTTATCCGGCAAAGAAGGCTGCTGATCTTGACCCTATTACTGCCCTGAGATATGAATAAATGCGATTTTGAAGCCCGCTGCCCGGGAAGGGCTATGCTTATTGAAGTTCAGAGATAAGCAAGGATCATTAAATTGCTAAAAAGACTGTTTCCCAATAAATTGACAAGACGCCTGGTCATGGTCTTTACCGCGTTTTTTATCATCGCACTTCTGTTTTTTCTCCTGAGAGGTCCTTACCTGTCAAATTCAATTAAAAGAATCCTGCTTCCGGTTCTCGAGCAGGCAACAGGAGAAAGAATTATCATTGACAGTGCGGTCATAAATCTATTCCCGTTTTATTTACAGACAAAGGGGTTTAAGGTGTTTGACGAGGAAGGGAATAAACTGCTTCATGTCACAAAGATGAGGGCATATATCGATCTTATGGGACTGTTTTCAAAAGAAATAAGGATCAGGAGATTGACTGTTAAGGAACCTGAACTCACGTCAGACAGGACGGCACTGGACAGGATCGCGGATTCAACGGATAAATACACAAACAGAGAGGAAGGAAGTGGTTTTAAAGTCAGCCTGAAAAGTCTCAAATTAACGGATGGAAAGTTTACATTTAGTGATTCCGACAAAAAAATCTCAACCAGGGGAAGCGGTCTTTCTCTTAATCTGATCAATAAGAAAACGGCTAATGTCAATCTGGTAATTGAAGACCTGGCAGTAAAATTACCGGACTTCCCCGAGCTTTCAGCCGGCCTGAAACTAATTGTGAAAATAGACGGGGACAGGTTCAGCATATCAAAGGCGAAGATCTTCTCGTCCGGGTCTTCCTTTACTGTAAAAGGTGAGATATATCCGTCATCATCAGGAGGAGTAAAGCACGGGGGTTTTTCAGGAGAGGCGAAAATATTTGTCAAAACAATAGGAAAGATGTTAGGTCTGAAAAAGAGCAGGGACGGGGAACTGACTCTGTCGGGTTCGGTGGATTTTGTTCAGGCAAATGAAGGAGGAATAAATTCAGCAGGCCCTCAGGTAAAACTCGATCTAAAGACAAAAGGCTGGTTTTATCTTGAAACATTGATGGAACTTTTAAAAGTTGATGAAAACATCCTCGGTAGGATATCTGTTGACGGAACGATTCAGGGGGTTTTCCCGAAAGTAAAAGGTGCAGGGGATATTGAAGTTGAAAATGTCGTGCTGGATACCCTGGCTCTTGATTTCATAAAAGGGGAAATCCGTTATGAAAATGAGAGGTTCATGCTTAATGATTTTATAGCGGCCACCTACGGAGGAGGACTCAGCGGTAAGGCGTATCTTCGACTGCCGGAAGGAGACTATCATGTTGACGCGTTAGTGAAGAACATCAACAGTCCCCAGTTCTTTAAGTTCATTGCATGGGAATCCCCGTTCCCCGCAGGGAAGATAAGCGGCAGTTTTAAACTTAGCCAGGTTCCGGACAGAGAATTGGAGCTCTCTGCGAATGCTACTTATGTCAATACATCTGAAAATATCGAAAACATGCTTCCCGACCGCTTAAGGACCATTGAAGCTGACTTTAACATGAGTGACGGTGTTTTGATGTTTGAAAGGGCAAGCCTGTTCACACTCGAGTCCCGGATGTATCTTGATGGAAGCATTGACCTGCTCAGGGACAGGCTAAGCCTGAATGTGGAAATGGAAAGCGATAATGCTGTTGACCTTTCAGCGCCCCACTTTGACGAATTGGACGCCAAGGTTAAATTCACGGGACACGCGGAGGGCCGGAATGAAACGCCGGTCCTTTCCGGCAGGATCGACGTTGGAAGCGGGACAGTGTATGGAGAGCCTTTTGAAGAAGCCTCAATAGATATAATTTATGCTGTCGAGTCTCTGACAGTCCCTGAGTTAAAGATCATGAAGGGGAACGCGGTCTATGATGTAAAAGGAACTATTGATTTTAGAAAGGCAAAAGAACTTTTTTCATTCGCTGACCCTTACTATACAGCCAGCGCGGAAATAAAAGACGGAGATATAAATTCATTAATAGATTTGGCTTTCAGGGATATTCCTGTATCGGGTTTAGTAAATGGAAAATTGATTTTTGAAGGTGATTCTTCAAAATTCACCGGCAGCGGTGACATTTCTGTAATGAAGGGGATGGTTTTCAACCAGCCTGTTGATCTTGTTCGGATAAAGACCGAACTGACGCAGGATAAGATCAGTTTCCCAGAGATATATATGCACAGAAAAGGATCAGTGCTCAAAGCCGGCGGCTCAGTATACTTTGATGAACGGTTTAATATGACTATCTTTTCAGAACACATTTATCTTAGAGACCTGGAGATTCCGGGGAAAGACCGGTTTGACGCGGATATCAGTCTGGACCTGAAAGGATCCGGGACTTTCACTGATCCGGAAATGCAATTATCGTTGAATGTTCTTAAGAGTTACTTTGAAGATGCCTGGATCGGACAGGCGGATATACAGGGCATCCTGAAAGACAGAACACTTTCGATAAAAGGCGATTTCTTTAAAGGTACGGCAATTGCGGATGCCAATATACAATTCTCGGAAACATTACCGTGGAATGCAAATGTGCGGTTTAATGACGGGAGATATGACTTTTTGTTAGCGGGTTTTCTGAAAGAAGTTCCAAGGGATATTTCAGCTTCACTTCAGGGTGACGTCAAAATGAATGGAGAAAAAGGTAAGTTTTCAATGAGCACAAGGCTGAAATCATTGAGTTTCAGTCTGTACGGTTATAATTTTACAAACAAAGAAGATATAGTGCTTGAACTCGCGGAAGATACTTTCAGGATAGAGTCTTTCGGTATCATAGGTGGACAAGGGTATTTGAACGCGGCCGGTGACTCGAAAATAGGACAGAATTACAACTTTACTATTGACGGAAATATCGACCTGACGCCGCTTCAGGCGGTCACCAGCACACTTAAAAAAATTAGGGGTCAGGGCAGTATCGCGATGGCAATATCCGGTAAATGGGGAACTCCCGAATTGAGGGGTGAAGTCAAGATCAGGAACGGCGCCACTATGATAAATGGACTGCCTCACAGAATAGAATCAATTAACGGTGATATCTTCTTTGACAAGGACAAGGTCACGTTTGATTCATTCAGGGCTGATTTGGCCGGCGGATCGGTCAAATTATCCGGAGTAGGCCATCTTGACAGGATGGCCATAACAAGATTGTCTCTGTCTTCAGATATCAAAGGGATTCGGCTCAGGCCTGTTGATGATGTCGATATTGCGTTTGACGGGAAACTGTTTTTTGAAACATCACCTAAAAAACAGACACTGCTCGGGGATATAACTATTACAAAAGCAGAGTACAGGAAAAGGGTCGAATGGAAAAGCTGGCTCCTTAAGCTCCGGCAGACAAAAGAGGTGCCGCTTGAGCAGACATCTTTTCTCGGCAAAACAGACCTGAATATATATATAAAGGGACAGGATAATATATTTATTGATAATAATATCGCGGTGACGCCTGTAAAGATAGACCTCAATGTTCAGGGTAAGATCGCCCAATACGGCCTTCTGGGCAGGGTCGAGACCAGTGAAGGCACTATTTACTTCAGGGGGAATGAGTTTAAGATCATCGATGCCAGTGTTGATTTCATTGAATCCAGCAGGGTTGTCCCCATATTCCATATTCAGGCCGAGACAACTTCAAAAGGCTATAGAGTCAGGCTGAACCTTGACGGCCCGGCAGACAAGTTTACCCTTTCACTTTTTTCTGATCCGCCCCTGACCGACAGAGAAATATTAAGTCTGCTGACGTCAGGTCAGATCAACAAGGGTTCAGAAGGACTTGAGAGCGGTATCGGAGCCGGGGAGGCCACGGCATTTCTTACCGGAAGGCTTCAGGATGTTATCGAGGAAAGGTTCAAGTATATAACAGGTTTTGAGAGATTTGAGGTTGACCCTCATACAACATCCACAGGCGCTATAAGTTCAAAAATAACCGTGGGCAAACGTATGCTTGGAGAAAAAGTTCTCGTGACCTATTCCAGCTCTGTAGGCTCAACTGAACTGGATGTAATTAAGCTGCAGTACAATATTAACGATAATCTGTCTATTATCGGCCTGAGAGATGAGATAGGGAGCGTTGGAGGAGATGTTAAATTCAGGTTTGAATTTAAATAGAACACAAAAAAGGTTGAGATCTGAAAAATGAGGACGACTATCAAAAGCCTGATGCTTGTTTTATTTTTTATGCTGGTTTCCCATTTATTGGTGCCGGCTTTAACTCATGCTTCTGAAGCAGAAGGCATTATCAGGGCGATCGAAGTTGAAGGCCTTACGCGGATCAAGAAGGAAGAGCTGATAGACATAATCTGTTTTCATGACGGTATTCCTTTGGACAGGGATATGTTAAGGGAGGGAATAAAGAGGGCGTTTAAAAAAGGTATATTTCTTGATATTACGGCAGTGGCGGACAAATATAAGGATGGAGTTAAACTGACTTACATAGTCAAAGAAATTCCGATTATAAAAAAGATCAAAATACACGGGAACAGGGAGCTGTCAAAAAGGAAGATCAGACGGGCATTCCTTTTTAAGAAGGGTGATTATTTTAGAGAGGACTTGCTTGAAAAAGCCAGGACTGAGCTCCAATATTTCTATTATAAAAAAGGGTTTCCATATACGACAGTGGAAATAGAAACATCAAGCCGGCCTGGTTCAGGCGAGATAGTAACTGATGTTGTGATCAATGAAGGACAGCCTTTGGTGATCGAAAAAGTATCCATTCCAGAGGAATTTCAAAACCGTATAAAAATTTCGAAAGGAGATTATTATGATACGGATGTAGTGGATAAGGATATTGAAAGATTAAAGAAATACTTAAAAAAACATAAGCATATCAGGCCCGTTGTCGGCCCTTATAAATTCAAAGACGGTGAACTGTCGATTCCGGTGGATCCGGGGCCGAAACTTGAGATTGTGTTCAAGGGCAAGAAGGTTTTCAGCGCCAAAAGACTTCTAAAGGAAGTGCCGTTCCTGGAGAATGAAGAGGTCAGTGAAGTTCTGTTGAAGGAGACCATCGACAGGATCCGGAGACTTTATCAGAGAGAGGGTTATTATCACGCGCAGATATCCGGGGGTATTGAAAGAGAGAATGGCCTTGTAAGAGTAATATTCCTGATCTTTACAGGTAAAAGAGTCATGCTCAGAGAAATTAAATTTGACGGAGTGACAATATCCATTGAGGCATTAAAAGATGTTCTCCCGTTCAGTGAAAATAGGATCTATAACAGAGATATCCTGGATGCCGGCAAAGACGCGGTCATAAATTTTTATAGGGCCCTTGGTTTTCTTTACGCGGATGTGACTGACATCAGAGAGGAGTTCCTTCAGGATGAAACTGAACTGAATCTTGTTTACGAGATTGAGCAGGGACCCCGTATCACAATACAGCAGATCAATATTGCCGGCAATAATGCCGTCAGTACCTCTGAAATAGAAAGAGTGCTTCAGATTGAAAATGATGATCCGTATAACGAGATCGATATCGGCGATGCAAGATACAGGATTTTGTCAGTTTACAGCCGTCTTGGCTATATAAACGCGGAAGTTGAAATAGACAGTAAGGTTGAGAACAAGACCGCGCTAATTACCTTTAATATCAGGGAGAACGATCTGTTTGTTTTTGGTAAAGTAATTATCCGCGGTAATGAGAAGACCAAAAGAAAGATAATATGGCGGGAACTGACAATTAAAGAAGGAGAGCCGTACAATTATGAGGCTATTTTCAAAACGAGACAGCGTCTCTATAATCTGGGCATTTTCAGTGAAATAAAGATCGAGCCGATAGAGACGTCTGACCTTGGCAGGTACGCTGAAGATCGCGACACCGGACACAAGCAGGACATATTTATTGATCTTAAGGAAGGCCGGCCGGGAGCGATTGAATTTGGTGCGGGTTATGGCGACTATGAGCGTCTCAGGGGGTTTATAGACATCAGCTACAGCAACCTCGGAGGATATAACCGGTTGATAGGATTGAGGGCGGAGTTGAGTTCGATAGAAGAAAGATATATCCTGAATTTCAGGGAGCCGTGGCTTTTTAACAAGCCTGAACTTCCTCTGACTGTGACCTTAACCAAAGAAGATATCAGATCCATAAATCTTGATACAAAGGAAGTGCTATATAAACTCGACAGGTTATCATTTATGGCTAGCGTAGATAAAAAATACTCCGAGCATTTAAAGGGAATTCTGAGTTATGAATATTCGATAGTGGAGACATTTGATGTGAAACCCGGGATAATTTTAAGTAAAGAAGACACCGGTACATTGGGGATCAGCAGTATTTCACCGTCCCTTTATCACGATACGCGGGACAACCCCTTTGACCCGACATCAGGTTCTCTTAAAGGAATAGTATTAAAGTATGCGTCACATCTTCTTTTATCCGACATAGAGTTTATAAAGGTTGTTGCCCAGAGTTCGTGGTATTTTGAATTGCGAAAAGGCCTTGTTTTTGCGTTTGCGCTGAAAGGCGGAATAGCTGAAGGTTTTGAGGATAAGGCTGAACTGCCCATAATAGAGAGGTTCTTTCTGGGCGGCAGGACTACTGTAAGGGGTTTTAAGCAGGATACCCTTGGGCCGAAAGGCGTCACTGACAATCCCACAGGCGGCAATATTTTCGCTCTTACAAACGCGGAGCTGAGAATATCTCTGGGTAAGGGTTTCGGTATTGTCGCGTTTGTTGACGGAGGGAATGTCTGGACAAAGATATCGGATATGGATTCAGAACTGCGTTATACAACAGGGGGTGGGTTGAGATACAATACGCCTGTAGGGCCTCTGAGGCTTGATTACGGCCACAAAATAGATCAAAAAGAAGGGGAAAGCGCGGGCGAACTGCATTTCAGTTTTGGGCATGCATTCTAAGTTCGTGAACAGTCAATAGAGAATAGTGAAATGTTTAAAAAAATATTAATTATATTTCTACTTCTAACCAGTTATGAGTGATCAGTTGAAGACTACGATGAGAAATTTGATAATAAAATTATTTATTAGTTTCTTCTTTCTATTCACCATTCACATTTCACTATCCACTGAAGTTAGTTATGCTGAAGTCATTGACAGGGTAGTAGCTATTGTGGATGACGATGTTGTTATGCTGAGTGAATTAGACTCTGAATTTCAAAGGGCTCAGATGTCTGATATGGAAGTAACCCGGGAAGAAGTCCTTGACGGCATGATAAACAGAATACTGCTGTTAAGGGAAGCCAAAAAGGTCAAGAAAACACATATCTTTTCCGCGCGCAAAAAAAATGAAGATAATATCCTTATTAGTGACTACATAGAGAAGCGGGTTAAAGCTTTTATCCGCATCCCGTTTGATGAGATAGAAATATTTTATAATGAAAACAAATCTTACTTTAACGGCAGTGATATTTATAAAGTCAGGGATGAGATAGAGGCTTACCTGATAGAGCTTGAAGTGAATAAAAAGCTTATCGCCCACTTAGACGAATTAAGGCAAAAGGCGTATGTCAGAAAGCAGTATTAATATGGCAGTAACTGGTGATCAGATAAACTGCATATGAACCGATTTGAAAACCATAAACTAATCAAAGTCAAAATCAGCACTGCCGGCACGCATTCTATGCACTAACTGGTTATAAGTTTTTTAATTTAAATTTATACCGCGTCAATGCTTTTTGACCGGATTTTTGCAATATTTTGTTTTTGATTCCAGACAGTAAGTCTCGGCTTGCGGTTGCTGAAGAAATATTCTTATGAAATTGTATATATTCCTTTCGTGAAAAAAATGTTTTACTAAAATGTTGTTGAGCAGAAGCTAATCTTGTCTTATAAGTCTGAGGTGACGGCCGAATATCTTTAATGAATTCTTCCATAGCCTCTCGGATTATTGTTAACATGAATTCAATAAAAATTGTTGAAGCACCTTTTTTATCCGATGCTTCTAATGCATAATAATAATCTTTTTGTTTTCGCTTGATTAACGATTCAATCGGTACAAATTCAAACACCGGATAAGCATTCAAAAGAATTGCCGATTGCCAAAGTCTTCCTATTCTTCCATTCCCATCGGAAAAAGGATGAATAAATTCCAATTCATAATGGAAAACGCTGGATTTGATAAAAGTATGGGTATCTTTTTCTTTTTTCAGGAAATCAAATAAATTGTTTACAAGTTTAGGCACCATAGTATATTTAGGGGCCATATGCATTATTTTATTTCCTTTAATCACTCCTACATTTTTCGAACGTAATTTGCCGGCATCTTTAATGAGTCCCTGCATGATAATTTTATGAACGAACAAAAAAGACTGTAACCTGTAAATATCGAATGTTTTTATTAAAGCGTATGCCTTAATAGCATTTTTTACCTCCAAAATATCTTTTGTCGGGCCAATTACACGTTTATTATCTATCAGGTCCGTAACTTGAGATTCAGAAAGTCTGTTTCCTTCAATAGCCAAACTTGATTGAATGGTTTTTATGCGGTTCTGTTTTCGAAGTTGCGGCATGGGAGGGGAAATTTTCAGACCTTCACACTGTCCTACTATACGGCTAATGTCTGTACATGATTTTAATATTTTCGAAGTGATAGTAAATGGCGGCTTCATATTGTGATAGTATCATATGATACTATCATTTGCAAGTAGTTTTTAATGTCCCGGACACCTGTTTCCTATCTTTTTTCGGTCTTCCTCTTCCTGTTTTTGCCTGACTGTTAAAATACTCGATTAGTTTTGCATAGTATGCAACAACGTCCCTCATTATCGGATGGTTTTCATGACCGCGGTTTCTTCGCAGTCCGGAAACTTAGGACACTTAAGGCAGTCGCCCCAGATCTTTTGGGGAAGTTTGTTCTTGTCTATGTCCTTAAACCCGAAACTCTTGAATATCTCGGTATTGTAAGTGAGAGCGAATATTTTTTTGACCCTGAGGCCCTTTGCCTCTTTAAGACATTGTGTTATGAGCTTCCTGCCCACGCCTTTCCCGTGAAAGTCTTTTAACACGGCAATAGACCTTATCTCAGCAAGGTCTTCCCATAGTATGTGAAGGGCAGAGGCGCCTATGACCTTTCCGTTGTTCTCACACACATAAAAATCACGAATGTTTTCGTATATCTCGTTTAAGGAACGAGGAAGCATCTCATCTTTGCGGGCAAACTTATTGACGAGTGAGTGAATTGATTTTGCATCATTGAGGGTTGCTTTTCTAACGCGCAATTTTTTCCATCCCCATTTGAAATGCCTGTCTGTTCAGGGGTATTGATTTCTTCCTGTGAGCGGGTATTAACTGCTCCATGGCGCTGTATAAAGTATCAGGTTTCATAACGCCTGTGGTGCGGATAAGAGCGCCGAGCATTACCAGATTGGCTGCCTGCTGACTGCCAAGGTTTTTAGCTATGTCAGTAGCGTCTATCTGAACTGTTTTGATATCAGTCCGTCTGGCAGGCCTTTTAATAAGGGATGTGTTCATAATAAGCACTCCCTTTGGTTTTAAAAGGGGTTCAAACCTGTCCATTGAAGCCTCGTTCATAATAAGCAGAAAGTTGGGGCTTCGTACAGCGGGTGAGCCGATCATCTCTTTTGAGATTATTACTGTGCAGTTTGCGGTCCCGCCCCTTATTTCAGCTCCGTAAGACGGAAACCATGTCACATGCCTGTCTTCGTGCATTGCAGACTGAGCAAGCAGTTTACCGGCAAACAGTATGCCCTGACCGCCGAAACCCGCTATGATCAGCTGAAACGGTTTATCATTTATCATTAAGGCTGTCCTTTATCACACCAAGCGGAAATGCCGGGATCATTTTCTCTTTCATCCAGACTATCGACTCTTCAGCGCTCATCCACCAGTCAGTGGGGCAGGGTGACAGCACTTCGACCAGGTTGAAGCCCTTACCGTCAAGCTGATACTGAAAGGCTTTTTTAATCGCCTTTTTAGTCGCGAGGACTCCTTTTGCTGTATCCATTGATGTCCTGCAGATAAAGCCCGCTCCGTCAAGTGTGGCAATCATTTCCGATATCCTAATTGGATGCCCGGCTGTTTCATGCCTGCCTTTAACCGTTGTAGTCGTAACCTGTCCGATAAGGGTAGTGGGAGCCATCTGCCCGCCTGTCATGCCGTATGTGGCATTGTTCAGAAATATCACGCTGAAATTCTCACCTCTTGCCGCGGCGTGAATTATCTCTGCTGTTCCAATAGCTGCAAGGTCGCCGTCTCCCTGATAGGTAAAGACCAGCCTGTCAGGCAGAAGCCGTTTTATCGCTGTTGCCACTGCGGGCGGTCTCCCGTGCGGTGTTTCAATAACATCAAAATTAAAATAGTCGTACGCAAAAACAGCGCATCCCACGGGTGCAAAACCAATGGTCTTTTCTCTCATACCGAGTTCATCAATTACCTCGGCGATAAGCCTGTGCAGTATTCCGTGTCCGCATCCGGCACAAAAGCGGAAGGGCACAGGCTTAAGACTGTCAGGCCTTTTTGTTACCTTTTTCATTCTTGACCGGGTATTTTTTGTTTTCTGTGGCTTTGTTTTTTTTATAGCTTTTGTCATTTTGAATTGTCGTTATTTATTTGTTTTATTGAAAAGCTCAAGGATGATCCCTTCTCTTAGACCGTAATCTCTTACTATAACTTCTTTAAAATAAAATGTCTCTATCAACTTTAAAAGTATAAGCGTGCCGGGCACTATAATGTCAAGCCTGCCGGGTTCGAGTGAATGGTACTTTGCCCTTTCCCGGGCAGTTATGGCAGATATATCATTATATATATTCCTTACGTCGTCGATGCTTAATCTGGAATTGTGTATTCTGTCGTGGTCGTATCGGTCAAGGTTCAGCTTCATGGCTGCAAGGGACGTGACAGTGCCCGCAGTTCCTATAAAGACCGTGTCGTTTGAGAATAAGCCTTTGAAAGGATCAACTGCGGGCGTGATTTTTTGCAGTATTTCACTGTCCATCCGGTTTAAGTTATCTTTTAAAGGAGGGTCTTCCTTCATATATTTATCAGCAAGGTGAACTACCCCGAGGTTCAGGCTCTTAACCAAAAATGTTTTTCCCTGTTTTGTGAATATAAGCTCAGTGCTACCGCCTCCGATATCAGCCATCAGGGCAGTTTCAGGGACATCCAGACCAATGAGCATTCCAGATGATGTGATCCTTGCCTCTTCTTCACCGCTTACTATTTTTATATTTAGTCCTGTTTCTTCAAGCGCCTGTTTAAGAAAAGCGTCCCGATTCCCGGCATCTCTAAGCGCGCTTGTAGCTATCGCTGAGATCGAAGAAACATTATGATCAGCAATGATGTCTGCAAAGCGCTTGAGCGCGGCAATGCTTCTTTCAATAGCGGCATTGCTTATCAGGCGGTGATCTGCTATGCCTTCGCCCAGGCGGGTGATCGTCCTGTCAGAAAAGATCTCGACAATTTCAGGACTGCCGCCCTGAGGATCATGCCGGATCTCTGCTATCAGCAGTCTGAAAGTATTTGTCCCTATATCAATGGCAGCGAGCGGTACGGATTTCACGAGGGAATTATAACTTAAAGACGATAACTTGTGTTGAGGATAAACTATTGCGGAAGGTCTAGCCAGGCGTCCCAGAGCTTTAATGATTTTCTGGCATTGCCAACGCCGTCTAACAAACCTGAATGACAAACTTTATTAACAATATCCTATTACACATTAATGCATGCATAACTCTCGGAAGAGCCATAATATTTTACCGTTTTGGTGGAGTGTCAGGCAAATATATTATCATTTGACTTTGGAATGATGCCTGCTTTTTCAGCACGCGAAAAAAGCTCTGTTACTGCCTTTTCTCCCTCATACCCGGCATCAATGGAGAAGTCATTGACATAGAGGTCTATATGGTTTTTGATAACATTATCAGAGAGTTCCTGGGAATGTTCTTTTATATATTCCATGGGTTCGTTTCTGTTATTTAAGGCGTATTCAGTGCTTTGTCTTATGATCTTGTTGACCTTTTTGTGAAGGCCGCTTCCAAGAGACTGTTTCGCGATAATACAGCCGAGCGGAATAGGGAGCCCGGTCTCCTGTTCCCACCACTGGCCAAGGTCAATGACCTGCTTTAATCCGAATGAGGGATATGTAAATCTGCTTTCATGTATGATCAGCCCGGCGTCGACTTCATCGTTTGCCACAGCTTCAATGATCTTGTGAAAAGGCATTTCATAAATATTCGATGACATATCAGGAGATACAAGGGCCGGATTATGGAGCTGTAGCAGAAGGTACGCGGTAGTAAGCCTGCCGGGGATGGCGATTTTTTTATCCCGGAGGTCTTTAATAGAAAATCCCTTTTTTGCGATCACAAGAGGGCCGCAACCCCTGCCGAGTGCGCCGCCTGCTCTTAAGGCGATATATTTCTTTCTAAGATGACCGAGTGCGTGCCATGATATTTTGGTCAGGTCAAGCTCGGTACGCAGTGCCTTCTGGTTCAGGGTCTCAACATCAAGAAGCAGTTCTCTGAACTGCAGGTTTTTTGTATCAATTTTAGCGTGAACCAGTGCATAGAATATAAAAGTATCATTAGGGCAGGGCGAGTATCCAAGAGACAGGGTTTTCATTATAAGTTAACTGCCGTGTTTTTGCCGGTAATCCTCTATTGCCTTGTGAAGCGCGTCAGCTCCAAGGTTTGAGCAATGCGTTTTCTGCGCGGGCAGACCGTCAAGCTCACTGGCAACTGATTCTTTAGTGATCTTTATAGCGTCTTCTATTGTTTTGCCTTTGACCATTTCCGTCACCATGCTCGAAACCGCTATTGCCGCGCCGCAGCCGAATGTCTGAAATTTCGCGTCAGTTATTATATTATCCTTTACCTTGATATATATCTTCATCGCGTCTCCGCAAACCGGATTGCCCTGTTCTCCAATACCGTCCGCGTCCGGCATTTCGCCCACGTTTCTCGGGTTTGTAAAATGGTCCATTACTTTTTTGCTGTACATTTCGGGTCCTCCATTTCTCCCCATCCTTTGGCATAAGGAGAAATATTCCTTAGTTGGGTTATGGTCTGAGGGAATACCTCGTTAAAAGAATCTATGTCTTTTTCAGTTGTTCCACTGCCTATTGTAAATACAACAGATCCCTGCGCAAGATGCACAGGTGTTCCGATCGAGAGAAGAACCGGAGAGGATTTGAGCGCCTTTGAACTGCAGGCAGAACCGCTGGCAGAGTAAATGCCTTTGGCAGCCAGAAGCAGGAGCATGGCTTCGCCTTCTATGTATTCAACCACAAAGCTTGCGTGTCCCGGCAGTCTCTGCTCAGGATGACCGGTAAGAAATACATTGTTTATTTTCAGCACGGTGCTGATTATCCTGTCCCTCAGCGGCCTGATATGGCCGGCGCGGGACTGCATGTCCTGTTTTGCAAGATGAGCTGCCTTGCCCATGCCGACTATCGCGGGCACGTTTTCAGTACCGGCCCTCCTGCCGCCTTCCTGAATGCCTCCGTATATCAGCGGAACGATGCGGGTACCGCCTTTGAGATATAGGGCTGCGGCTCCCTTTGGGCCGTAAAACTGATGGGCGGCAAGTGACATGAGGTCGACATTGAATGCCTTTACATCTATCGGGATGTTTCCGGCAGATACAACAGCGTCAGTGTGAAACACCACGCCCTTTTGTTTTGCTATATTGCCTATTTCTTCTATTGGCTGTATAGTGCCGATCTCAGGGCTGGCATGAATTATGGATATAAGAATGGTTTCATCATTAATGGCTTTTTCAACAGCTTGAGGATCAACAAGGCCGTTTTTGTCAACAGGCAGATATGTTACGGCAAAACCTGATTTCTCAAGGAAACGGGCTGAATTCAGGACAGAGTGATGCTCGATCCTGGAGACAATGATATGTTTTCCCCTGCTCTGGTTGGCAAAAGCAATGCCCTTTAACGCATAGTTGTTTGATTCAGCGCCGTTAGAGGTGAATATAATTTCATTTGGATTCGCGTTGATAAGCGCGGCAGTTTCCGCGCGCGCCTTCTCAATGGCCTCTCTTGCGTTTATTCCCAGTTCATACAGGCTCAGAGGGTTGCCGTACTGTTCCCTGAAGTACGGCATCATAGCATCCAGAACTTCAGGGTGGAGAGGGTTTGTTGCCACGTGGTCCATGTATATTTCTTTCATGACGTCTCCTTAAGTTTTCTAACGTAAAAAGTATAATAATCCGGATCTTCCAAAATGCCGATGAACTCATTGCCTGTTTTACTGCACCATGCCGGAATATCCTGAAGCGCTCCATCATAGTCGGTAAGAACCGCCAGCACCTGATTTATCTCCAGTTCTTTAATCCTGTCCTGTATAGTGAGCAGATGCATCGGGCACATCATGTAAATGATGTCAGTTGTTGCGTCAGCCTGTATCGACCCGTCAAGAAACTTAAGATCTGTATCTGCAGACACTTTTGCTGCTACCTCCATAATTCCCTTGCGCTATTTTGAAAGCTTCTTTTCTTCTTTCAGCAGGTCATTGAGACTGACGGTCTCAAGGTAATTCTCTATCTTCTCACCAAGTGATTTCCATAAGAGCCTTGTGACACAGCTTTGAACGCGGCTGCAGTCTTTTGCTGAAGGGCCGAGACACTGAGAGATGGCAACAGGGCCTTCAAGCGTATTCATGATCTTTCCAAGACTTATCTCAGAAGGTTTATTATGCAGTACATAACCGCCGCCGGGCCCTCTCTGGCTTTTAATTAAATTGGCTTTGCGGAGCCTGTTTAATAACTGTTCAAGGTACGAAGTTGAAACTCCCTGCCTCCGGGCGATCTCCTTTATGCTTAACGGGCCTTTTTTATAGTCTCTGGCGAGCTCAAACATGGCCCTGATGCCGTATTCTCCCTTTGTGGATAACCTTAACATATATAAAAGGTATAATAGTCTACTAAATTTGTCAAGTATTCGGCCGTTCGAGATGTTAATCATCAATCGTCACTCGTCACTCGTTTTTTTGACTAACACCAACGCCTGCTTATATAATAAAAATTCATGAAGTTACTTCTTATCTCTTTACAGTCTAATGCCTATGTCACAGGCCTGAAGTATATTGCCGCGAATGCGCGTGCCAATGGGCATGATGTCAGGATACTGCTCCTTCCCGGTTATTTGGAAAAGACAATGGCGTATCCTATAGAGGAGTTCATACGTGACTATGATCCTGACATGATCGGAATAGGGCTTATGTCAATAGAATTTTATCCTGCAAAGAACTTTACCCGTCTTATACGTGAGAAGTTCAAAGTTCCTGTAATATGGGGTGGTGTGCACACAATAATTACTCCATCGGAGTGCCTGAAATACGCGGATTATGTATGCGTCGGCGAAGGGGAGAGTGCGGTAGTATCATTGCTGGACCACTTGAGGGATAAAGGCAGAAGTGTTATCCCGGAAATACCCAACATATGGGTCAATGATAACGGAAAAATTATAGAGCAGGCCAAAGCCCCGGCTGAAGCTGACCTTGACAGCCTTCCTTTTCAGGAATATCTGCCTGATTATTACTTTGTCTTTCATAAGGATGAAATAGTTAATTTTTCGCTTAACTCGCACTTGTTCCGCAAGTACGCGCTGTACGGTGGAACCTGCCATATGCTGATAACATCGAGGGGCTGTCCTTTCTTCTGCGGTTACTGCGCCAATTCTTTTCTCATGACCGTGTACGGTAAGAAGGTCAGGGCAAGGTCTGTTGAGAATGTAATGGAAGAGCTGAAGGAAGTCAGAAAAGACCCTTATGTCCTTTATATAAATATTGAAGACGACTGTTTCTTTGTTCACAGCCGGGAATGGATGAGGAAATTCTGCGATGAATACAAAAAACATATCAACCTGCCATTTATCGCAAGGGCAATACCGACAATGCTGGACAGGGAAAAGCTGTTTATGCTTAAAGACGCAGGCTTAAGCTGGGTGATTATGGGTGTGCAGAGCGGAAGCGACAGTGTTAATTTCGATATTTACGAAAGGAAGATCCCATTTTCATCCGTTATGAAGGCAGCTGAGCTGATCTCTGAATCCGGGGCCGCGCCGTTCTATGAAATGATAGTTGATAACCCTTATGAAACAGAGGAAACTGAAATGGAGACTGTAAGCGCAATGTCAAAACTAAAGAGGCCGTTCGCTATCTCTCTGGCGCATCTGACATTCTTTCCGGGCACTCCGCTTGCGGCAAGGGCGGTCAGTGACAATATTGTAGACGCTGAGGCGTATCTTTACAGGTATCCGGTTAAAATAGACATGACCTACCTTAATAAACTTCTCTATCTTGCTCCGTACATACCAAGGTTCCTTGTCAGGTATTTAAATGTACCGATGGCATCCAGAAAACCTGTTCATACATTCCTGACAAATGTGATCTATTTTATCAACAAGAGGACAATTGAGCCTGCGGTATACTTCTTCATTATCACGAAATCGCTGAACTACAATGTCAGGCTGACACTGAAAACTCTTTTTGGCAACTGGAGGTCGGCAGTATCCAAGATCGTGTCCAATTATCTTGGTAAAGGCGATTTTGAATATGACCAGAGGCTTGCCCTTGCCAGGAAGAACATGCCTGAGCTTTTCGAGAAATAACTTAAAGCAACTTCACGGTATGATGACCAAACATATTGTAAATGAAGAATAATTAGCGATTATTCCAGGATATATATGATATGCGTCATTGTGTTCAGGCCGGGTTTGAAGTAAATTGCAGATATATTCCCGGATCACATACTGATTCAAAACATATAAGGAGGGGCTCCTGAAGAAAAAAGCCGTCTTATTCTTATTAATAATATTTGTGTCATTGTCTGTGTCTGCCTCTGCACAGGAAGGAAAAGATATCTTTGAAAAGAAATGCGACAAGTGCCATTCCCTTGACCGCGCGTTAAAGGCGGATAAAGACCTGGCCGCGTGGAGAAGGACAACAACGAGGATGTCCAAATTTATCCCCGGAATTATTTCCAAAGATGAAGCTGAAAAGGTCGCGGTATATCTGGCGGGCAGAAAAAAGGCAAAGTTACCGCCTCCGGTAGAAAAGGAAATAGTCGCAGATACCGGGACGACTGCGGAGCACGGCATTTTTCAGTTTAAGAAAGTCAGGGTTGATCAGTTTATTGATCCTTCTGTATGCAAAACATGCCATCCTGAAATATATGAGATGTGGAACGGGTCAATGCACAGCAAGGCATTTGCTGATCCGGTATGGAGGGCGGCCACAAAGCTGTTTTCCAAAGAGGTAAAGACACAGGATGAAATGATTGAAATGAAAATGTGCGTTAAATGCCATACTCCTCTTGGATTCCGCTCATATTCGATATCATCTCCTGAAGATGATTATGACAGTCTTTCAGGGCTTCCGGCACAGGGTATATTCTGCAACTGGTGTCACAACATAAACAAGGTTAAACATCTCGGGGACGCGGGATATGAAGTTGATCCCGGAGGAGGAGTGGATGACCCGTCAACAATGCTCGGCCCGTTTAAGAATTCATCATCAAGTTACCACCCGACTAAATATTCAGAGCTTCATACGAGGTCTGAGTTTTGCGGGCTTTGTCATAATGTTTCTCACGCTGCCAATAATCTGCCGATAGAGGCCACGTATGATGAGTGGAATGCAAGTCCCTACAATACCGGCGACCCGGAGACAACTGTAAACTGTCAGGACTGCCATATGAGGCAGAGGCCGGGCTATCCGTCAACCGGAAAAACCGAAAGGCCTGATAGTCCGGGCAAAGCGTGTATTAACGGACCTGAGAGAGAACACGTATGGACGCACTATTTTGTCGGCGCCAACTCAGTGGTCACAAAACTGCTTGGAAGCGAAAAGCACGCGGCCATGGCAGTTGAAAGACTGCAGAATGCCGCGGACCTGGAACTGATAAAAGACCGCCTGTATGGGAAGAACAGTCTTTCCGCGATAAAGGTCAAGGTCATCAATTCCGGGGCAGGACACTACCTGCCTACCGGCCTTACTGAGATAAGGCAGATGTGGCTTGCGGTTAATATATCTGATGCGCAGGGAAAGGTTGTTTATCAGTCCGGTATGCTGGATAATGATGGGCGACTGGATAAAGACGCTGTGCTGTATCACACACAGCTTGGAAACGAGAGAGGGGAGCCTGTCATCAACGTTGCCCTGGCAGACAGGATACTCTATGATTACAGGATACCTCCAAAGGGATTTGTGGTTGAAAAATATTCTTTTCAAATCCCTGATGACGCTGTTTCTCCGTTGAGGGTTGAAGTGACGCTTAGATACCGAAGCATTTCTCAGCCTCTTATAAAGGTGCTGCTTGGTGAAAAAGCCCCTGATATCCCTGTTATTGACATGGTAAGCGCGTCTTCTAAAATAAAGTTTTAACATATATGTATATTTTTTTTATTTCAGTCTTTGCAATATATGGGGGAATGCACTTATACGCATTCCTCCGTGCAAGGGCCGCGTTCTCATTTGGTTTAACCTCCGGTATTTTTCTGATGTTTTTCATGCTTGCTATGACATTCGCTCCTTTTATAGTCAGAATGTTGGAAAAGCACGGTTTTGATTTTTCTGCCATTGTGTTGTCTTATACAGGCTATATATGGATGGGTGTTGTTTTTCTTTTCTTTTTCTGCTCGATTACGTTTGATATTTATCGTCTTATTGTTTACGCGGGAGAATTATTATCCGGCAGGAATCTGGCTGTATTTAAAATGTCAGCGCGAGTATTGTTTCTTTTGCCTTTATTGCTTTCTCTGTTAATCGCTGCATATGGATATTATGAAGCCTTAAACATAAAAACAGAAAAGGTGAAAATTTATACCAGTAAGCTGTCTGAAGAGACTGGCAGGCTGAGAATAGTGCAGATCTCAGATGTTCACATAGGTTTGATCGTAAGAGAGAGCCGGATAAGAAGAATTCTTGCTGAAGTCAGGTCTGCCGAGCCGGATATACTTGTTTCTACAGGAGACCTTGTTGACGGGCAGATAAACAATATTGCCGGCATTGCCGGGATATTTCAAGAGATCAAGCCCCGATACGGAAAGTTTGCCATAACAGGCAACCATGAATTTTATGCGGGACTTGATCAGTCACTGGAGTTTATTGAAAAGGCGGGATTTCAAATATTAAGAGCAAAGGGGATCACTGTTGGAAATATTATTAACATCGCCGGGTTTGATGACAGCACAGGTGAAAGATATGGGCTTTATACGGATGTGCCGGAACAGCAGGTACTTAAACAGCTTCCGGCCGAGCTGTTTACAATTCTCCTTAAGCACAGGCCCCGCGTTGATAAAGACGCTGTTGGTCATTTTGACCTTCAGCTGTCAGGCCACAGCCATAAGGGACAGATCTTTCCATTCAGCCTTTTAACGAAATTCTATTATCCAGTGCACGCGGGGTATTCGAAATTAAGTGATAAATCTTCATTATATGTAAGCCGGGGCTCTGGCACATGGGGGCCGCCAATCCGGTTTCTTGCTCCTCCGGAAGTTACAGTGATCGATATTATTCATAAAGGATCCTGAGTCGGAAACCACTGAAGACACAGAATACACTGAAAAAAATAGTAAAAGAGGTAATAACTGACAGTAGTGTTGTTAGGCTGTTTATAATTTCTGTGATTTCAGCGTGCTCAGTGGTTAATGGGTTAGTTATGGCTCAATTAGTCATGCCTAAGGCAGACAAGCCTGGGTGAAGGGGTTGGCAATTAGTGTTGTAGATGATATCTTAGATATATGAAAACAGGCTTCTATCAATTCGATCCGTCTTTTGGAGAAAAAGAGAAGAACTTCAAAAAAGTAGAAAAGGCGTTGCAAGGTGCTGACCTGGACCTGCTGGTACTTCCGGAGTTTTTCGCGACTGGTTATCAGTTTGTCTCGGAAGATGAGGTATCTGAACTTTCCGAACCAATACCTGGCGGACGCACAACAGAGTTTCTTGTGCAGTTGTCTCGGGAAAAGCAAATTTATATAGCCGCCGGCCTTGCTGAAGGGGATAGCGGCAGATTCTATAACTCTGCTGTTCTTACCGGGCCGGAAGGTTTTTTAGGTGTTTACCGCAAGACCCATCTGTATTCTGAAGAAAACCTCTATTTTACGCCCGGTGATACAGGTTTCAGGGTGTGGGACACAAAGGCAGGCCGTATAGGGATCATGATATGTTTTGACTGGTTTTTCCCGGAATCCGCAAGAAGTCTTGCTGTTCAGGGCGCTGAGATTATTGCGCATCCGGCAAATCTTGTTCTGCCGTACTGTCCGGACTCCATGCCTGTAAGGTGTCTTGAAAACAGGGTCTTTTCAGTTACTGCCAACAGGATTGGAACAGAAGACAGAAAGGGCAGTGATGCTCTCACGTTCATAGGAATGAGTGAGATAGTTACACCGGATGGAAAGATCATGATAAGGGCGCCGGAGGATCAGGAGGTTCTGATGATAGCAGATATTGAGCCGGAGCAGGCGCAGAATAAAGTATTGAATCATTATAACGATGTCCTTAAGGACCGGATTCCCGGGAATTACACATTGTTTGAGAAAGATACATAACAATAGACAGTGATCGGTGATGAGTTACAAGTTGACCCTCACAATTTTGTTATGACAAAATTAGCCGCGAGGGCTGACGGAAGATAAGAGGCTATGAAGTTAAGAATTGACAGTTTAAATTTACGTCGACAGAAAATACTGTCTCATAACTTCTGTAATCGACGGGACAATTTAATTCTTGTTTTAGCTATGTAATTTAAGAGAAGTGCTTAATTCTGATAACGTTTTTTTATAAGGTGTCGTACGGAAAATATTCGTCAGACTTTTCTGTCTTTAAGCTGTTACGATTCACTATTAACGGTTCACTATTAACTATCTTTTGAATACAACTTCCTGATCTTTGAGTAAAAATCTTCAGTTGACCCGACGGGTTTTTTATCCGCCGCATTAATAATGACCTTCATTACATTCACGCATATGTCAGTGACTTCGCCTTCTTTTATTAAGGTCAGGCTTACAGGGAAGAATATATCTGTGCCGGCCCTCGCGGGTTTTTTGACTGACAGCGCAATATCTTTAAAAAGTGTCAGCGCTTCACAGCTCAGAGGCCTGAGTATTACATCAGCCATACCGTAAACTGCAGAAAGAATATGGACGTTGTCAGGCTCAATGGACACAATATTGTCCGCAAGTCTGCCTGCCGTTTCAGCAGCTACTTTTTCCAGTTTTTGTGATTTTTCATTGATCAGGCAAACAGCTACTCCTGTATCAGTATCAAGATATTCAGAAAGCATGACATTGAGAACATCAAAAAGCAGAGAAGGGTAACTTACATTCGAAAACAAAATAACCCTTTTTTTGTTTTCAAGCTTTTTTAGCAGCCGTATATCTTTTTCATTGATGTCCTCGGGAATTCCGATAATTGAAGGGATCATATGAAACTTGTCTTTTGTCTTGTGGTGACTGAGTGCGACTTCATATGTATGCCTGTCGCCGCAGATTATGCTGTCTGCCAGTGAGAACGAAAGATGAAGCAACTGCTGTCCTCCCATCCTGCTTCTGAGCCGTCCAAATACAGAAAAGAGTTCAGCGTGAAGAGTAATAATGATCCTGCATCGCATGAGTTTACCCAGAATAACGGCGGTTATAAGCTTCATTAGTCCGGGCCGGACATACCCTTTGGTGAGAAAGTGAATTACGTCGCTGCGGCGGCTAAGCCGTAAAAGTTTAATTGCAAAGTCAAAATAGCCTTTTATGTTTACAGTCCCGCTGTCTTTTGAGAGTGATGCGGAGATATTTATGACGCGGCATTCGTTTCCTTCATTGCGCAGACGGTTTAACAGTGTGAAATTATGGAGGTTCTCTTCTTCGCAAAGGGGAGAAAAGCTGCCTATGAAAAGTATACGCATTTTTTATACTGCCGTTACGACTACCTTGTCTCCTACTTTCAATCCATACTTTTCAGATGCCATTCCATGATAAATAAACAATTCAAAAAATCCGGAACTGTTTATCAGAGCTGCAAGGCTGGATACGTTCTTTTCCGAATAGTAATTAACGAAGTCAACGTTACTGCCCTCGTAAGTAACTTCGATTCTCCTATCTTCAATGTCCGAATTCAGTTTGACGAGAGTTTCATAGGATAAATTTGTTATAGCGTTTCCGAATATGTCTATATGAATAACTTCGCCTTCAAAGGCATTCTCTCCAAGTGAAGTAATTTCAGGAAGCTGTATCCTGTGCCAGTTTCTTATCTGTTCACCGAATTTGGAACTTTCAACACCTTTTGAAAGCCATGCCGCGACAGGAGCGAAAATATCGCGGCCGTGAAAAGACGATCCCTTTTGGGAACGGAAATAGTGTGTAGCATCTATGTTCATAACCTTGAATATGCTGTTAGTGTGCTGTTCATCAAGTACCGCGGTAAAAACTCCATTATCCGGGCCTATAAAATAAAAGTCGTCAGTTACTACAAGCAGGGGTTTTCTGTTTCCGCCCACCTGGGGGTCAACAACAACTACATGGATTGTTGTTGAGGGGAAATATTTGTAAGACATTTTCATTACCTGCGCGGCCTCGAAAATATTGTGAGGTGATATATTATGCGATATGTCCACGATATGCGCGTTTGGATTGATTTCCAGGATTACGCCCTTCATGATGCCGACAAAAGGGTCCTTAAGCCCGAAATCAGTGGTCAGCGTGATGATTGGTTTTTCAAACATTTAACCCTCCTATCAGTTTTTTAATATTAACTATGCCTTCTTCATTCATGAAATGTCCGATACCGTCTATGATATCCTGAGCAGCGTGCGGATTTATAAAATTCACTGTTCCCACAGCCACTGCGCTTGCTCCGGCAAGGATGAACTCAAGAGCATCTTCAGCCGATATTATACCACCCATGCCTATTATAGGTATATTAACTGAATTATAACACTCCCATACCATTCTTACGGCTACAGGTCTGACAGCCGGGCCGGAAAGGCCGCCTGTGATATTGGCAAGTTTTGGTTTTCTCGTCTTTATGTCTATTGCCATTCCGGTTAATGTATTTATTAAAGATACGGCGTCAGCTCCTGCATCTTCGGCAGTTCTCGCCATAAGCGCGATATCAGTAACATTAGGTGATAGTTTGACTATCAGAGGAAGGCTGGTTGCTTTTCGGACTGCCCGAACGACCTTATATGTCACTTTAGGGTCCGTGCCGAAAATACTCCATCCAGCCTGCTTGTTGGGGCATGATATGTTCATCTCAAGCGCGTCAATGCCGCGAGCAGAACTTAATCTCTCAGCGGCTTTAACATATTCATTTATAGTGTCGCCGAAAAAATTGACTATTATCCTGGTATCAAGTTTCTTGAGAAAAGGCAGTTTTTCAGCGATAAATTTCTCTATGCCTATGTTCTGAAGTCCTACGGCATTAAGCATCCCGGCCGGCGTTTCCGCAATGCGGGGTGGAGGATTACCTTCTCTGGGTATAAGTGACAACCCTTTGACAACAACAGCACCAAGGTTATCAAGATCAACAAACTCCGAATACTCTTCACCATAACCAAATGTGCCTGAAGCAGTGATAACTGGGTTTTTGAGCTTTAACCTGCCGATGCTGACTTTCGTGTTCAATGTTTTATTCTTAGCCATGCCGTTTAATTGTCGATTGACAATTAGTGGTCACCCTTCGGGTAAACACAATGTAAGGAATAACACATTATTACTATTGCTCACCTTTGGTTCGCCTGCATTTATTCATTTTGCACTGTTCTGACCTGTTCGCTACGTGCTATGAACTATGAACAATGAGCTATTTAATTCTACCAGATTATCTCCTCTACGGAGAAGACAGGGCCTTCTTTGCAGATGCGTCTAAAACCATTAGTTGTATTAACCACACAGCTGAGACATGCCCCGATTCCGCATGCCATATTTTCTTCAAGCGCCAAATATCCTTTAAGATCAAATTCACGGGCCAGGGTTGAGAGTTCTCTCAGCATTGGTTTCGGGCCGCAGGCATAGAGGCAATGACGATTGACCCGTTGGCTTCGCACGAGGCGAGCGATTGACCCGTTGGCTTCGCACGAGGCGAGCGATTGACGGGACAAAAAATCTCTTAATACATCTGTTATAAGTCCTCTTTTGCCTTGAGTGCCGTTGTCTGTTGATATCACCGGACTGATCCCTATTGATTTCAGTCCTTTTACGCATAGAATTTCTTTACGGCTTTTGGCACCGAGAAAAAACACAGGTTTTTTATCCCTGACTGTCTCTGCCATGGCAAACATGGGTGCTACTCCTATGCCTCCTGCAACCAGCAGCGGCCTTGAGCCTGGCCGGGGCAGGGGGAATCCGTTTCCAAGGGGGCCGGTTACATCAATAATATCTCCCTTCTCTTTGTCTTTCAGCATGTTTGTGGCCTTGCCGACGACTCTATAGAGTATCTGAAAACTGTTTCCCATAAATCTGTGAAGGCTGAATGGCCGCTTCAGCAGAGGATCAAGGCCTTTATCCACAGACAACATGAAAAATTGACCCGGTTTTGGTTTCCTGATCTTTCCCAAAGGATTCAAGGTAATGAGATAATGGTTTGGCGACAGAAGTTTATTGTCCTGTATGGCTGCTTTAAATAGTCTATTCAAAGCTTAACTCTAGGATTTCGTACTCCATGGTTTTAGCGGGTGCTTTGACAGTAACAAAATCACCTACGGATTTGCCGATGAGGGACTTTCCGACCGGTGATGTAATGGACACCCTGTTGTTCTTAATGTCTGATTCATCAGGGCCGACGAGAGTAAATATCTTTTCTTCATCTGTATCTATATCCAATATTTTTATTTTTGCTCCAAAAGCGGCTTTGTCCTGAGAAATGCTGGAAGGGTCTATCACCTGAAGAGTAGCAACTTTGGTCTGGAGTTCCTGAATCCGGCCCTCAAGAAAAGACTGACGTTCCTTGGCCGCGTGATATTCAGCGTTTTCTGACAGGTCGCCATGACTTCTCGCTTCCGCGATGGCCTTGACGTTACCGGGACGCTCGACCTTAAGGAGGTTTTCAAGTTCCTCCTGCAATTTTTTATATCCCAAAGGGGTTATTGGAAACTTTTTCATTTTAACACTCTATTTAAATTCTATCAGCTATGATTTATGATGTAAACCCCGTTAGAAGAGCGTGATTTTCTAACGGGGTAAAGCCCGACATTCGCAACAGCCATAAGACCGTTATTGGTTAACTGTTAATCGTTAATAGTATCAAGAGACACGTTTAAGGTTATCGATGCTTGCCCCGTACCGATAATGGTACAGGGCTGGTATCGATGCTGGTATCGATGCTTGTCCGCCTATGGCGGGTTTGTCCTCGAAACTAGTCCAGCTTCCTGCTTCGACTTCCAGATTCGATACGAGCTTCTTTAACGACAATCCATCTTCGTAATTTCTCATCTTCTTAACTTCTGACTTCTCACTTCTTACTTCCCATTTCTATGTTTTGATGATATTCCTGAATGGATTTAATATTAACCTGTTTCTTAAGTAATACCTCTATCGCGTTAATAGCCGCCCTTGCGCCGGGAATGGTAGTCGTATATGTGACACGATGCTGAAGCGCGCTTTCCCTTATTGAAAAGGAATCCCTTTGCGCTTTTGTGCCTGTAACAGTATTTATTACGAAATTAATCTCTCTGTTCTTTATATAGTCAACGATGTCCGGCCTTCCCTCTGTAACTTTGTTTACCGTGTCTACCTTCACGCCGTGTTTTCTCAGGAATTTCGCGGTCCCTCTTGTGGCTATAACATCAAACCCCAGCTCTATGAGTTTGCTTACCATTGGCGGAAGGGCAGGCTTGTCTTTGTTCTTTACGCTTATGAACACTTTTCCACCGACGGGCATGGTATTGTTTGCTGATGCCTGAGCTTTTGAATACGCCCGGCCGAAATCATTATCAATACCCATTACTTCTCCGGTAGACTTCATTTCAGGCCCAAGAAGCGGGTCAACACCAATGAACCGGTCAAACGGGAAAACAGCTTCTTTGACGGCAACATGAGACAACTCAATTTCCGATGTAAGTCCGGCCTCCTGAAGTGATTTGCCAAGCATGACCTTTGCGGCTATTTTTGCCAGAGGCGCTCCGCAGGCTTTACTGACAAAAGGTACAGTGCGCGAAGCCCGGGGATTTACCTCCAGAACATAAATATGATTATCTTTAACGGCAAACTGAACATTCATAAGACCGACAACATTGATTTCCTTCGCAAGGGATTTGGTATAATTGCTGATTCTGTTAATTATTTCAGCCGGGAGAGAATGAGGGGGCAGTGAACATGCGGAATCACCTGAATGAATACCCGCCTCTTCGATGTGCTCCATAATTCCTCCGATGATCACGTTGGACCCGTCAGAGACAGCGTCAACGTCAACTTCAATGGCATCTTCAAGATATTTATCAATCAGGATTGGATGTTCAGGAGAGGCCTTGACAGCCTTTTTCATATATTCTTTCAGGCTTTTTTCATCGTATACTATTTCCATGGCTCTTCCGCCCAGAACATATGACGGCCGCACCATGGCCGGGAAAGTTACTTCTCTTGCCACTTTTATGGCTTCATCAACAGACATTGCAGTTCCGCTTTCAGGCTGACGAAGGTCCAGTTTATGGAGGAGCTGCTTGAACCTCTTTCTGTCTTCAGCCAGGTCTATTGAATCAGGTGAAGTGCCTAATATCCTGACCCCTTCACTTTCAAGCGGAACGGCAAGTTTCAATGGGGTCTGGCCTCCAAACTGGACTATTACACCCTCTGGTTTTTCAATCTCGATAATTCTCAGCACATCCTCAAGTGTGAGCGGTTCAAAATAAAGCCTGTCGGCGGTATCATAATCAGTACTCACGGTTTCAGGATTGCAGTTAACCATTATTGTTTCATACCCGAGTTCCTTAAGGGCAAATACGGCATGAACACAGCAATAATCAAATTCTATTCCCTGGCCTATCCGGTTAGGACCGCTTCCGAGAATTACGACTTTTTTCCTGTCAGTCGGATTTGCCTCGCACTCAACAGCAGAACCCAGAGCCCAGAGCCCAGAACCCAGATTGTTTTTTTGAGTATTTTGTGTTCCGTCTTTCTTGTCATGATCTGTCTGTGTTCTGTGTTCTGTGTTCTGTAATCTGAAGAACGGCCTTTCATATGTCGAATACAGATAAGGCGTATATGCCTCGAATTCTGCGGCGCATGTATCCACCATTTTATATACAGGTTTGATATCGTAATTGTTTCTTAAGTGCCTTATGATTTGTTCGTCTATGTCCAGCAGGTCTGCTATTCTCCTGTCTGAGAAGCCGTACTCCTTTGCTTTTTGTATAAGGTCCCTGTTCATAAGATACGGCGCAAGACTGAGACTCTTGTTCTTCCTGATCCCGGCTGCCAGACTCCGGATCTCTGTTTCCATATCAATGATCTGTTTAAAATTAAGTAAGAACCAGGGATCCATACCTATCAGGTCATGTATTTCGTCGATATTCACTCCAAGCCTGAGAGCGTGCGCAATATACCATATGCGGTCCCAACTCGGAATTTTTATTTTTGCTTTTATCTCGTCAACGTCGGCCTTAATCGGTTCGAAACCATAACTCTCAATCTCAAGACTGCGGATTGCCTTATGAAATGATTCCTTGAATGTTCTTCCGATAGACATGGCCTCACCGACTGATTTCATCTGTGTTGTAAGTGTCGCGTCAGCCGCGGGAAACTTCTCAAACGCAAACCTGGGGAACTTCACGACAACATAGTCAATGGTCGGTTCGAATGAAGCGGGTGTCTCCCTGGTTATATCATTGGAAATTTCGTCCAGTGTCAGTCCGACTGCCAGTTTCGCCGCGATTTTGGCTATCGGGAATCCCGTAGCTTTTGACGCGAGGGCAGAGCTTCTGGACACCCTCGGGTTCATTTCAATGATTACCATCTGCCCGTTTTCCGGATTTACCGCAAACTGGATATTGGAACCTCCAGTGTCAACGCCGATCTCGCGGATAATATCCAGAGCGGCGTCTCTCATCCTCTGGTATTCCTTGTCCGTTAGTGTCTGGGCAGGCGCGACTGTAATTGAATCACCGGTATGGATGCCCATGGGGTCAATATTTTCTATTGAACAGATAATAACTACATTGTCCACGCTGTCGCGCATCACCTCAAGCTCATACTCTTTCCATCCTATGACAGATTCTTCGATGAGTACCTGATGTACAGGGCTGAGTTCAAGCGCCTTACGGAGATTAACGTTGTATTCCACCATATTATATGCGATGCTCGCGCCTGTGCCGCCTAAAGTAAATGAAGGCCTTATTATTGCCGGAAACTTGACATAACCAACGGCCTTGTCTTTATCATCAAGAGAGTTCACATACATACTTTTGGGTGTTTCAAGGCCTATCTTTGACATGGCGTCTTTGAACAATTCTCTGTCTTCGGCCTTTTTGATCGCGTGCAGCTTGGCCCCGATCATTTCCACTTTATATTTTTCGAGGACCCCTTTTTCGGAAAGTTCAACCGCAAGGTTCAGCGCTGTCTGGCCTCCCATAGTGGGAAGGACGGCATCGGGCCGCTCCTTTTCAATAATCATCTCAAGGATTTCAGCATTCAAAGGTTCAATGTACGTGACATCAGCCATTTCAGGGTCAGTCATTATAGTGGCAGGATTTGAATTGACAAGAATTACTTTGTAGCCTTCTTCACGCAGTGCCTTGCAGGCCTGGGTGCCAGAGTAATCAAATTCGCAGGCCTGGCCTATAATAATAGGCCCGGGCCCTATTAGCAGAATGCTCCTGATATCGGTTCTTTTAGGCATTTATTTATATCACTTTTCCGGATGACAGGAATTGTTCTATCTCTTTGAGCGGTATATCCGGTTCTTCTTCAATCCTTACCGCGTAAATAAGTCTCTCAGTGTTGTCAGAGAGTTTAAATGACAGAGTAATGAACTCTCTTTCTTCACCGAGTCCCGGCATATAACTTCCATGCTGAAGGGATATTTTTTCCACAAACCTGATACCGTCGGGATTGTCAGGAGTAAATTTCCTGCTTCCAGGATATATTCCCTGTATCATTTGCATGGGTATCTTTTCCGGATTATTTCTGAAAAGACCGGGATGGTAAATGGTGACCGACTTGTCGCACTTATCGATGACAACCCGCATTACCCTGTCGCAGAACACAAATTTTCTTGAACCGAGAAATGCTGAAATAAAAACCAATATTATTATCAGTATGGTAATAAAGCCGGTTTCCTTAACGATTGATTTAATTGCCAGAAAGGTGAATGCCCCGGCTAAAGACGCGGTAAGCATGGACGAGAATTCACTGGTGTAGACTCCTTTGTGAAGTACACTTTCTATCTCCGCTCGAAAGAAGGCAGTAGTAAAGACAAGCCTGTTCTTATCGATCTTGATATGATATCTCTCTTTGTTATTCATAATTTCAGTAATTGAGAATTTGTGTTATATGGTTGTTTAATGACTTAGTTACTTAATAACTAAATGACTTTTTTATAATATTTACCCTTTGTCTATCATTTCCCCGAATCGCTTAAAGATATATGATGAATCATTCGGGCCGGGGCCTGCTTCAGGGTGATACTGAACAGACATTATAGGCAAATCCTTATGCTTCATTCCTTCTTCTGTTCCGTCGTAAAGGTTTCTGTGCGTGAGATCCACCTTGTCTTTAATACTCTCCGTATCCACGCAATAATTATGGTTCTGTGATGTAATTTCAACTTTTCCCGTAGCAAGGTCCATAACCGGATGGTTTCCCCCGTGATGACCGAACTTGAGTTTGTATGTGCGTCCCCCGAGAGCAAGACCAAGTATCTGATGACCCAGACATATGCCTAACATGGGTTTTTTCCCGATAAGTTTTTTTGCCGTTTCAACAGCGTAAGTGACCGTCTGAGGATCACCCGGTCCGTTACTCAAAACAATTCCGTCGGCCTTTTCAATAACTTCCTCTGCACGCGTTCCGGCGGGGACTACAATTATTTCGTAACCGGTATTAACAAGGTGTCTTAGAATATTCATTTTCACTCCAAAGTCATACACTACTATCGCCTTCCTGCGAGGACGGGAAGTAAAGCGTTTCAAGAGTGTAGATATGCTGAACAGGTCGGATCCCGCTGTCTTCTGCTCCGAAGATTCGACGTCCTGCCATTTCCAGGGAGGTTGTTTCCATTTGAACTGTTTTTTTGATGTCACTGTTCTAACAAGATCAACAGAAGATATGCCAGGGTGTTTTCCGGCTTTTTTCACGAGACTGACAGGGTCAGTGTCAGCCGTAGAAATGATTCCAATTTGCGCGCCGTTGTCCCTTATGTGTCTTGTTAAAGCCCGTGTGTCAATGCCCTCAATGCTCACGATCGAATTATTTCTGAGATAATCTGAAAAACCTGTTTTCGAACGCCAGTTGCTGGGGGTCTTAAAACATTCCTTAACAACGAACCCTTCAACTTTAGGGCCGTCCGATTCGGTATCTTCAGAGTTAATCCCGTAATTGCCTATCTGGGTATAGGTCATGACAACGATCTGTCCCCTGTAGGACGGGTCAGTGAGTATTTCCTGATAGCCGGTCATTGATGTATTAAACACGACTTCGCCAATTGCTTCGCCTTCGGAGCCGCAGCTCCACCCCTCAAATATCGTACCGTCAGCCAATGCTAAAAGAGCTTTTACTTTATTCATTCGCCATTCCTGTTCTGAATTGTATGTTCCTCTTTTTCTATTCCCATTTGTGTATTTTTCCTCTGGATACGGTTTTCTCAACGGCTCCTTTTAAAAGCCAACCGTCAAAAGGCGTATTTTTGCCCTTTGACATGAAACCGGATGAATCGACAGTAATTTTTTTCTCAAGGTTAATTACCGCTATGTCAGCATCAGCATTCGGCATCAGGGATCCTTTTGGAATGCGCATTAATTTAGAGGGAGTTGTGCTCATTTTGTTAATAAACTGCTTTAAGTCCAGGACACCCTGATCAACAAGCCTGAGTCCCAGGGCAAACGCAGTCTCAAGACCTGATATTCCAAAAGCGGATAAATCAAAATCCTTGTTCTTGTCATCAGCATGGTGAGGGGCGTGGTCTGTGGCGATCACGTCTATTGTTCCGTCCTTAAGCCCCTGTTTGACTGCCTCCACGTCTCTTTCAGACCGTATGGGAGGATTGACCTTCAGATTAGTGTCATAGCTTTTAAGTGCATCGTCGGTAAGAGTGAAATAGTGAGGGCATGTTTCAGCAGTTACGTTTATTCCGCGTGATTTCGCGTTCCGCACCAGTTCCACGGAACCGGCTGTAGATATATGAGCTATATGCAGTCTGCCGCCGGTCAGTTCGCTCAGGGCTATGTCCCTTGATACCATTATCTCTTCAGCGGCATTCGGGATTCCCTTCAGGCCGAGAGTGGTAGAGACAATACCTTCATTAACCACACCGCCCGCGGATAATTGCAGGTCCTCACAGTGAGAGATTACAGGTACGTCAAATATTTTTGAATACTCGAGAACACGCCTCATAACAAGGCTGTCTGTTACTGGCATTCCGTCATCAGAGAAGGCGACACAGCCGGAGTTTATCAATGTTCCAAACTCGGTCATCTGCTCGCCTTCCTGTCTCTGTGTTATGGCCCCGATAGGATAGACAGAACATGCCCCTTGTCTGAGAGCCTTATCGATAATAAATTCTGTGACCGATTTATTGTCGTTTACAGGGTTTGTATTCGGCATACAGCATACAGACGTAAAACCGCCTTTCAGGGCTGCCAGAGTTCCAGTCGCTATTGTTTCCTTATATTCAAATCCCGGTTCTCTGAGATGTGTGTGCATATCCACAAGGCCGGGTATGACAATGCATCCCGATGCGTCGACAACGCTTTTAGTTTTGGGCCCTTTGCCTTTTGCGTACAACTCCCTGATTTTACCCTCCTCGATCAGGATATCCTGAAAGCCGTCTATATCCTGAGAAGGATCGATCACCCGGCCGTTGACTATTAGTGTGCTCACCCCGTTAGACCTCCACTAAGACGATTCCTTAGATATCGCTTACCCATTCCTGATTTAAACCCCGTTAGACTTTCCCAATTTAGAACGGTTAACCAATTAATTGATTTCATTAGTCGCCAGATATTACTAAAGTCTAAACGGGGTAAATATTTTTCTCTACGATAGGCGTCGCTTTTATTAAGACAGGCTTTAAAATATATCAATTGTAATGGCCGCATTTTTTTACTTGAAATAACTAATCCATCATTATGCTGTTTTAACCTTTGTATTAAATTTTTTGTAGCGCCAGTATACAAATTCCCCTTTGTTTTGCTTAGTAGAACATAAGTATAATACCAATCAGGTCTAACGGGGCTCATTTTTTAACTCCTGCCAGTATGTATAAAATAGCCATCCTTACGGCAAGGCCGTTAGTTACCTGTTCGAGGATAACAGACCGGGGCCCGTCAGCTACTTCAGAGCTGATCTCTACTCCTCTGTTCATCGGTCCGGGATGCATAATGATCACGTCGTTTTTTGCAAGTGAAAGGCGTTCATTCGTAACTCCGTAAAGATCAAAATATTCCTCCAGTGACGGCAGGAAACCTTTACTCTGACGTTCAAGCTGCAGCCTGAGAGTCATTATCACATCGGCATCCTTTATTCCCTGTTCGATCGAGTCAAATACCTCTACATCAAGGTCATTAACCGAGGCAGGCATCAGGGTAGGGGGTCCGACAATCCTTACTCTGGCACCGAGCTTACTTAATGCGTAAATATTGGACTTTGCGACTCTGCTGTGCGCGACGTCTCCAATTATCGCGACGTTCAGTCCATCGATCCTGTTTTTGTGAAAGCGGATAGTGAACAGGTCCAGCAGTGCCTGGGTAGGATGTTCGTTCGCGCCGTCCCCCGCGTTTATTACGGATATTTTCAATACCCTGCTGAGCAGGTGCGGAACACCCGCTGATGAATGCCGGATCACAACGAAATCAGCGCCAAGGGCCTGGATAGAAAGGGCAGTATCCTCCATTGTTTCCCCTTTTACAACACTGCTCGTAGGAACAGAGAAGTTCACGACATCAGCGCTTAACCGCTTTGCGGCAAGCTCAAAAGAAGTCCGTGTTCTGGTTGACGGTTCAAAAAAGAGATTAACAACAGTTTTACCTCTTAAGGTCGGGACCTTTTTAATATCCCTTCCAAGAACATCCTTAAAACCGGCTGCTGTATCGAGGATAAGGGTTATCTCTTCAGTAGAGAGGTCCTTGATACCCAGCAGGTCTTTTGATCTGAACTTGAAATCAATGTTACTAACCATTTAACAATACCACTTTGTCTTCCATGCTTCCTTCTCTTAAATAGACTTCCACGCGGTCTTTAAATGCGGTAGGTATGTTCTTGCCGGCATAGTCGGCCTTTACCGGAAGTTCACGATGACCCCTGTCTATTAGAACGGCCAGCTGTATGCGGGCAGGCCGGCCGAAATCTATAAGGGCATCCATTGCGGCCCTGATGCTTCTTCCGGTAAAAAGGACATCATCTACAAGGACTACTGTTTTATCTGTTATGGAAAAAGGGATATCGGTTCTTTTTACAACAGGCTGTTCAGGATTAGTATTAAAGTCATCTCTGTAAAGAGTGATATCAAGCGCTCCTACCTCTATTTGTCCTTTTTCGATTGCTTCTATCTGAAGGGCGAGACGTCTGGCAAGAATAACTCCGCCTTTCTGAATACCCACCAGGCACAGGTTCCCGGTCCCTTTGTTTTTTTCAGTGATCTCGTGCGCTATCCGCGTAAGGGCGCGCTCAATTTCTCTGCTGCCAAGTATTTCTTTAGACATAAAAAAAACCTTCCTTCCGTGGGATAGAAAAGTTTATGGCGTGGGTGTTACTGTGAAGCTTTTTACAGGTTTTGTAGAGCAACTTACGCATCCTTTCCGGTCTCGCAGGACCAGTTTAAAGGTTGATTGTTCGGCTCTTAAGATAGTACAAAACCATCTGCTTTGTCAATCATTTAATAAAGGGATCGCGGCCCACCACCATGCCAAACAAACTGGCCCCGATGAATCGGGATCTCCGCATAGCCCGCCCAAGGCGGACAGGCTCCGACAGGCAGGTCGCATTATAAGTTTGTGATGCTGTCTTGTACATCAGGTCTAATATCAGGAGTGGAGACATCCCTGGCGATATATTGAACAAGTCGTAAGTGAACTCCCGCTAATTGCTTTCTGCTGTTTTATCGTGCCGGTACTTGATAACCTTGACCTTCTCCATGGTAATAAGGCCTTCTTTGACAGTCTCATCGAGAAAAGGCAGAAGCCTGTTGATATTCTCTTCAGTGTCGACAATTTCGATCATTACCGGCATATCCTCTGACAGCCGGAGAAGCTTGATCGTGTGAATGCGGCTGGCAGCACCGAAACCCATTATTCCTTTGAATACGGTAGCGCCTGCCATGTTCAACTCCCTGGCTTTCAGCACTATTACTTCATACAGGGATTTACCTTTGACAGTGTCAGACTCTCCAATAAGTATTCTAAGTAATACGCCTTCCTGAGGTAATTTCATAGTTTCACCTTATGAGATTAATAAAATATTTTGCAATAAAGAAACCGGCAAAGACCAGAACAATACCCAGCACATTGTTTGCCAGCACATTAGACATTGCAAGTTTGATTTCCCCGTGTCTGAATAAGCTAAAACTCTCTAAAGTATAAGTTGAGAAAGTTGTAAAACCGCCGAGAACTCCAATGAATACAAAGTTTCTGAGGTTAGAAGGAACACTCTCAATTTCAACAAAACCCCACAACAGTCCTATGACCAGTGAACCTGACAGGTTAACAAACAGTGTTCCCCAGGGGAAAGTACTGTCAATCACTTTGTAGGTGAGGCCCGATAGCGCGTAACGGAGCAGAGTTCCGATTGCCCCGCCTGCGGCGAGTAATATTAATTTCATCATATCTTTTTATATGCCGGCATATCAGACTGGAGTTAATGCATAAGAGATATTATCAACAGACCGGAGGATTTTATCAAGCCGTGACTGTCGTGGCTTTAGCAAAGAAAAAGGTAATTATAAAACTCAACTAAAAAAAGGCCGGGGCCGCTGCCGGCCCCGGCCTCATGGTCTATTACCTGAACCAATAGCTATACCAGGGCCTGCTCCATCTGTTCCATTTTCTGGACCGTTCTGTTTCACATTTCTTTTCTCCCGATGAATAGTCCAGGGAATTTTGTGCCTTGCTCCATGCATTACGGTATTGAGATATTGCTGAGGCGTAATGCGTTTTATCCAACAGCTGTTCAGCTTTGTCCATGTGTTTTTCTGCTTTTTTGAGTTCCCGTTCCGCGCACTTGCGGTTATCAGGATCCATATCAGCAGCACTGGCCTCATCAATTGCGGTTTGTGCAAGAAGATAATCAGCCGCAACAAGGTTGTCTGTTACATTATAGCAAACAGGATCAACAACACGGTTAGGTCCCTTTATGCAGTATGAGACAGCTCTGCGTTCATATTGAAACACCTTAATTCCACTGTCTCTGCCGGGCTCAGGATTAAGGCTGTTTTCATCAATCCAGTAAGCGGGTGTAAGGCTGCGGTCAATAGCCCGGATCACTCTATTAATGTCTCTTATGGCGCACTTCCCAATATATCTTGTGTAGGTTCTACCTCGGTATCTCATCGTTTTCGTTCTGCAGTCCATGCCTTCTTTTGCTTCTTCCAGCATATCAATTGAACTGGCTTTGAGCCAATACGCGTCGCATGCATCTCCCACGCCGTTGTCATCTGTATCAGTCTGCTCCGGGTCGTAGAATGACGGACAAATGTCACAGGCATCTCCAACTCCGTCTTCATCAGCATCAGCCTGATCCGGATTTGATGCGTTGGAACAACTGTCGCATGAGTCGCCTATGCCATCATTGTCTGAATCTTCCTGCCACGCATTATACTTAATCAGACAATTGTCACATGCATCACCAACACCGTCATCATCACTGTCATACTGGCCAGTATTAAAGATATACGGGCAATTGTCCTGACGGTTTATAAATCCGTCTTCGTCATTATCCTCCGCACTGCTCGCTGGCCAGACAGCGGCAAGGTTCACTGTGTTGGCGGCTATTGTGCCAACGAAACTCGCCTCGCCGGAGTTTATATTGACCTTCATCAGATTGCGCGATCCCCTTATTGTGAACAGCTCACCCGTAACAGGATCGAATTCAGCGCCAACGCTTCCCGTATTAACTCCAAGAGGTCCGATTATTTCAGCAAGACCGGAGTTCTTGTCTATTCTAAATAGAAAGTCTGCATCAGTCCCTTTCCCTGATATTCCATAGAGTTGATTGGTCTCGAAATCGATTGCCAATCCGTTGTGTTTTATATCTATGCCCAGGTTGCCGATTACGCTAATATCGCCTGTCCCAGGGTCTATGGAAAGCAACTCATCGGTGTTACCGTGTAAACCGTATAGGTTCCCGTAACCGTCAAATGCAAGTCCGTTTACTGCTTTATATAGTTCAGGCCCGTCACTGACATAGCTTATATTCCCTGAAAAGATATCTACTCTGTAGAGCTTGCTATGAGTGGTATCCCATCCGAACAACCGGCCGTCAGGACTGAAAGCAAGAGAGGTAGAGCTGAATCCTGTGTGACCTGTGAGCATAAGAACGGTCTGGACTTCAGCTGTATCAGGATCAATAACAATTAAACGTTCAATGGCCCCTGAAGGTTCGACTGAATACAACATATCGTCCGGAAAGGCGAAACAATATGACGAATCCCCCTGTATATAATGCTGCTGAATTTCTTCGAATCCAAGCGCCCTGTCATAGATAGCGATCTCATCCATAAATCCGCCCCAGTACTGATATCCGCATGAGCCGCCAATTAGCATTGGAAATTCAATGTTTGCAACACCGTTGGTATAAATATAGGGTTCACCTTCCTCTCCATCAACATACACCCTGATTGTCGTGCCGTCATACGTTCCCACTACATGGTGCCATTCATTCTGGGAAAAAGGCGCGAACGCAAAATATTTTTCCATATGTCCAACATAAAAGTTAATAGCTCCATCGTAGTAATACATTCCGTAGCCGTTATCATACCAATAGGGATATGCGTATGAAGAATTAATCAGTACATTATCCCAGTCTCCAAGGTTTTTTCCATATAACCATGCCTCAACCGTTACTTCCCCTGTAAAATCCAGACTGCCGTTATACGGAACAACGACAACATTGTTCTTTTTCCATGTTCCATTACGGAAGTCCAGGGCGCCGTCAAACATCCCGGTTGTCCATAATTCATTGTGGACCTTTCCATCATTATTACCGAGAAAATCGTAGGCCGTGTTGCCTGAAGTCTCATCAAATTTCCAGCAGGAGACCATGCCGTCAGGATAAATATCCGCAGAAGCAGGAACTGTTGACATTACGATAACGCATATTGTTGTGATTAATATAAGTATAGAGTTTTTCATTTTTTGTCTCCCGTTTTTTTAAGGTTACGCCGTGTAAACTCAAATATATATAAGTCATACAATATAAACTTATGTACTACCTCCTGATTTAAAATTAACACATATATGTATAGTTGTCAAGCATTTTGACGCACAAGTAATCCAAACATAGAGATTATTTGAGAGTATAATAAAAATCCTTTAATTCAGCGGGGTTACGAGACACAAGGGAATTCGTAACATATGGAAGAAACAGATGCTGAAAAGATAGCTCAATCAAAGTTCCCGGCATTATGACTGATGAACTTATCCGAGAATCATTTGTTTTAGAACAAACGCTAATTCAGCTTGATGTGCATTAGCTCGCTTAATTGATTTGATAAACTTGCTTTTGATATACTCAGGCGTATGATAGTTATTCCCGCGATAGACCTGAAAGATGGTAAATGCGTAAGGCTTCTCCAGGGGAGGAAAGAGGAGGTTACTGTCTACTCGGATGACCCTGTTGCAATGGCGGAACACTGGGCCGGTCTTGGCGCTGAGCTTATGCATATAGTTGACCTTGACGGAGCGTTTACCGGCGAACAAAAAAATTTTGAGGTAATAAAGGCGATAAGAAAGGCTGTTAACATACCTGTCCAGCTTGGAGGAGGTATAAGGGATATAGGGAGAATTGAAAAGCTCATAAACCTCGGCATCGACAGGACTATAATCGGTACCTCTGCCGCAAAAGAGCCGGATATGATAAAGGAAGCCTGCGAGAGATTTCCGGGTAAGGTGCTTGTAGGAATTGACGCGAAAGAAGGCAAGGTTGCCATAAAGGGCTGGGAAGAGGTTACAGAACTGGATGCCATCTCATTCGCAAAAAAAATGCAGGCCTACGGCGTAGCCGGGATCATTTACACTGACATAGCCAGGGATGGAATGATGACAGGCCCGAATGTCGAGGCAATGGCAGGAATGGTGAATGAACTTGATATAACGGTAATCGCTTCAGGCGGTGTTTCATCAATAGACGACATAGAGAGCCTGATGAAAATAAAAGACCTCTGGGGAGTTATTACGGGAAAGGCGCTGTATTCGGGAGCGCTTTCCCTTAAAGTAGCGATAGAGACAGTAAAATCATCTCAAAATTAGCAATTAGCATTGAAAAATTAACATTGTAAATAAAGCAGATAAAAATGGCTATCAGTGGAAAAAACTATAAATGTGATCGTTTAATCGAACGATTTGTTGATTTTGCCGTTCAAATTATTAAGCTTGTCAATTCATTGCCAAAAACACAGGTCGGGAAACATATTGGAGGACAAATCCTGCGGTCAGGTACTTCTCCTGGAGCTAATTATGAAGAAGCGTGTGGCGCGGAATCACGAGATTTCATTCATAAATTGGGAGTCGTTCTAAAAGAACTTAAGGAGACACGATTTTGGCTCAAGATAATTTATCGTACTCGAATATTGGATTCAAAACATGTCGAATCACAATTAAAAGAGGCTAATGAATTATGTGCTATAATTGCGAGAAGTATTTTAACAGCAAAGTCAAAACAATAAATTTAAATTGCTAAATGTTAATTTTAGAATTTGCAATGTTTTTTTGAGGTGCACAAGTGTTAGCCAAACGAATAATACCATGTCTTGATGTATTGGACGGCAGGGTTGTGAAAGGGGTGAACTTTCAGAACCTGACTGATGCCGGCGACCCTGTTGAAAACGCGAAGTTCTATGATGAACAGGGGGCTGACGAGCTTGTGTTCCTGGACATAACCGCCTCTCATGAGAAAAGAAAGATCATCCTCGATGTGGTTGAAAGAACAGCGAACGATGTATTCATGCCGCTGACCGTCGGCGGCGGAATTAAAAAGCTCGACGATATCAGGGATCTGCTGAACGCCGGATGTGACAAGGTATCGATCAATACGACTGCGGTGCGAGACCCTCAATTTATAAAAGAGGCGTCCGAAAGGTTTGGAAGCCAGTGTATTGTGGTTGCCGTTGATGCCAAACTTGTAAAAGAGGGCATGAGTTATGAGCCTGAGGAGCCCTGGTTCAGTGATCCGTTCTTAGGTGAGGTAAGGCTCCGACTGCCTGATGATGGTGAACCGCTTTGGGCAATATCAACTCACGGCGGAAGAAAAATGCGGCTTATTGACGCGATAAAGTGGTCCATTAAGATGGAAGAGCTGGGAGCGGGTGAGATACTGCTTACAAGCATGGACAGGGACGGTACCAGGGACGGCTATGACATCAGGCTGACGCGTAAAATCGCTGAAGCGGTCTCAATACCGCTGGTGGCTTCAGGAGGAGTGGGAACTCTTGAACATTTGCGGGAAGGCGTTGTAGAGGGTAAGGCAGACGCCGCACTTGCCGCTTCAATATTCCATTACAGGGAATATTCTATTAAAGAGGCAAAGGAATATCTCCGGGCCAAAGGGGTTACGGTCAGGCTTTAGAACTGAAAAGTTCAAAATTAACAATGCAAAATTATCATTTCAAAATTGTTGGAAAGCAGTTTCGAGATGCTAATTGTTGATTTTACATTTTTCATTCTTAATTTCGCAATGAGTTACGCGTCACTCATTACGGTTTTGGCTGTTGTTTTCATCTCGATTCTGTACATATCCAGGGTCTCGTCTTCCGCTGGGCGCACTTTCATAGAATAACGCCCGCCTTTTGAGGAGACCGAAGCGGTTGCTTCTGACAGGTGTCTGGCGCCTGAGTACCTGGCGCATAATGAGGCTGCTACCGACAGGGTGAAGTCGGTTACTTTGCCTGATATGAGGGTTGTCGGACTTCCGACGCCTTCTATGTGCAGTACATAATCATCAGGGTCTGTCAGAGACAAGAGTGCCTCATTATCTTTTTCATTCCTGCCGACTATGATTTTACACTCAGGAGAGAACCGGAAATGACGTCCAACACGCAGGAGATTGATATCTTTGAAGCAGGGATCTTTTGAAAAAGATAAAAGCTCTTTTAATCTGAAGGCATAATTCGGTTCGGTAAGAAGACATCCGCCCGCAGGGGCGGGATAGTCCGTGAGGCCGAGTTTACGCGCAAGAGCCATTTGCGGCTTTCTGGACCGGCCGATAATACCATGAAGTGCGTCCCTGCGTACGATGCCCTCTTGTTCAGGAACAGTCAATTCCAGAAACTTTGCGCTGAGAGGCCTGAGTACCAGGCCTTTGAGGCCGGCCTGTTTATCAATCATGGGAAAGCTGTTTTTTCTCTGGCTCATTGGCCTTTGTCCGACAACTTCTCCGGTAATAATAAAGTCGGCACCCGACATATGCATCAATTCTTTTGCTTCTTTTAACATCAGGATCCTGCAGTCAATGCACGGATTCATGTTCTTGCCGTGGCCGAACCTGGGGTTTTTTACTATTTCAAGGAATTTTTCAGACAGGTGCGACAATTTCACGTCAAAACCGAATTTTTCAGCAGCTGAAAAAGGGTTTTTCGAGCAGGAAGACCTGTCATTTATATCACATCCGAAATGATTTAAAAAAGTAATCGCTGTGACGTCAATACCCTGATCGAGTATTGTAAGTATGGCCAGCGTACTGTCAAGCCCGCCGGAGTAGAGTGCAATGGCCCTTGGCATATTACTGATGCTGTCTCCTTAAGCTATATTTATCTTATAATACATAATTTGTTCTGTAAATGAACAAATATGAGCCTGAACATAATGTAATTTTGGAATTTACATTTTAAAATTGAATGTGTAAACTAAGTGATGCCTAAGGCAGTTGCAGTAATTCCAGCAAGGTTTAACTCGACCCGTTTCCCAGGAAAACCCCTCGCTGTCCTTAAAGGAAAACCACTTGTTCAGCATGTTTATGAGCAGGTTGCGTTCGCTAACCTCATAAAAGCGGTCTATGTTGCAACAGATGATAAACGTATATTTGACGCGGTTACCGGTTTTGGCGGGCGGGCGGTTATGACATCACCGGATAATGCAAGCGGTACTGACAGGGTAGCGGAGACTGCCAGAGCCATTGATTGTGATATTATAATAAATGTTCAGGGAGATGAACCCTTTATCAAGCCTGAGATGGTGGATGATATTGTGAAGCTGTTAAATGATGATCCGGAGGCGCAGATCAGCACTCTCGCCAAAAGGACTGCGGATGTAAAGGAGATACTCTCACCGGATGTGGTCAAAGTTGTCGTGGACAACAGAGGTTATGCAATGTATTTTTCAAGGTCTCCGATCCCGTATTACAGAGAAGAATGGAAGGGACTGGGCAGTATAACTTTCACGACGGGACATGTTGAGGTATTAAAGCATATAGGCATATACGGTTTCAGAAAAGATGTGCTGATGAATGTTTCGGGCATGGGCCAGTGCAGGCTTGAGATGAGTGAAAAGCTTGAACAGCTGCGGGCGCTGACTTCCGGTATTAAAATTAAGGTCAAAGAAACTCCTTACGATACTTTTGGTATTGATACTATTGAGGATCTTAGAAAGGCAGAAGAATGGCTAAATTTATCTTCATAACAGGCGGGGTTGTTTCCGCACTTGGGAAGGGCATCGCGTCTTCGGCGATCGGTGCGCTTCTGGAAGCAAGGGGCCTTAAGGTTACTCTCCAGAAATTAGACCCTTATATCAATGTTGACCCCGGGACCCTCAGTCCGTTTCAGCACGGAGAGGTTTTTGTTACCGATGACGGAGCTGAAACCGACCTTGATCTCGGGCATTACGAAAGATTTACATCAATTCGCATTAAGCAGGAGAATAATTTCACTACGGGCAAGATCTATTACAGTGTTATTCTCAAGGAAAGAAGAGGGGACTATCTCGGCGAGACTGTACAGGTTGTCCCCCATATTACAGATGAAATAAAAAACTCCATCAAATCTGTTTCTACCGGTTATGACATTGTATTGGTAGAAATAGGCGGGACCATCGGTGACATTGAGAGTCTGCCGTTTCTGGAAGCGATAAGGCAGTTCAGATATGATGTCGGCAGGGAGAATGTTCTATATGTGCATCTGACATTAATACCTTTTATCAGTACAGCAGGGGAACTCAAGACAAAACCGACCCAGCACAGCGTCAAGGAATTAAGGGCAATCGGAATTCAGCCTGATGTGCTTTTATGCCGTACGGACAGGCCGCTTTCTCAGTCAATCAAGAAGAAGATAGCCCTGCATTGTAATATGGATCTGGACGCGGTAATAACTGCCAGAGACGTAGATTCCATATATGAAGTGCCTACCGTATTCAAGCAGGAAGGACTGGATAGTCTGATAGCCGGAAAGCTTCATCTGGGTCAGGGCGAGCCTGACCTTACGAAATGGATGGATGTTGTAAGGAAGGTCAAAGACCCTGAAGATGAAGTTGCTATTGGTTTGATAGGGAAGTATGTAGGCCTGAAGGACTCTTATAAAAGCCTGAACGAAGCTCTTATTCACGGTGGAATAGCCAATAATATCAGGGTCAATATTCACTGGATCGATTCTGAGGAGATAGAAAAGTCAGGTGCGGACAAGTTTTTGTCCGATGTCGACGGCGTTCTCGTGCCGGGCGGATTTGGTGAGAGAGGGATTGAAGGGAAAATTGAGGCAATTCGTTTTGCGAGAGAAAAGAAGATTCCATTTCTTGGCATATGTCTTGGCATGCAGTGTGCTGTTATAGAATTCGCGCGTAATATCTGCGGACTACGGAATGCGAACAGTACGGAATTTGATCCGTCTACCCCGCATCCGGTTATCTATTTGATCGAGGAATGGTACAACTTCCGGACGCAGACCGTGGAGAAGAGAGATGTCACGTCAAGCAAAGGGGGTACGATGAGGCTCGGAGCTTACCCGTGTGTTTTGGATGAAGAGTCTTTTGCGTATAGAGCATATGGAGTCAAAGAGATATCTGAAAGACACAGGCACCGGTTTGAATTTAATAACTCGTTCAGAGATGTCCTTGAGAAAAAGGGACTTAAGATCAGCGGATTAAGTCCTGATAAACAGCTGGTGGAAATAGTTGAGATTAATGATCATCCGTGGTTCTTCGGATGCCAGTTTCACCCGGAATTCAAGTCAAGGCCGTTGGAGCCCCATCCTGTTTTCAGTTCTTTTATAAAGGCGGCATACAAAGAAAAGAAACTACTCTTTACTCCTGCGTCAACTGAAAAACCTTCAGAAAGTAAATAAAAACAGGATGCATAATGACAGGTTTGGAGGCATGTGAATGAGTGAGATTCAAGATATCATAGCGAGGGAGATCCTGGACAGCAGGGGAAATCCTACCCTTGAAGTTGAGTTGACTCTTAAAAGCGGCGCTCATGGATGGGCTGCAGTTCCATCGGGCGCGTCCACAGGCCAAAAGGAGGCAATAGAGCTAAGGGATGGAGAGCAGCGGTATAACGGCAAAGGGGTACAAAAAGCGGTCCGCAACGTAATGGAGGAAATAGCTCCCCGTATTAAAGGTATCGAGGCTGGAGAGCAGTCTCATATAGATAATCTAATGATAGAGCTTGACGGGACCGGTAACAAAGGTAAACTCGGCGCCAATGCTATCCTCGGTGTATCTCTTGCAGTTGCAAAGGCCGCATCTATGGAAGCCGGTATTTCTTTATACAGGTATATCGGAGGCGCTGAAGCCAGAGAACTTCCGGTCCCCATGATGAACATTCTTAACGGCGGCGCTCACGCTGATAATAATCTCGATATCCAGGAATTCATGATAATGCCTGTCAGTGCCCCCAATTTCAGAGAAGCGCTGAGAATGGGCTCGGAGGTTTTTCACAGCCTTAAAAGCGTTTTGAAATCAAAAGGCCTGAGCGTATCAGTCGGGGACGAAGGAGGGTTCGCTCCGTCACTGAAATCGAATGAAGAGGCATTATCATTAATAATAGATAGTATAAATAAGGCCGGGTACAAAGAAGGCAAAGATGTCTATCTCGCTCTGGATGTGGCAGCATCGGAGTTCTATGAGAACGGAAAATACAGTTTTGAGGGCGGCCATCTCAGCTCTGATGAAGTAATTAATTATTATGAAAAACTGGGCGCTGATTATCCGGTTCTGTCAATTGAGGACGGCCTGTCCGAGGATGACTGGCCGGGCTGGCAGAATATGACAAAGAGACTCGGAAATAATATCCAGATGGTTGGTGACGATATATTTGTTACGAATCCGGGTATATTCAGTGAAGGCATAAAAAAAGGTATCGCTAATTCCATATTAATAAAGCTCAATCAGATAGGAACACTGACTGAGACCCTTGAGGCTATTAAAATGGCAAAAGCAGCAGGATACACATCGGTTGTATCTCACAGGTCCGGTGAGACTGAAGATACAACTATTGCCGATCTGGCGGTTGCGTGTAATACAGGGTTGATCAAAACAGGTTCTTTATCCAGGACAGACAGGATCGCGAAATATAACAGGCTCCTGAGAATAGAAGAGGAGCTTGGAGATAAAGCTGTTTATAAGGGGATAGAGGTTTTTTATAACTTAAAGGAACACGGATGAGCACAGAAGTCTGCGGTTATCTGTATCGTTTGATCTGTGATAATCTGCGTTTGGTTTGAAATATGCGCAACAGAAGAAGCAAAGAAGTAGCGACAAAAAAGAAGATAAAGAGAACGGTTTTCTTTACACTGGGCGTACTGATCCTGATATATCTTGGTGTTACTCTTGTTTTCGGGGAAAACGGTCTGATCAGATATATCAAACTTAAGGCAATGAAGGCTGATATCCAGGCGGAAATTACAGGCCTGAAAAAAAGGAATGAAGAGATCAGGAGGCAGATCGAGGCCCGGAAAAATGACCCTAACCTTGTAGAAGAACTGGCAAGAAAGCAGGGGCTTACGAGGGAGGATGAACTAATCTTTAAATTCCAGGACGGACAATAACTATGGGGAAAAACAAGTTATTTAGTCATTTTTTTAATGACATAATTACTTATTGACTTAATGACTCGGCAGTTATTGAATGACTGAGTAATTCAATAACTGCCAGGGAATCTTAAGTTTAGGCGTTCAGGAGGAGACGGATGTACGAACTGATGATAGAGACACAGTTTTCCTCTGCTCATCAGCTGAGAGGCTATCAGGGGAAATGTGAAAACCTTCATGGCCACAACTGGAAAGTTCAGGTGGTAGTGACTGCAGAAAAACTTAATGAGATAGGGCTGGCCATTGATTTTCATGAGTTGAAAAAGGCCAGTCATGAAATAATATCACCTGTTGACCATGCAGTTTTGAACGAGATTTTCCCATTTACCGAGATAAATCCTTCTTCAGAAAACATTGCAAAATGGATCTACGATTCCATAGAGAAGAAAATGGCCGGCTATGATATCTCTATTTCTTCCGTGACGGTCTGGGAATCGGAAACCGCTTCAGCAACATATTTCAAGTAATGACCTGTATATTTTATTTGACCCGAATTCCGGAAGATAAGGGAGGTTGAAGGATTAATGTCAAGATTAAGGTGGACCTCACGCACGATCTTTCTGTTTGCAGCTATCGGCAGTGCTGTCGGACTGGGAAATGTATGGAGATTCCCTTACCTGGCTCATAAGTATGGAGGGGGTGCTTTTTTAATTCCGTATTTATCGGCATTATTTATTTTGGGCATCCCGCTTCTGATACTTGAGTTCGCGATCGGCCAGAAATTGCAGAAAGGCGCGATTGATGCTTTCAGGACAGTAAACCACAGGCTCAGAGGTATCGGCTTCGGCGCTGTTTTTTCGGGTTTTGTGGTGGTTGTGTATTATGCGGTAGTCATGGCTTGGTGTCTGCATTATTTTGTTAATTCATTTCAGGCTGATCTGCCATGGGCAGGGGATGCAAAGGGATACTTTTTTAATTCAGTACTGCAGATAACAGACAATATCGGAACGATCGGAGGGATCAACTGGCCGATCTTTTCAGCCTTGTTCGTAATATGGGCAATTATTTATTTTTCAGTATGGGGGGGGGTCAAAAGTGTCGGCAAGGTAGTTTCAATCACAATGCCGCTGCCGATAATACTGCTCATTATCCTTTTCATACGGGGGATTACGCTTGATGGCTCTTTCTCAGGCATATATTATTATATAAACCCTGATTTTAAAGCGTTGTACGATCCAGAGATCTGGCTAGCGGCGGCTTCGCAGATATTTTTCACGCTGAGTCTGGGATTCGGGATTATGGTTGCGTATGCAAGTTATAACAAGGAAACCCAGGATGTGGCCGCTGACGCCTACACAACTGCAATTACAAACTCGGCTATAAGTCTTTTTGCAGGCTTTGTAGTATTCGCTGTGCTTGGTTATATGGCGGCATCAACCGGTGTCAATGTCGAAGAAGTTGTGGCCTCAGGCCCGGGATTAGCGTTCGTGGTTTTTCCAGAGGCATTGTCTTTAATGCCATGGGCTCCGTTTTTTTCGGCAATATTCTTTTTGACATTGTTATTGCTCGGCATTGACAGCGCTTTTTCACTGGTAGAAGCTGTTAACACCGTTATAGTTGACAGAATGGGGCATGTCCCGGTTAAGAGAGTAGCGTTTTATGTTTGCACATTAGCGTTCTTAATGGGATCAATTTTTACTACAGGGGCCGGACTATATTTTCTTGATATCGTGGATCATTTTGTTACCAATTTCGGTCTTGTTCTGGTGGGAATATTTGAATGTATAGCTGTCGGCTGGATATATAAAGCGGATAAACTGCGTGCATACATTAACAAAGTCAGCTGGCGCAATACCGGCAGATGGTGGAATGTTACAATTAAATTTATTATTCCTCCTATTCTTATACTGCTGGTCATAATCCAGTTCTTTAAAGAGATAAAAACAAATTATGAAGGCTATCCTGACTGGGCAATCGCAATCGGCTGGGGTGTTGTGGTTGTGCCGTTACTTATCGCGGTTATACTGGCAATAATATCAAAAATCGAAGAAAAAGCAGTTGAATGAAATTAAATATGTGATCTGTCGAGGACCTGTGAGAAAGAAGACACTGAAATTTACTATTGCTGTTTCAGCAGTGCTAATGGCTGTACTTGTCAGCCTGCCGGCAGGCTGCAGGGCCCAGCATAAAGAACAGGCTCCGCCTTCCGCGCGGAGTTTCGATGATATTCAGATGTGGATTGATGTCTTTGAAAGCCCGAAGAGAGATGAGTCGCAGAAGCCGGATGAAGTTGTAGCGAACATGGACCTCAAACCCGGGGATATAGTTGCCGACATTGGAGCCGGCACAGGCTATTTTACCCGCAGGTTCGCCAGGGCTGTCGGCCCTGAAGGAAAGGCCCTCGGACTTGATATGGAAAATTCAATGGTCGAATATATGAAAGAAGACGCCGGGAAACTTAATTTAAAGAACTATATCGTTCGGACAGTCAGGACCGATGATCCGGAGCTGAGGAAAAATTCAGTCGATGTTATTTTTCTGTGCAATACGTATCACCATATAGAAAACAGGGAAGAGTATTTCAACAGAATAAAAGACAGTTTGAAACTCGACGGCAGGGTGGTTATAGTTGACTATTTTAAGAAACCTTTACCTGTCGGTCCGCCTTCAGTTGAACATAAACTGGCAAAAAACACAGTGATTGATGAAATGCGGAAGACCGGTTATCGTCTGACTCAGGATAAGGATTTCCTCCCGCATCAGTATTACCTTGA